>JADGOV010000048.1 GCA_017882785.1 Frankiaceae bacterium
CGTAGTCCCCGTGGCTGGCGGGGATGTTGGTGACGATGAAGCTGACCGCCCAGATGTCCTCGGCGGCGCCGCCGAGGGCCAACGCGAGCTGGTCGGGGGCGACGGTGCGGCGGCGGCGGGGACTGCGGATCGGCGCTGAGCTGCTCGGTCGGGACCTGGACCCGGCGGATCGGGGGGTAGGTCCCTGCCGGCCAGCCGGCCGGTGGGTAGTCGCAGGTCGCGACCTGCGCGCCGGCCATGCCACGGGCGTCCTGCCAGTCGTCGTCGGGGACGGCCGCCAACGCCCGCCAGGCAGCCGGGTTCCGCATCGCCGCGATCGCGACGTCGCAGCCCAACCCGACGGCCAGCCGTGGTGCTCGCCGGCACCGCCGCCCCGGCGAGCAGCGCACTACCCGCGTCGGCCCGGACCCGGTCCAACCCGGCCAGGCAGTCCGGCCCGACCAGCTGAGCCGCCGCCATCCCCATCAGCAGCTGCCCGCCGGTCAGCCCCCGGTCGCGGTGCTTGATCGGCCCGATCCCGCGATCCAGCTCGGTAACCATCCCCAACCGGCCGGTCAGCTCATCCACCGCAGCAGTTGGGTGAGCGACGGGACTCGAACCCGCGACCCTCGGGACCACAACCCGATGCTCTACCAGCTGAGCTACGCCCACCACTGACCCGCTGTCAACCCGCTGTCCTCACGTCGGACGTCGAGTCGAGGGCCCGATCGAGCACTCAGTGTAGACAGCAGGCCGGGCTCAGTCCGACACTGCGTGGGAGGGCTGTGGGGAGGGCAGTAGGCCCGGCGCCGCGCCCGCTGCGGCCCGGGCGGCGGTGGTGTCCGGGCCCGGCTCCGCGGTGAAGATCGTGGACCTGTAGTAGCGCAACTCGGCAACGCTGTCCTGGATGTCGGCCAGCGCACGGTGACCGCCGTGTTTCTCCGGTGCCGCGTAGTAGACCTTCGGATACCACCGCCGGCACAGCTCCTTGATGCTGGACACATCGACCATCCGGTAGTGCAGGTGATCGTCCAGGTCCGGCATGTCCCGGGCGAGGAATCCGCGGTCCGTCGCGATCGAGTTCCCGCAAAGCGGGGCCTTTCGCCTGTCCGGGACGTGACCGCGGACGTAGTCCAAGACCTGTTCCCCGGCCTGCGCGAGCGTCGTCGTCGTCGACTCCAGGGCGGTGAGCAGGCCGGAGGCGACGTGCATCTCCCGGACCACGGGCAGCATCCCCTCCAGCGCCCCGGGCGGCGGGGCGATGAGGACGTCGAACCCGTCGTCGAGGATCGCCAACTCCGAGTCGGTGATGAGCACCGCCACCTCGACCAGTGCATCGCTGCGGAGGTCGAGGCCGGTCATCTCGCAGTCGATCCATACCAGCCGCTCCGCCACCTGGCCACCATACGGCCTGTTCGGGACCTTGGTCCCCTGGTTGGCGGTCGCTGTGCCCTCGCCGTTCGGCCTCCTAGGCCGTCTGCTGGAGACAGCACTAATGGAGGTGTCGAATGTCTCGAATCGTCGTGGGATTCGACGGGTCAGCCAGCGCCCGCCAGACCGTCGAGTGGGCTCTCGATGAGGCTGCGGTGCACGGATGGGACCTCCATGTGATCACCGTGCTCGAGCAGCAGCCGGTGCCGACGACCTGGGGCGCGCCGGCGTATCTGCCGGTTGCGTCGGTCGATACGGACACGCTGCGGGCGGACGCCCAGCGCGTGGTGGACGAGCTTGTCGAGGCGCGGACTACGCGCTCAGGCGTGCCGGTCACCGTCGCGGTCGGCACAGGTCAGCCAGCCGCCGTTCTGATCCACGAGTCGGCGGACGCCGACCTGCTGGTCGTCGGCTGCCGAGGCCTGGGGGGCTTCGGCCGGCTGCTGCTCGGCTCGGTTAGTCATCAGGTCGTTCAGCATGCGGCGTGCCCGGTCACAATCATTCATCACGAGCGCCATCAGGTCGGGACGGGTGCAGCGCCCAAGCCGGTCGCCGCGGACTCCGAGATCAGCAAGGCCAGCTGAGCGCCCGTAGCTCAGGAGGATAGAGCGGCGGTCTTCTAAACCGCGGGTCGCAGGTTCGAGTCCTGCCGGGCGCACAGGGCCGCAACCTCGTCAAAGGTCTGGCGACGTCGCTGGCGGGTGCGCATCGGCCTGAGTGCGCGACTGACCGTGCTCGAGCCATCGACGCGCGGTGGGCTCACCGGGTCGGCAGATTAGGCAGCACCCCGAGTCAAGCCGCATCCTGGACACGGCATGTCGTCGAGTGCGAAAGCGTTGGCCCCCCTGATATGGCTCAGTTCATCTACACCATGCGCAATGTACGCAAAGCCCACGGCGACAAGGTCATCCTGGACAACGTCACGTTGTCCTTCCTGCCGGGCGCGAAGATCGGCGTGGTCGGCCCGAACGGCGCCGGCAAGACCAGCGTCCTCAAGATCATGGCTGGTCTCGACGTCGCGTCCAACGGCGATGCCACGCTGTCCTCGGGCTACACGGTCGGACTCCTGCAGCAGGAGCCGCTCCTGGACGAGACCCGCGACGTCCGCGGCAACGTCGAGGCAGCGGTCGCCGGTATCCGGGCGGCCATGACCCGGTATGAGGAGATCACCGAGAAGCTGGGCTTCGCCGAGGCCGATGAGATGCAGCGGTTGCTCAATGAGATGGGCGACCTGCAGGAGAAGCTCGACCACGCCGGCGCCTGGGAGCTGGACAGCCGGATCGAGCAGGCGATGGACGCGCTGCGGTGCCCACCCGGCAACGCCGACGTCACCCTGCTCTCCGGCGGCGAGCGGCGCCGGGTGGCGCTGTGCCGGCTGCTGCTGGAGCAGCCCGACCTATTGCTGCTCGACGAACCGACGAACCACCTCGACGCGGAGAGCGTCCTCTGGCTGGAGCAGCACCTCGCCCAGTACGCCGGCACCGTGCTCGCGGTGACCCACGACAGGTATTTCCTGGACAACGTGGCCGAGTGGATCCTGGAGATCGACCGTGGACGGTGCTACCCGTATGAGGGGAATTACTCGACCTACCTACAGACCAAGGCCGAGCGGATGAAGGTCGAAGGACAGAAGGACGTCAAGCGGAAGCGGGAACTTGAGCGCGAGCTGGAGTGGGTGCGCTCCAACCCGAAGGCGCGGCAGGCCAAGAGCAAGGCGAGGCTGTCGCGCTATGAGGAACTCGCCGCGGAGGCGGAGCGCTACCGGGGCGGCGACAGCGACGCCATCCAGATCCCGCCCGGACCCCGGCTGGGTAGCACGGTGATCCAGGCTGCGGGCCTGGGCAAGGGCTTCGGCGACCGCGTCCTCATCGAGGACCTGTCCTTCTCGCTCCCCCGTGGCGGCATCGTGGGGATCATCGGGCCGAACGGGATAGGCAAGACCACCCTGTTCAAGATGGTGATCGGAGAGGAGCAGCCTGACGCGGGCACCCTGCGGGTGGGTGAGACCGTCCAGCTGTCCTACGTCGATCAGAGCCGCTCCCGGCTGGACCCGAAGAAGAACGTGTGGGAAATCCTCTCCGACGGCCTGGACCACATCAAGGTCGGTTCCCGCGAGCTGCCGTCCCGGGCGTACGTGGCCGCGTTCGGTTTCAAGGGGCCCGATCAGCAGAAGTCGGTCGGCGTGCTGTCCGGCGGCGAGCGGAACCGGATCAACCTGGCACTCACGCTGAAGTCGGGCGGAAACGTGCTGCTGCTCGACGAGCCGACGAACGACCTCGATGTGGAGACCCTGCGCTCACTGGAGGACGCCCTGGAGGAGTTTCCCGGCTGCGCGGTGGTGATCAGCCACGACCGCTGGTTCCTGGACCGGCTGGCGACGCACATCCTCGCCTACGAGGGCACCGAGGCCCAGCCGGCACGGTGGTTCTGGTTCGAGGGCAACTTCGCCGACTATGAGAAGAACAAGGTCGAGCGCCTCGGTGCGGAGGCGGCGCGCCCGCATAGGGTGACCTACCGCAAGCTGGCACGAGACTGAGCTGCTCGACGCCCTACTCCAGCGTATTGACCATCGAGTCCGCGGCGGCCTCCAAGTAACCCCACAACGTGCGCTCGGCCTCGGCCGGCATCGCCAGGGAGTCGACGGCCACGCGCATGTGGGAGAGCCAGCGGTCGCGGGCCCGCGGGGTGATCGCGAACGAGGCGTGCCGCATCCGCAGGCGAGGGTGGCCGCGCTCGTGGCTGTACGTCCGCGGCCCGCCCCAGTACTGCTCGAGGAACATCCGCAGCCGCTGCTCGGCCCCGGCGAGGTCCGGCTCGGGATAGAGGGCCCGCAGTTCCGGGTCGCTCGCTACCGCCTGGTAGAACCGTGCCACCAGCCGGCGGAAGGTGTCGTGTCCGCCGACCGCGTCGTAGAACGTCACCTCGGCCACGCGTCCATTCTCGCAAAGGGGGCAGGATGGTCGCGGAGCTCGGACATCTGGAGGCTGTGGCATGGCAACCAAGCGGCTGGCGCAGGCGCACTGGGAAGGTTCACTCATCGACGGAACGGGCGCCGTGGCCCTGAAGTCCTCCGGCGTCGGCACGTTCGATGTCACCTGGGCGTCCCGGGCTGAGGACCCCAACGGTCGGACCAGCCCCGAGGAGCTGATCGCAGCAGCGCACTCGGCGTGCTTCTCGATGGCGCTGGCGAAGGGGCTCGCGAACGCCGGTTCAGCGCCGGAAGCGCTGGACACCTCCGCCGAAGTGACGTTCCAGGTCGGCAAGGGGATCACCGGCATCGCGCTGACCGTGCGTGGACGGGTGCCGGGCATGACAGCAGCGGATTTTCTCGCAGCCGCCGAGGACGCCAAGGTGAACTGCCCCGTCAGCCAGGCGTTGACCGGAACGACGATCACCCTGGACGCCGGCCTGGCGGAGTAGCCCCCGCGGTTACCCCATGTCACATGGTCAGCCCGGTGTGGGCGGCGAGGAAGCTCATCGTGTCCACACTGAGATCCACCGTGCGGCTCACCGAGCGAGCGCCGTGGCCGACGTCGCGTTCCCGGCGCAGCAGGATCGGTGCTTCCGCGGCCGTGGCGTGCTGCAGCGCGGCGCACATCTTGCGGGCGTGCATCGGATCGACCCGGGTGTCGGAGTCGAAGACGGTGAACAGCGTCGCTGGATACCGGGTGCCGTCGATCACATGGTGGTAGGGGGAGTAGGACAGCAGCCACACCAGCTCCTCCGGTAGCCCCGCGGTGCCGTACTCGTCGTTCCAGGTCTCGCCGAGGCCGAACTGCTCATACCGCACCATGTCCAGCAGCGGGGCGGAGCACACGACGGCCGAGAACCGGTCGGGGTGCTGGGTGAGCGCCGCGCCGACGAGCAACCCGCCGTTGCTGCCACCGGAGATGCCGAGCCGCTCCGGGGCTGTCCAGCCGTCGGCAATCAGTCGGTCGGCGGCGCAGGCGAAGTCATCGAAGACCCGCTGCTTGTGCTCGCGCATGCCCGCCCGGTGCCACGCCTCGCCCTCCTCGGACCCGCCACGGAGGTTGGCGATCGCGTAGACCCCGCCGGCTTCGACCCAGGTCAGGATGCTGGCCGCGTACCCCGGGGTCAGCGGCACCCCGAAACCGCCGTAGCCGTAGAGAATCGTCGGCCTTGGCTCGTCGGGCCGCGCCCGGGCCGAGAGCACGAACATCCGGACGGGCGTGCCGTCGGCACTGTCATAGGTGATCTGTTCCGCATGCATTGGCGGCAGCGCGACGCTGCCCGGCGGATCGGCGTACTTGCACAGCGCGCCGCTGCGGCCGTCGTAGACATACACGCAGGGTGGCGTCAGGTGGTCGGTGTAGCCGAACCAGGCCTCGGCGCCACCCTCGGGCCGCTCCGAGAGGCCGCCCAGCGAACCCAGCCCGGGTAGCTCCACCGAACCCGTCGCGGTCCCGTCCGCCAACCGATGGGTGCCGAGTTCGCTGACGGCGTGCCGGGTGCGGGCCACCAGCAGGACCGGCTCCGCGAGGTCGTCGAGGATGGCGAAATCCTCGAGCACCGCCTCGGGATCCTCCGGGAGGAGGTCGACCCAGGTCTCATAGGTTGGCGCGGTCGGGCTGGTCACGCACAGCCGACCGCGCGGCGCCTCACGGTCGGTGAAGACGTAGAGCCGGCCGTCCCGGCCCACGTGCACGTCCGTCCGGGCGTCCACCCCGACCTGGATCGCCCGCAGCTCCGGGGCGGAGACCGACCCGGCCGTGAGGTCCGCCAACCACACGTCAGTACGCGGAGCCGTACCGGCACTGGCGGTGACCGCCAGCCACCGGCCGTCGCGGCTCACCGACACGCCGTAGTAGTTCGTCTTGTCCAGTCCGGCCCCGTGCACGATCACGTCCGTCGCCGGGTCCGTGCCGATGCGGTGCAGCAGCACCCGGCGGTGGAACTGCTCCTCGCCGGTCGGCACATCCTGCGGCGGCAGCCGGCGGACGTAGTAGAAGGCGTCGCCGCCGGGCAACCAGGCCACCGGGGAATACCGGGTGCGGTCAATCGGTCCGTCCACATCCTCGCCGCTGTCTACGGCCAGCACCCGGATCGCGGACTCCTCGTCCCCGCCGGAGGACAGCTGGTAGGCGAGCAGCCGACCTTCCTTGTCCGGTTGCCAGGCATCCAGCGTGGTCGTGCCCGCCGGGTCGAGCCCAGCCGGGTCGAGCAGCGTGCGCTCCGCACCGTCGGCTTCGCCGACCAGCAGCACCGCGTGCTCCTGCTCCGCGGTGCGGCGCTCGAAGAACGACCGCGCACCCCGCCACGACGGAGCTGTGATCACCCCGGCGGCCAGGAGTTCCTGCAAGCGGGTCCGCAGCCGCGACCGCCAGGGGAGCGGATCCAGGTACGTCCGGGCCAGCCTGTCCTGCCCGGCTAGCCACTCCTGCGCCGCCGGGGTGGCGGGATCCTCCAACCAGCGGTACGGGTCCGGGACGCGGTGACCGAACAGATCATCGACGACGTCGAGGCGGGTCGCGGCCGGATACTGCGGTGCGGGCATGAGCAGACTGTAGGTCGCGGACCCGACAATCCGGCTCGCGTCCGCACGCGGCATCGGGTTGACTGGGGCCCGTGGCCTCCGCGTTGGTGCTGAACGCGACCTATGAGCCGCTCGGCGTCGTGCCTGTGCGCCGCGCGGTCACGCTGCTGCTCGTCGGCAAGGCTGTGCCGCTGCACTCCTCGGACCGGGCTCGCATTCGCTCCGCCTCCCTGGCGTTGGCCGTGCCGACCGTCATCCGGCTCCGGCGCTACGTCAAGGTGCCCTACCGGGCGGCTGTGCCGCTCACGCGCCACGGCGTGCTTCGCCGGGATCGGGGGACCTGCGGGTACTGCGGGGAGAAGGCGTCCACTCTCGACCATGTCGTGCCCCGCAGCCGCGGCGGCCGGCACGTCTGGGAGAACGTTGTGGCCTGCTGTATGCGCTGCAACGGCCACAAGGGGAACGCACTCGTCGAGGAGTTGGGCTGGCGGCTGCGGGTGCCGCCGGTGATGCCGGTCGGCCCGCATGTGCTCGTCGCCCGCCTCGGGGAGGTCCATCCGGACTGGGCACCCTACGTTCCCGGCGTGGCGGCCTGACGGGCCGGAACGCCCAGCTGGCACCGGTCGTACGCCGAGCGCGCGTACCCTGCCGAGGTGGCAGAACTGCACGAGTTGACAGCGGTCGAGCAGGCGGCGGCGATCCGGGGACGTGAGATCGATCCGGTGGAGTTGGTCGAGCACTATCTGACCCGTATCGGGCGGTTGTCAGCCACGGTGGGCGCCTTCGTCACCGTCACTGCCGAGGCGGCGCTGGCCGCGGCACGGGAGGCGTCGCGGGCACTCCGCCGCGGCGAGGAGCTGCCGGCGCTGCACGGCGTACCGACGGCGATCAAAGACCTCAACCTCACCGCCGGGGTCCGGACCACGTTGGGTAGCGCCGCCTACGCCAACTACGTGCCCGACAGCGACGACCACGTGGTCACCCGGCTGCGCACGGCCGGCACGATCAGCCTCGGCAAGACCAACACGCCGGAGTTCGGCCTGCCGTGCTACACCGAGCCGGAGGTTGCTCCACCGGCCCGGTCGCCGTGGGACCTGAACCGCACCGCCGGTGGCTCCAGCGGTGGCGCCGGGGCCGCCGTCGCCGCCGGGTTGGTGCCGTTCGCCCAGGGCAGCGACGGCGGAGGTTCGGTCCGCAACCCGGCGGCCTGCTGCGGGCTGGTTGGGCTCAAGCCCGCCCGTGGTCGGGTCAGCCTCGGGCCGGTGGTCGCCGACCTGCACGGACTGGGCACGATCGGCCCGCTGGCCCGCACCGTCGGCGATGCCGCGGCCATGCTGGACGCGATCGCCGGCCCGGTCGCGGGTGATCCGCACTGGGCCCCGGCGCCGATGCGGCCCTTCGCCTCCTACACCGACCGCCCACCGTCCCGACTGCGGATCGGCCGTTACCGTGACTCCGCCGTTCCCGATGCCGTGCTCGACCCTGACTGCCTCGCAGCCTGGGAGGCGGCGAGTGTGCTGCTGGCCGACCTGGGCCACAACGTGACCGACACCCGCCCACCGTTCACCCCCGACCAGCTGCCCGTCTTCGAGACGGTTTGGTCGGTCAGCGCGGCCACCGCCCCGGTGGCCCCCGCGGACGAGCCGCTGCTCCGCCCGCTCACCCGCTGGCACCGGGAGCGCGGGCGGGCCACGCCGGCCGTGGTCTACGCCTCCGCGCTCGCCCAGCTGCAGCGGGCGGCCCGCCTCGCGGTGCAGGCCAGCGACGTCTTCGACGTCGTCCTGGCTCCGGCGTTGGCCACCCTGCCGCCGGCCGTCGGTGCCCTGCGCAACGACGCCGATCCCGCGGCTGACTTCGCCGCCCAGCTGCGGTTCACGCCCTACGCTGCGGTCTACAACGTGACCGGCCAGCCGGCAATCACGCTTCCGGTGTCCCGAACGGCCGACGGCTTCCCGGTGTCGGTGATGCTGGCCGGGCGGCCTGCGGACGAGGGCACGCTGATCGCGCTGGCCGCCCAGCTGGAGCAGGCCCGGCCGGCGGCTGTGGGCACTCCGCCGGTTTGGTGATCGGGCCGACTCAGCTGCCGCGCGGCGCCGGGCGTCACCCGTTCGGAAGCGTGTCCTAGCGTGACGGCCATGGACCCCCTGAGTGAGTTGGCGGCGGCGCACGGCGTCGCTACGGAGTACGAGGACCAGAACCATCAGCGGGTCATCGTGCAGCCGGGTGCGGTCCGCCGCGTACTGGCCGCGTTGGGTGTCGACCCCCACCCGGTAGCGCCTGGCCAGCCGCCGTCGGACGAACCCGCTGCGGACACGCTGCCGCCGACGGTCGTGGTCACCGCCGGTCGACCGCCGGACCTGCCGGCCGGACCGGTGACCGTCGAGTTGGAGGACGGCAGCGCGCGGCAGACCACAGCTGCGGCCCTCGCCGAGCTGCCGCTGGGTTGGCACCGGTTGCGGCGGGGCGCCGCGTCGGCGACCCTGGTGGTCGCGCCCCGGCAACCCCCGCAGCCCCCGCGGCTGTGGGGGTGGATGCTGCAGCTCTACGCCATGCGCTCGGCCGGCTCGTGGGGCCTCGGCGACTTTGCCGACCTCGCCGAGCTGGCCCGCTGGAGCGGCCAGGAACTCGGGGCGGGGCTGCTGTTGGTCAACCCGCTGCACGCGGTCGCCCCGGTGCTGCCGATCGAGAACTCACCGTATTACCCGACAAGCCGCCGCTTCACCAACCCGATCTACCTGCGGGTCGAGGACACCCCGGAGTACGCCGCCGCCGACCGGCCGCTGCGGGCAGCCGTCGACCGGCTCGGGGCGCCGCTGCGGGCCCGTAACCGGGAGGACCGGCTGGATCGGGACGCGGTCTGGACCGCCAAGATTGCCGCCCTGGAGCTGCTCTGGCCGGGGGCGAGAAGAGATGCCCTGCACAACTTTCAGCGCGTCACGCCCGGACTGGCCGAAGCCGCCCTGTTCGCCGCGTTGGCCGAGCGCCACGGCGTCCCCTGGCAGAAGTGGCCAGCGGAGCTGCACGACCCTTACGGCACAGCGACCCGGCTGGCCCGTGAGGAGCTGCGCGACCGCGTCGACTTCCACGCCTGGCTGCAGATGCTGTGCGCGGAACAGCTCGCTGCCGCGCAGCACGCGGCGACCGAGGCCGGGATGCCGGTCGGCATCGTGCACGACCTCGCGGTCGGCGTGGACCCCGGCGGTGCG
Organism: Frankiaceae bacterium; assembly: GCA_017882785.1. GTDB lineage: Bacteria > Actinomycetota > Actinomycetes > JADGOV01 > JADGOV01 > JADGOV01. The sequence goes on from JADGOV010000048.1 coordinate 10,111, forward strand.
GACGCTTGGGCGCTGCAGGACGTGTTGGCCGGCGCGGCGACGGTCGGTGCCCCCCCGGACACCTTCAACCAGCTCGGCCAGGACTGGCAGCTGCCGCCGTGGCACCCGCGCCGGCTGGCCGAGGCCGGCTATGCCCCCTATCGTGACCTGCTGCGGGCCGTCCTTCGGCACGGTGGCGGCGTCCGGATCGACCACATTCTCGGGCTGTTCAGGCTCTGGTGGATACCCGAGAACTCCTCGGCTGCCGACGGCTCCTACGTGCGCTACGACGAGGAGGCGTTGTTGGGTGTGCTGGCGCTGGAGGCCCACCGCGCGGGGGCGATCGTCGTCGGAGAGGACCTGGGTACGGTCGAGCGACGGGTCCAGCGGGTTCTGGTGGACAGGGGCGTGCTCGGCTCCGCCGTCCTGTGGTTCGAGCGCGACGTCGATCCGGCGACCGGCGCCGACGGTGGCCGTACTCCGTCTGCCGACTGGCGGGAGCTCGCCCTGGCCAGCGTCAGCACGCACGATCTGCCGACGGCGGCCGGCTTCCTCGTCGGGGAGCACGTCCGGGTCCGGCACGAGCTGGGCCAGCTGACCCGGCCGGTGGCCGAGGAGGCGGCGCAGGCCGCCGCGGACCGAGCGGAGCTGCTGGCGCTGCTGGCCGAGGAGGGCCTGCTCGCCGCCGATGAGGACCCGGTGGTGGCCATGCACGCGTTCCTCGCCCGCACGCCCTGCCGACTGGCGGTCGCCCAGCCTGCAGACGCGATCGGCGATCGGCGCCAGCCCAACCTGCCGGGCACGACCGAGGAGTATCCGAACTGGCGGCTGCCGATCGCCGGACCCGACGGGCCCGTCACGCTGGAGGACTTCCAGCGCTCGCCCACCGTCCGTCGTATTGCGACCCTGATGGCGCGTACCCGTTGCGCGATTGATGCGTTATCGGAGTAGCGGTGCGCCGTACGGGGGTTGGCGCACCGCCGATCCCTATCCCGGCGTGGTCCGCTACCGTCGAGGCGTGACTTTACCTCTGCGACGGAGGCGGTTCAGGCTGGGCTCCGGGCTGGTTGGCGTTGGCGGGCTCGCCGTTTCGGCCGTCGGGCTCGTCGGGCTGGCGTGGTCGACCCCGGCGTTGGCTGACGACAGCGGCGGAGTGTCCAATCTGGACCCGACGAGCACCGGCGAGATCCTCCTCCGGCTCGTACTGGTACCGCTGGCCTTCGTGATCGTCATTGCGCTCCTGGCCGCCGCTCCCCGGCTGCTGCGCCGACCGCGCTACCGCCCTGGCACGCCCTGGCCCTATGATCCACTTTGGTTTGCCGGCCCAGCGCGACCCGAGGCGGCGATTGCCCGAGCGCGCCCGGCCCGAGGGACAGGAGGTGCCAGTGCCGAGTGGTGAAGCTTTCACCGACGGTCAACAACGGGAGATCACCCGAGCGGTGACCACCGCCAGCGCGGAGACCGGGCTGCATTTCTCGATCTTCGTCGGCAATCCGGAAGGATCTCCACGTGACTACGCGGAGCGCCTCCATGCCGCTCTTGGTCGAAAGGCAGCCCAGGCGGTGCTCGTTCTCGTCGCCCCCGGGGGGCGTCACCTGGAGGTGGTCACCGGGCCCGAGGCGAGTCGCCGCATCCCGGACAGAGCCTGCGCCCTGGCTGGATTGTCCATGCGTGCCGCCTTCGCCGGGGGTGATCTCTGCGGCGGGATCGTGACAGGGGTGCGGATGTTGGCCGAAACGGCCGGCGCCCGCGCCATCGCCGGTGGCGGCGCCCACGGCGGGTCAGCGCATGCCGCCCTCGGCTCCAGGCACTGAACAGTCCAGCCCGGACGTCAGGCCGGCGGGTCACTTCTCGGCGCCGCCGCGTCCCGCTGTTGGGCGGCCAGCGCGCGGGTGACCCCGGCGCGCCCCTCGACGAGCAACCGGCGCAGCGCCGGAGGTGGCTGCGCGCTCTCGAGGTAGGCATCGGTCTTCGCCACCGTCTCGGGGCTCGCCAACAGCGCGGGATACAGCCCCTCGACGAGGGTCTGCGCGGTGTCCAAGGTCCGTTCCGCCCAGATCCGGCCGACAGCGGCAAAATACGGGTCGACGTAGGCGCCCAGTAGATCGCGCTGGTCGGCCTGCTGAAAACCGAGCATGGTAGCCACCTGCATGGCGTTCGGCAGTTCGTTGCTGTCCACCAACGCGTGCCACGCGGCCGCCTTCGCGGCCACATCCGGACGGGCGGCTCGGGCGCCGACGGCGTGCCGGGCACCTGCCGACGTGCTGTCCCGTAGCTCCTCGGCCTCGATCTCCTCCTCGGTGGCCACGCCCAGGGCGACGAGCCGGGTGAGCAGCGTCCAGCGCAGCTCGGTATCGACGGTGAGACCCGCCACGCTGCGCTGACCGTCGAGCAGGGCACGCAGCAGGTCGACGTGGTCCGTGCGGTGCGCGGAGGCGGTCAGCGTCCGGATCCAGATGAGCTGCAGGTCGCTGCCGGGCCCGGCGGCGAACAGCTGGTCGCACGCCGCGTTCGCCAGTGCCAACAGACCGTCACCGCGCCAGGCCGGGTCGGCGTAGGCCTCGATCGCCAGCCTGGTTTGGCGCAGCAGAGTCTGGACGAGTCCCACATCGGTCTCGCTGGCCACGCCGCCGAGGACGAGAGCCACGTAGTCCCGGGCAGCCATCTCGGCGTCGCGGGTCATGTCCCAGGCAGCGGCCCACACCAGCGACCGAGCGAGCGGATCGGGCAGCTGTCCGATAGCGTCCCGCGCGGTGGCGAGTGAACGATCATCCAGCCGAATCTTCGCGTAACTGAGGTCGTCGTCATTGACCAACAGCAGGTCAGGCTGAGCCGCACCCACCAGCTGGGGCACCTGGGTGGATGCCCCCACGACGTCCAGCTCGACCCGCGACCGGCGCAGCAGGCCGGCCTCAGTGCGGTCATACAGCCCGATCGCCACCCGGTGCGACCGCAGCGTGGGGTGCGCCGCCGACGCTTCCTGGGTGAGTGCGAAGCTGCTGAAGCGTCCGTTCTCCGTGCTGAACTGGGCCCGCAGCGTATTCACCCCGGCGGTCTGCAGCCACTCCCGGGACCAGGCGCGCAGGTCCCGTCCGCTGGCCTGCGCGAGCTCGGTCAGCAGGTCGGCCAGCGTCGTGTTGCTCCAGGCGTGGCGCCGGAAATAGGCCTGCATGGCGGCCAGGAACTGCGGCCGACCCACCCAGGCGACGAGCTGCTTGAGGACGCTGGCCCCTTTGGCGTAGGTGATCCCGTCGAAGTTGACCTTGACTGCCTCGTTGTCCACGATGTCGGCGGCGATGGGATGAGTGGAGGGCAGCTGATCCTGCCGATACGCCCACGTCTTCTCGACATTGCAGAACGTGGCCCACGCCGTGCTGTAGCGGGTCGCCTCCGTCTGGGCGAACACCGCCATGTAGGAGGCGAAGGACTCGTTGAGCCAGAGGTCGTCCCACCACCGCATGGTGACGAGGTCGCCGAACCACATGTGGGCCATCTCGTGCAGCACTGTCTCGGCCCGCCGCTCATACAGCGACCGGGTCTCCCGGGCCCGGAAGACGTAGTCCTCGAGGAACGTCACGCACCCGGCGTTTTCCATCGCTCCGGCGTTGAACTCGGGCACGAAAAGCTGGTCGTACTTGCCGAACGGGTACGGGTAGTCGAAGGCCTGCTCGAAGAAGCCAAAGCCCTGCTTGGTCACGGTGAACAGCTCGTCATGATCCAGATGCTGGGCGAGGGAGCGGCGACAGTAAAGCCCGAGCGGGATGTCCCCATCCCGCCCTGGGTGGTTGTCGAACACTGAGTGGTACGGGCCGGCGACCACCGCGGTGATGTAGGTCGACATCCGCGGGGTGTCGGCGAATGTCCAGTGCCGCACGCCCTCGGTCGTAGGGGAGGCCTCGCCGGCCATGTTCGAGACCACCTGCCAGTGCTCCGGAGCCGTCACCGACAGGGAGAACACCGTCTTCAGGTCGGGCTGGTCGAAGCAGGCGTAGGCCCGATGTGCGTCGAACGTCTCGAACTGGCTATACAGGTAGATCTCATCGTCCACCGGGTCCCGGAAACGATGCAGGCCCTCGCCGGTCCGCATGTAGGAGCAGTACGCGACGACCCGCAGGACGTTGTCCGCGGCCAGGTTCGCCAGCGTGACCCGGTTGCCGTCGAAGACCGCATCGACATCCAGCGGCACGTCGTTGAGCACCAGCTCGTGCGCGGTCGGTGCAGTGAGGTTGAGGAAAGTCTCCGCGCCGGGCTCCGAACAGCGGAATTGGATCTCGGCTGTCGAGCGAAAGACCTCGGCCGTCCCCGCCGAGGCGAAGTCGAGATGCACCCTCGTGGTGCCCACATCGAGCAGCGAAGAGCGCCGGACGGCCTCATCCCGATGGAGGTTGTTCGCGCTCACCCGCAGTAACTCCTTTGTCGATTCGCCTGGACGGGCAGAATTCTCCCACGTCAAGGTCGCGTGGTGGTTAGGTGATCCCGTCTCGGGCAGGAGGCCCGGATGACTGCGGTAGCACATGACGATCTTGTCGATGTCGACTTCTGGTTCGACCCTGCGTGCCCTTGGGCGTGGATCACCTCTCGGTGGATCCTGGAAGCCGCCACCGTGCGCCCCCTGCGACCCCGCTTCCACGTCATGAGCCTCGCCGTGCTCAACGAGAACCGCGACCTGCCGGGGGAATACCGGCAGCGGCTGGCGCAGGCGTGGGGGGCCGTGCGCATCTGTGCCGCCGTCGAGGCCCACGGCGGCCCCGATGCGCTGGCCCGCATCTACACCGAACTGGGCACCCGATTCCACAACGCCCGGCAGTCGCAGGATCGCCGGACCGAGCGGGACGCACTCGCCGCGGCGGGTCTGCCGGTGGAACTCGCCGACGCGGCGGAGGACCCCGGCTGGGATGAGCAGGTGCGGGCCTCCCATAGCCAGGGCATCAACCTCGTCGGCACCGACGTCGGAACGCCGGTGGTCCGCGTCGGCGACACCGCGTTCTTCGGCCCGGTGATCACCCCGGCCCCGAAGGGAGAAGCCGCCGGTCTGCTCTGGGACGGCGTACTGCTCCTTGCCCGGACGCCAGGCTTCTATGAAATCAAGCGCACCCGGGACGACCCACCGTCTTTCGACTGAGCGTCGAACTCGGTGGTCGAGCGCTCGGCCGGGCGCGGCTCAGCGACCGCGGGTCAGCACCCAGACGGCGACTGCGGGTATCGCCAAGGCGACAGCGGCACAGCCGATCGCGAACGGCCATCTTGGCCAACCCAGGGTCTGTGCGGCGAGGTAGCCGACGCGCAGCGCCAGGAGGACCAGCAGCAGACCGGCGGCCAGCGCAACGGTGAGTACGGCGCGGCGGCCGGCAGCATCATAGGGATCGCCGCCGCCCCGCCGCCACCGCCCCTGGTCCAGCACCGCACCAGTCTGCCCCAACCCGGATGATGTATACGGCGTGTGCCTGCAGGCCACCGGTCCCCCGGCCGGAGCCGAGTGGCGGCGATCGCGGTGTCAACCCACCGCTGGGACGCGCTTCCCCGTAGCCGGCGGTCAGGCGGCGACTACCCGGTCGGCTCGCGGCCGCGGGAGGGCGCGCCGATCATGCTAGATGGGATGTCAGCAGCGGGAAGGCGCGCCGATCATGCTCGAATGGACGTCGGATCGGCGCGGCCAACGTGCGTTTCAGCATGATCGGCGCGGCCAACGTGCGTTTCAGCATGATCGGCGCCGGCCAACGCCTACGCGGCCTGAGGGCGCGCTACCGATTGTGACGGGTACCGCCGCCCGGTGATCGGCTCTACTCTGCGGTGTCATGCGGGTCTACCTGGGTTCCGACCACGCCGGCTACCAGCTGAAGGCTCGCCTGCTCGCCCGGCTCGCCGAGTTGGGGCACGACGGGGCCGACTGCGGACCCTTCGTACTCGACGCCGACGATGACTATCCGCCTTACGTCCTGCGGGCGGCGACGGCTGCCGCGAACGAACCCGGCACCCTCGGCATCGTGATCGGCGGTTCCGGTAACGGCGAAGCGATCGCCGCCAACAAGGTACGCGGCGTCCGCTGCGCGCTGGCCTTCAGCGACCAGACCGCGCAGCTCGGTCGCGAGCACAACGACGCGAATGTGCTCTCACTGGGGGCGCGGATGTATCCGGAGGCCGACGCGCTGCGATACGCGGAGATCTTCCTCGGCACGCCGTTCTCCGGAGATCCGCGGCACGAGCGGCGACTGGGCCAACTGGAGCGCTACGAGCACTCCGGCGTGCTCCCGCCGTTGCCCGAGACAGCCTCGTAGTGGGCGCCCTCGCCGGCCGGCCCGGACAGCTCATCGGACTGGTCGCCGCGCGAAACGTCCCGGGCACGCATCGCCGCAGAGATACTGACCTTGGAAGGTCCGGCGCCGAGCAGGCCGGCAATCGAGCCGGTCTGGGGTACCGGATCATCGCGACCAGCGGATCGACCGGACATTGCCCCACCTCCTGAGATCGATACCCCCGGGGGAGGAAGCCGACCCCGGTGCCTGAAGGACACACCATCCACCGGCTCGCCCGCGAGCACACTGCCCTGCTCGCTGGCCAACGTCTGACGCTGACCAGTCCTCAGGGACGTTTCGCCGCTGGCGCCGAGCAGTTGGACACTCATCGACTGGATCGCGTCGAGCCCTACGGCAAGCACCTATTCTACCGGTTCGACCATGACCTGCGGCTGCACGTCCACCTGGGCCTCTACGGCTCCTGGCAGTCCGGTCCGCTGCCGCCCCCGCCGCCGCGCGGCGCGGTGCGGGTGCGCATCGTGGGGGAGTCCGCGTACGTGGAGCTGCGCGGGCCGACCGTGTGTGAGGTGCTCAGCCCGGCGGAGCAGGCGTTCATCGAGGCGCGACTGGGCCCGGACCCGCTGCGCGCCGGGGCCAAGCCGGATAGGGCCTGGGCCCGGCTCTCCCGCAGCCGGGCGCCCATCGCCGGGTTGCTCATGGACCAGTCGGTGATCGCCGGGACGGGCAACGTCTACCGGGCCGAGCTGTTGTACCTGCACGGACTGGATCCGTTCCGGCCCGGGCGGTCACTGTCGGCGGAGCAGTTCGGCGCGTTGTGGACCGACCTCAGGCGGCGGATGCAGGCGGGCGTTCGGCTCGGTCGCATCGTGACCACCCGAGCAGAGGATCGGGACCGTCGCCGCGGGCCGGCGAGTCGTGAAGACTCTTTCTACGTCTACCGCCGGGCGGGGCTGGCGTGCCGGCGATGTGGCACGCCGGTGCTGACAGAGGTCCTCGCCGGGCGCAACCTCTACTGGTGCCCGACCGAGCAACCGCCCTGGGCGCCGGGGACGGCCTGAGCGACGGTCGCTCAGAACAGCTGGGGGCAGAACGGCTGGCGGGGCCACCCGAAGGCGGTGCTCGCGGTTGCGAGCGATCCGGCCGCGTTCTCGCGCACCTGGCCCGCCCCGGCCAGCGCCATCAGCGGACTCCCGCCGAGGTAGGCCGCCGCCAGCGCCTCGGTGTCCAGGGCGAGGTCGGGCGGGTCGCCGGAGCGCACACACGACGCCCCGTCCGGGCCGCCGCGCAGGTGCCACCGCCCGGCGTTCGCCGGAAGAAGGCTGTCGCTCACGTCCAGCGTGACGTCGACGGGGGCCGCGTAGCGCCGGCCCGACAGAGCCGCCGGCAGGTCGACGAGGCGTACCCACAGGTTGTCAGTCAGCCGCGGCCGGGCCGCGTACGGGTCGACGAGCAGGCCCAGCAGCGGATCGTCCGGTGCCACGACCGCTGATGTCCGGGCCATGAGATCAAGGCCCAATAGGTAGTGCCACAGCGCTTCCGCCGCGGTCGCGTCAGCGCCGAGCACCTCGACGACGGTGACCTCGCCGTCCGGTTGGGACTCGGTGAAGGCGGCCTTCGTCCGGTAGAGCGCGTAGCCGTCCGTAGCACCGTCCGGACCGGTGTGCAGCACCACCCGCAGCGGGCTGGCGCCGGCTCGCCCGCCCGGTGGATCGAACAGGCGCATCCGCCAGCCCACCCCGTCGCGGGCGAAGAAGCCGGGACGGCTGGGGCACACCCTGGCATACACGCGGGCCAACTCCGGCTGGGCGTCGGCCGCAGACGCCGCGCGCAACCGCGCGTTCCCGGCCGGCGTGCGCAGCCGGGCCGTCGGCCGCTGCACGGTCAGCGCCATCGCCGCGCAGGCTGCCCCGTACCCGTACCGGCCGTAGACGGCCGCCTCGGAGGCGAACAGCACGGCGAGCGGCTCCCCGCGGCTGCCCACATCGGCCAACTGTCGGCGCATGAGAGCCGTGAGGATGCCGCGGCGTCGATGTGTCGGGGTCACCGCGACCAGCGTCACGCCGGCTGCCGGCAGGACAGCGGCGGGCACGCTGAGGGTGAACGTGAACGCCGTCGCGGTACCCACGATCGCCTCCCCGGCCGACGGGCGACCGCTCGGATCGGCCTCGACGCAGGCCAGGCAGCGGGAGAGTTCCAGCGACTCCTGGTCGATCCGCCGCTCAGCCGGGTCGGCCGGGGAGCCGAACGCCTGCTCCGGAACGTCGAGGAAGGCGTCCAGCTCGTCAGTCGAGATCGGCCGGACCTGCCAGGGATGGGGCGGCACTGGTCGGGTCTACCAGCCGACGGCTCCCGGCGCATCTGTTTTGCCTAGGCGCCCGACGGGCAGCCGGGTCGGGTCCAACCGCAGTGGGCGATCGCGTACCCGGCGGAGCACGGCCAGGTAGTCCGCGCGCGGGAGGGCCACCTGCCCCATCGTCTGCAGGTGCGCGGTCGGCTGCTGGCAGTCGAGGAGCACCGCTCCCGCGGCGCGCAGGCGGTGGGCGAGGTCGACGAGGGCGACCTTCGATCCGTCCGTCTCCGCGGAGAACATCGACTCTCCGCTGAAGATGCCGCCCGTCAACACGCCGTACACACCGCCGAGAAGGTGGTCCTCCCGCCAGACCTCCAGGCTGTGCGCTACCCCGGAGCGGTGCAGCGTGCCGTATGCGTCGGCCATCCTCGGGATGATCCAGGTCTCCCTGCGGTCGGCGCACGCGGCGACGACCGCGTCGAAGGCGACGTCGACGGTGGTGCTCCACTCGCAGTTGCGCAGGCGTCGGCGCAGCGACCGCGAGACATGCAGGTCAGTCAGCCAGAGGACGCCGCGTGGGTCAGGTGAGCACCAGGGCACCGCCGGCCAGCCTGGGGAGGGCCACGGGAAGCAGCCGTGCCGGTAGGCGGCGAGCAGCACCCCGGGCCGGAGATCGTCGCCGATCGCGACCACGTCGTCCGAGGTGCCCGCGACGTCGAGGGCGGCCCAGAACCGCTCGGCCGTCTCGTCGGTCGGATCCTCGAAAGGATCCCCGTCACGGCCCCTCCGCCCGTCCGTCACAGCCATGCCTCCCTATCCTTCTCAGCCCGGTTCCGCCCGGGACGGCACCGACGTACGATTCGACCGCAGCCTCTGCTGCCGCTCAGCCGCACACCCATTCGGATCGAGGCTGGCGGTGCCCTCCAATCCGGCCGGCGGTGCCTCAGTGACGATGACCTCCGACCCTGTCACCAGCAGGGTGGACGACCGACTTCTCGCCGACCTCGAAGCCGTCGTCGGTGAGCAGCATGTCCGGCACACCCCGGGCGACGTGCATCCCTACTCCCGGGACGCCACCCCGCTCTTCAGCTCCGCGCCGGACGTCGTCGTCTTCCCGGCCTCGACACAGGAGGTAGCCGCCGTACTGCGGCTGGCGACCGAGCGCCGCGTCCCGGTGGTGCCGCGCGGCGCCGGCTCCAACCTGTGCGCGGCCACGGTCCCCGTGCGTGGCGGCATCATCATGGTGCTCACCAGGATGGAGCAGATCGTCGAGATCAGTGCCGTGGAGTTGCTCGCCGTCGTGCAGCCCGGTGTGACCACCGCGATGCTCGCCGACGCGGCGGCGGCCCGCGGACTGCTCTTCGCCCCGGACCCGGGGAGTCGCATCGTGTCCACCGTCGGGGGCAATGTGGCGATGTGCGCCGGCGGACTGCGCGGGCTGAAGTACGGCGTGACCCGCAACTATGTGCTCGGACTGGAGGTCGTGCTGGCGACCGGGGAGGTTCTCCGCACGGGTGGTCGGCTCTGGAAGGACGTCGCCGGCTACGACCTCACCCGGCTGCTCACCGGATCCGAGGGCACCCTCGGGGTGATCACCGAAATCACGACGGCCCTGCTGCCGATGCCGCAGACCGCCCTGACCGGGGTCGCGTACTTCCCCTCGCTGGCCCACGCCGGTCGGGCCGTCAGCGGGATCATCACCGACGGGGTGGTGCCGGCCACACTGGAGTTCCTCGACCAGAAGTGCATCGGCGCGGTCGAGGACTACGCGCACCTCGGCCTGCACCGTGACGCCGGGGCGCTGCTGCTGTTCGGGGACGACGGTGCGCCGGACGTCGTCAAGCGCAACCTGCAACGGATGGCCGACCGCTGCGCGGCCGAGGGCGCGATCGACATCACCGTCGGGGGCGCGGTGGCCGAGTCCGAGGCCCTGCTCGAGGCCAGGCGCTGCTCGTTGCCGGCCCTGTCCCGACTACAGCCGTTGACCGTCCTGGAGGATGCCACGGTGCCGCGACCGCGCATCGCGGAGATGGTCGACCGAATCGACCAGATCGCGGAGCGCTACAACCTCCTCATCGCCACCTTCGGGCACGCCGGGGACGGCAACCTGCATCCCACGGCGTGCATCAATCCCGCCGATGGGGACGCGGCGGTCCGGGTCGAGCGGGCGTTCGGTGAGGTGTTCCAGGCGGCGCTGGACATGGACGGGACGATCACTGGCGAGCACGGGGTCGGCGCGGCCAAACTGCCCTACCTGCAGGCTCGGCTGGGTGCGGACCAGATGGCGCTGTTGCGCCGAGTGAAGGCCGCTTTCGACCCGGCCGGCATCCTCAATCCCGGAAAGCTCGGTTCATGACCGCTCCCGTCACCGACGAGTCGGCACGGGTGACCAGCCCACTGACCACCGCCGTCACGGCCACGGCTGACACCGCAGGCGACGCCCTCCAGCGGCGCGGCATCTTCACCGCCGCGACTCTGGACCGCTGCATCTCCTGCGGTTTCTGCCTGCCCACCTGCCCGACGTACGCACTGACCAAGGACGAGAAGTCGTCACCGCGGGGTCGCATCACGCTCATGCGGGCGTTGGAGACGGGCCAGCTGGCCGATGACGACCCCACGTTGATCGAGGAGGCCTCGTTCTGCCTCGGCTGCCGGGCGTGCGAGCCGGTCTGTCCGGCGGGGGTGCACTACGGCGAGTTGATCGAGGAGTGGCGCGACCACCAGTGGCGGGGGGACCAGCGTCCGCTGCTCGTCCGACCGCTGATGTGGATGGTCGACCGCACCTGGCGATATGGGCTGGCCGCCACGATCCGGCGGCACGCGCTCACCCGCCGGCACACCGACGGGCCGCACCTGATGCTCGGCTGCTTCGAGCGGATGCTCTTCCCCCGAGTGAGCCGGGTGACCCGGCGGCTGCGACCGGAGCTCGACGCCACCCCCATTCAGGGCTGCTGCGGTGCGCTGCACGCGCACAACGGGGAGTTGGAGCGCGGCCGGGAGCTCGCCCGGGAGTTGGGCGAGCGGTTGCCGGGCACCATCGTGACGACCGCCGGCGGGTGTGCCGCGCACCTCTCCGACGTGCTCGGGCGACCCCGGGTGATGGAGCTTTCGGAGTACCTCCTCCGCCAGGGCACGCCACCGCTGACTCCGCTCCTGGTCGACGGCCGACGCGCACGGGTCGCGATCCAGGACTCCTGCCACCTGCGCAACGGCATGGGCGTGTACCGGGAGTCGCGGGAGCTGATTCGCCGGGTCGCCGAGCTCGTCGAGCTGCCGCACGCCGGGACATGCTGCGGAGCGGCCGGCTCGTACTCCATCGTGCGCCCGAAGGACAGTCGGCGAGTGCTTGCGCCCAAGCTCGATGAGATCCAGAACGCCGGTATCGACTACGTGGTCGTCGTCAACCCCGGGTGTCAGCGGCAGCTGATCACCGGCCTTCGCCGGCGCCACTCGGCGATCCGGGTCCTGCACCTCGCGGAACTGCTGGGCATGGCGGCTGAGTAGACGCCGCAGTCGCTGCCGGAGCACCGGCCAACCGCCGCCCCCGTGGGGGTGTCAGCGAACGGTTTGTGCCTCGGCAGGGATCGGGGCCTGCCAGTCCAAGATGGTGCCGTGGTCATCGGGAGCCGGGCCGATGTCGAGGGTGCCGCCGAGGGCCGC
>JADGOV010000049.1 GCA_017882785.1 Frankiaceae bacterium
CGTCGGCGGCGTCGGCGCGCCGCTGGCCGACGCGGCGGTGAGCCGGGCCAGTGAACGGGCGGCCGACCGGTACGCCGCCGCGGCCGGTGTCGGCTTCGGATTGGCGTACGCGCTGCACGCGGTGGACCGCGGCCGGGGGCGCCGGGCTGGGGTGGCGCGCCGGGCGCTGAGCCGCCACCCGCCGGTCGAGCAGCGGATCGAGGTCCTGCTCGCGGCAACCGCAGCGTCGCTGCAGCCGCTGCCGCCGACCCGCACGCCGTGACCGGTATCCAAGGCCGCCGGGCAGCTCACCGACGCGGCGCCGCCGACGTCGGCGGCGGCATCCCGGGCGGCGGGTATCCCGGTCCGGGCGGGTCGGCCGACGGCGCGGGCCGAGCCGACGGTGCGGCCGGGGCAGCAGCCGCCGCAGCCGGCGGCGGGGACTCCGCGTGGAGCCGGTCGAGCACCGCCCGGCCGGGCCTCGGGCAGCGGGCCGTCGGCGGCCAACGCGGGCAGAACACCCGACACGCCGAGGCTCGTCGAGGACGCCACGGGGACGGTCGACACCGAGGGTGCCGCCGGCGAGTGAGGTGAGGCCTCGACCGGGCGTTTCGCGCCGAGGCGTGGGCCCACACCGGGCTAGTCTTCGGCACCGCCGAACAGCAGGCGACGATGTCGAGCAGGCTCGACGGGCTCCTCAACCACATCGCCGCCCCTTGCGCTCCACCGATGCGCGCCGCCAGTCCAGGTCGTGGCCGGCTTCCTGGGCCAGCTCTCCGAGCCACACCGTTTCCTGCGTCGGCTGATCTCGCTGGCCCGCTGGGCGTTCCCGGACGTGCAAAACGCCTTCGGTGGGTCGTTGCCGACGGCGAAGCCGGTGCTGGCACGGTGGCCGCACCTGGAGGCGCTGGCCGCCGCCAGCCGGTCGTCGCTGACGCCGGTGGTCGCCGAACACACCCGCAGTGTGCCGGACGTGCCGGGCCGGGTGGAGGCGATCCGCGTCGGGATAGGTGCCGATGTAGATGAAAACTGCATCAGGCTTCGCCATGTCCTCTCCCTCTCCTTTGGTCGCCAATCCCGGTACAGCTGGGGCCTTGCGCCCTGTCGCTGTCCGTCACCCGGCAGGCTCACAGTCAGGCAAGGCGACTTGTCACCGCCTGCTAGCCAGATTCACCTAGGGGAAACCTGCTGCCAGAACAGGGTTGAAGACTTGGGATCGAGGTTGGCATCGGACAGTTGCTGTCTGTCTCCGCGCACGCTAAGACCAGGCCAGGCCGGCGGCCCGGCATCACCTGCCGGCTGGTTTCACCTAGGTGGAAATCAAATCGCTTCGGCCCTTGGACCGGGCGGCCGCGGCCAGCAATAGTGGCAGGTAGTGGCGATGACGCTGCCCCTGGATGAAGGAAGGCGCGGCTGTGCCCTGCAGAGGATCGCCCCGTCTGGGTGACGCACGGCTCGTGCGGGCTGGGCTGGCCAGCAATTGAATCTGGCATTCCACAGCCTCGAGGCGCGTCATGCACTCAATCGCCGCCGCTAGTTCGAGCAGTGGCATCGGCATCTGGGCCTACCTGGCCGTCTTCGCCGCCACCGCGGCCGGGTACATGGGGATCCCACTCATCGGGACTGCCGCGATCGGCGCCGCCGCCGTCCTCGCCAGTCAGGGCCAGCTGAACATCGCCGCCGTGCTCATCGTGGCGGCTATAGGCAGCGAGGTCGGCGGGCTGCTGGGCTTCCAGATCGGCGACCGGTGGGGCCGGCAGCTCCTGGAACACCCGGGACCAGCCCTGAGGATGCGGAAGAAGGCCGTCGCCAAGGGGGAGGCGGTCTACAAGAAGTGGGGGCGCGCCGCGGTGTTCTTCACGCCTTCGCTGGTGTCAGGCGCCATGAACATGAAGCTCAGCCAATTCGCGATCTGGAACTTCTTCGCCGGCGCCGTGTTCGTCCTGTCGGTCGGACCGGCCGCCTACGGCGCGGGTAAGGTTTCTACCGGTCATCACGACTCGGTCAGCCTGGGCATGCTCATAGGAGGCCTCGCGCTCGGCGCCGTGTGCGTGCTGCTCGCCATAGGCTACCGCCGCCGGCATGAGGCGCGCCAGTCCGCCGCGGGCACGCCGCCGGGCCGGCCAAGGCGCCAGCCGACCGGGCGTGACCCCTGTTGACGACTTCCCAGTGACGAGCGCGTGCAGCGCGCGATATGTTCGCCCCCGGCGCGCCGCGCGCAGCGCCGATCAGTACGGCGAGCCCGAATCGGGGCTTGCGCAAGATCAGCTGCGCCCAGGTCATCCTTCTTCGGGACCTGCCCGTCCCCCGCCTGGGTGGGCGCCCGGCGCCGGCCGTGCACGCGCCCGGTCGCGACCAGCGCGCCGATGGCCAGCAGTGGCACCGCGAGGGCCAGGTCGAGTGCTGCGCTTACCGTATCGAGCCCGGCGCCTTGATGGCATCAGATGGCATCAGCACGCACGACCAGCACGTCCAGACGGCCGATCGCCAGGGCTAGGCCCATGCCGCCCAGCAGGAAGTACACGAATATAGAAACCTGCCTCCGGCTATGCATCAGCAGCAGATTAACGCCGAGCAGCTTCGGGTTCACCGCCACGAGGAGCGCCAGCATGAGGAACGCCGAGTTCATCGGCGCTCAACCGGCATCGTCACCCGATTGCCATCCGAGACCGGGGACTGTGGACCGGAAAGATCGCCCCGCTCGCCGCGGAGGGATCAGCCGGTACCTCCCTCCTGCCGAATCGCCGCGGGATCGAGCTTGCCGGTGTCGAGGGTATGGCCTTCCGGGTCCCGCGTCGTCGGGGGCTCGAGTGTGTCGTTCGACAGCATCCCGCCGAAGCGACTCCACCCACGGGGGACCTCCTCAGCGAACCGCCTGCGTCAGCGGCTCACTACCTCGAAATCCACATCGAGCGGCTGGCGATCGGGCTTGTTGCACCTGCCATCAGCGACCATGAGCGCGATCTTCGCCCGCATCACCTCGGCATGCCGGGCCATGTGGGCGCGTGCCCGCTGTTCAAGCACAGCGCGATCAACATCAGACAGCGTGATCACGAACGGGTAGACCGGTTCATCAGGCAGCCCACGGGAAGACCGACACGGAAGTACGGTGGTGCCGTCAACTGGTGCGTTGGAGCAAGCGCAGGACCTCGACCCTTCGCGTTCTCCTCGCGCTCGATGTCACGTCATGTGTGGTCATCGTCAAGGCCGGATAGATCGGAGATCCGCCAACTGGGTCACCTCGTGCCTCACGTCGGTTCCTCCGGATCGAGGTGGACTTCGATGACTTCGAGCCCGAGGTCCTGGATTCTTCGGAGGAGGCCGTGCGGGCCGCCTGGCCGGTTCCAGCACCCCGCAGCGCCGTTGTATCGCCCACCACACTCACTTGCACGGCGTCGAAAGCTGCCTGCACAGCGGGACCCGCAATACCGCGAACGGTGATCGCGCAGGTGCCATCCGTCACCTTTACAGACCCCATCACCTCTATAGGGACCGCCGAACAGGGTGAGGTGCCCCCACTTGTTTCGGGTGCATCGACCGGCCTTCGCCCGGGCTGGGATGACCCGGACCGGAGCGCGGGCAAGACTCGGATGGACCCCCGGCCTTGGCGCCGCCGAGCCCGACGTGGTGGAATCGTCATGTATGGGTGGTGTGCGCGCGCGTGGCGTCTCCGGGGGCGGCTCGCTGCCGGTTCCGCGTTCGAAGTTCGGCTGCCCGGTGGTACCGGTTCGCGCGATTGCCCGTCCGCGCCTCGTCGGGGTTCTTGCCCAGCCCGATTGGCGGGTGGCGCTGGTGACCGGCGGCCCTGCCACCGGGAAGACCGTGTCCGTCGCGCAGTGGTTTGGGACCCTGGGCCCGATCGCCCGGGAATGGGTGACGCTCGACGCCCACGATGATCGGCCGGAGCGTTTTTGGCTCACGTTCGCCCTGGCCCTGGGGTACGCGGTACCGGGTGCCTTCGCCCAGACGGCGGCGTCGGCAACTGACGTGCATCGTCTGCCGCAGGGGTTTCTGCACCGATTGCTGGCCGCGTGGTCGGCCGTCAAGGATCCGGTCGTCATCGTGCTCGACGACGTGCATCACCTTCGCAGCCCGGAGATCACCGCGGGTCTTGGCTTCGTCGTCGAGCACCTCCCGCGCCGCTCGAGAATGCTGTTGACGAGCCGGGTCGACCCGCGCTTGCCTGTCAGCCAGTGGCGGGGCCGGGGCTGGCTCGCCGAGCTCCGCCAGCGCGATCTGGCGCTTACGTTGCCCGAGACCGCCGAGCTCTTTGCCGCGCTCGGCGAGCACCGCCTCACCACCAGTGACGTCGAGGGGCTCTGGCGTCGCACCGAGGGCTGGGTGGGCGGCGTGCGCCTGGCCGCCGCCGGGCTTACGGATCGCGCCGACGTCTCGGCCGCCGTGGCCGAGTTCTCGGGGCGGACCCCGGTGGTGGCGGATCTGCTCGCCGACGAGCTGCTGCACCGCGCCCCGAAAGAGCTGTCGGAGTTCTTGTTGCGGACGTCGGTCGCCGACGTCCTGGACGCGGAGCTGTGCGACGCGTTGTCGGGGCGCAGCGACAGCGCAGAAGTGCTCCGGCGCCTGGAGGCCGACCTGAAGTTCGTGACGGCGACGGGGCCGAGCCGGGACACCTGGCGGTATCACCCGCTGCTGGCCGAGATGCTGCGCTCCGAGCTGCAGACGCACCGCCCGGAAGAAGTGCAAGGACTCAATCGCCTGGCCGCCGGGATGCTGCAGGTGCGGGGCGACATCGCCGGCGCGACCCGCTGTCTGCTGGCCTCCGGTGACACCGACCGGGCTTTCTCGATCGTGTTCGAGGCTGCGTACCGCCGGGCTGATCTGGCCGACATTCCGGGCATCGTGGCGTTCGTCAACCTGTTCCCGCGCGAGCTGGTGACCGAATCAGCCTCCCGGATGCTCACCTACGCCATGATGCTCGGACTGTCCGGCCAGGTGGCTGAGGGGCACGCCTGGCTCCAGCGCGCACGGGTGCGTATCGGTGACGAGCCGCAGGCGCGGGCGGAGGACGTCGCGACCCTCGACGTGCTCCGGCTTCTGATGTTCACGGTCACCGCAGTGGCGGGCGATGAGATCGACGCCGGCCGCCGGGCGGTCGAGGCGGTCGAGGCGGGTCTGGACCTCGGGGCCGTCGGCGGACGCGTGCGCATGAACCTGGTGCGTGGCTACCTGCTTGTCGATAAGCCCGGTGAGGCCGGCTCGGCTCTCCGCGCCGGCAGTCCGGGTGATGAGATCGCGGCGCTTGTGCTAGCGCCGGCGCTGGCCGCGCGCATCGCGGTGCGGCACGGCAGGCTCTCAGAAGCCGAACGTCAGGCGACGGCTGCCCTCCAGGCGGCTCGCGCGTTCGGCCTCGACACCCACAGGGGCACGGTTGACGCCCATCTTGCGCTGGCGGGAGTTCTCATCGACCGTAACGAGCTCGCGGACGCGATCGCGACTTTCCGGCGCCTGGAGGAGATCCTTCAGGCCAACCCGGTTGCCCGCGTCTACCAGGTCCTGCTCCGGCTCGAGCAGGCACGGACTGCCGCTGCGCTGGACGATTACGACGGCGTCTTCGCCACCCTGCGCGAGGCCGGCCTGCTCATCGCGCATCTTCCGCGGTCGGCCTTGGGGTGCCTGGTCGATGCGGCTGCCGCCCGCTGGCACCTGGAGGCGGGCCAGACACGCCAGGCTGAAGAACTGATCGCCACGCTTGCCGATGGCGCCTCGGCGAAAACGCTCCTCAGTGCCCGCCTCGACCTGGCATGCGGCCGCTTCGGTGCGGTGCAGGCCCGGCTCGGGCGGGCGAGCCTCGCGACGATGCGTGACCGGCTGACCGGTGAGCTGCTCCTGGCCCGCGCCGCCCTCGAGTCCGGCGATGACGCCGGGGGGCACGTGACGGTGGCGGCCGAACTCGCGGCCCCCGAGCGCCTGGTCCGGGTCCTTCTCGAAGAGGGCCAGGCGGTGGCCCGCCTGGCCCGGGCGGCCGCGGAATCGCTCGGGACCGAGTCCGGTACCCATCTGGCGGTGGCGCTAGGCTCCCCTCCCCGGCCCCGCGGCGCTCCGCAGGAATCGACGGCGATCCTCACTGAGCGTGAGTTGTCAGTACTGCGGTTCCTGCCCTCTCGCCTCACCTACGCCCAGATCGCAAGCGAATGCCTGATGTCGGTGAACACGGTCAAGACGCACCTGA
Source organism: Frankiaceae bacterium (assembly GCA_017882785.1). GTDB lineage: Bacteria > Actinomycetota > Actinomycetes > JADGOV01 > JADGOV01 > JADGOV01. The sequence continues at coordinate 6,170 of JADGOV010000049.1, forward strand.
AACGCATCTACGCCAAACTGGGGGTCTCCTCCCGCGCGGAGACGGTCGAGCGGGCCCGCCTGCTCGGCCTGCTTTGACGGGCAACACATAGCCCCCTTCCGAACCGTTCCGCGTCGTCGGAGGATGGTGCGACGGGGACCCAGCCGGCCCCGGCATTCAGATCCCGGCACCGGTGCCAGCGGTGACACGTCGTCGCGGTCCGCCACTGCCGATCCCTCCGGGCTGCTGAAATTCCTCCCGGCCAGCGAGACGGCGCACCCTGTCCGGGTGACGCCAGGTCACCCCCCAGAGAGTTTGACTGACACCGTGAGGCCTCAGAGGACAACAGCGCGGGTGCGTTGCGTGGTCGCATCGCCCCGCAGCAAGGCGCCATGGCTGCCGAAGGCTCTCGCCTCATCGGCAACCCGGACGCAGGGCGGGTTCTTCGCCGTCCCACTGAGCAGAGGTCCAGCGGGGCTCGGGCTGACAGACCCGCAGGCACGACCGGCATCCGCTGCTCGGGTCACGACCGCTCGCGAGCCGGCATTCCATACGAAATCGGCCGGAAAAGGAAGGCCTTCCGGGCATCAGCGGACATCGCGGGCGAGAGGCATCCAGTCAAGGACCTGTGCCCTTTGAGCACGTGCTTCGCGGCCGACAGCAAGGTGCAGACGACGCTTCCCCAGACCCCGGCAGCAGGGGCTCCCGGCCTTGGAGGGGCGATGGAGGACGGCACGGGGCCGGTCCTAATCGCGACGAAGCTGCGTCCGCCGGCGGTGCGCGACCAGGTCGTTCCGCGCGAGCGGCTTCTGGAGCCGCTTCGGACCGGGTCGGGTCTGCGGCTCAGCCTGGTGGCATGTCCGGCGGGGTACGGGAAGACCACCCTGCTGGCGGCCTGGTGGGAAGCTGAGGCGGCGCGGAAGCCTGTCGCGTGGCTAACGCTGGACGAGGGCGACAACGACCCCGTGGTGTTCTGGTCCTATGTGATCGAGGCGGTTCGCCGGGCCTGCCCGGCTATCAGCCTGCCGGCGTCGCCGCAGATGGTCGGCGCGGCCTCTATCGTTCACGTGGTGCTGCCGCGCCTTGTGAATGAGCTGGACGATCTGGGTGAGGTCGCGCTGATCCTGGACGACTTCCACCGGCTTTCCGATGGTGCTACCCGCGAGAGCCTCGCCTGGTTCGTCGATCATGCACCGCCCACCTTCCAGCTCGTGCTCTCAACCAGAACTGAGCCGGACCTTCCGCTGGCTGCGCTGCGCGCGCACGGTGAACTGCTCGAGCTGCGCGCCGACGATCTGCGGTTCACGTCCGAGGAGGTGGACGCATTCCTGAACGGGCGCCTCGCGCTCGGCCTCATGCCTGAGGAGGTGGATGGTCTCCTCCAGCGGATGGAGGGCTGGCCGGCCGGAGTTTATCTTACGGCGCTGTCGCTGAGGCGGTCCGCCGACCGCCACGCCTTGGTGAACGAACTGGGCGCCTCGAGCCGCCACGTGATCGACTTCCTGGTGACGGAAGTGCTGGAGGTGCATGATCCGCCGATGCAGGCGCTGATGCTCCGCTCCTCCATCCTCGGACGGCTGTCCGGCCCGTTGTGCGATGCGGTGCTGGAGCAGCAGCACACGGGATCGATGCTCGACGCGCTGTCGTACAGCAACCTCTTCCTTATCTCCCTCGATGACGAGGGCGGGTGGTATCGCTTCCACCCACTCTTCGCTCAGCTGCTGCGGGTCGAGCTCGAGCGGCGTGAGCCGGGCACGGCCCCGGCCCTGCACCGCCGCGCGTACGCCTGGCATCGCGATCACGGGACGACCGGCGAGGCCATCTCGCATGCGATCGCAGCAGGCGCGCACGCCGAGGCAGCCGAGCTGATCGAAGCCTCCTGGGTCAGCCACGCCAACTCGCGCAGGTACGACACCGTCCTGACCTGGATCCGACGATTCCCGGAGGAGATGCTGAACGGAAACGCAGGGCTGCTCCTAGTCAAGGCGTGGATGCTCTCGCTGTCCGCCAAGTGGGAGGAGGCGGGTCAGGTAATCGCGGCAGCCGAACGCCTGGGAGAGCCCGGCGGGGGGGCGCTGCCGGACGGTTTCAGCTCGGCAGAGGAAAGCCTGACGATGCTGAGGGCCTGCTGCCCGTGGGGTGACGTGGGTGCCCAGCTGGAACATGGTCGCCGCGCGGCAGAGCTTGAGGGACCCAGGTCGCCCTGGCGGCCGGTGGCCTGCTGGGCGGTCGGCATGGGCCTGTACTTCCGGGGTGAGCCCGGCGCGGCCGACCGCTGGTTCGCGGAATCAGCGGCGCTGGCACTGGCGAGCGCACAATGGCCCGCTGGCGCGTCGTCGCTCGCCTACCGTTCACTCATCGCGGGCGAGCAGGGCCGTCTCGAGGAACAGCGGCTGCTGGCCCAGGGCGCCGCGGAACTCATCCGGGAGCACGGCACCGAGAAGGCCAACGGCGTAGTAGCGCTGGCGCTCGGGGTATCGCTCGCCGCACGCGGAAGGCCCGAGGAGGCACGGCGGCTGATCGAGTGTGGTGCCGCCTTCTTGCGTTCCCGGGGCCAGCCGACCGAGGCGGCGATGGCGCTGCTGCACCAGGGATCGGTACTGCGTGCCCTTGGCGAGCGCGAGCGCTCGCAGGCTGCGATCACCGAGGCAAGATCCATCATCGGATCCTGCCCCGATCCGGGGATCCTGACCGCGCGGCTGAGTGCGTGCAGCCCATCCCCGCGGGCGGACACCAGCTCCGGGGGCGGGAAGCTGACGCGCCGGGAGCGCAGGGTACTCCAGCTGCTGACGAGCGATCTGTCCGAGCGCGACATCGGCTATGAACTGTATGTGTCTCACAACACAGTTCATAGCCACGTCAGGTCGATCTACCGCAAGCTCGGCGTCTCGTCGCGGGCCCACGCCCTCCAACGGACCCGCGAGCTCAGACTCCTCTAGCCGCGATGCTCGCTACCCGCGTGCGTGCCAGTCTGCTCATCTGGGCGGTGACCCCGCGGAGTGGGGCTGTCGCTCGTGCGGCGAGACGCCTGAACCCGGGATCTCCTGGCTTTCTGCCCGCACTTCACCTAGGTGGAAACGGCCGGCAGGTGGTGACAGGTGACCTGCCTGAGTGTGAGCGTGCACGTGATGGACAGTGACCGGGCACGAGGCAGGCGGTACCGCCTGGTTCTTCGCGGGGAGCTGGGCGAACCGTTTGGTTTCCTGTTCGAAGGGATGCAGATGGACCGGGTCGCGGGGACGACGGTGCTGACCGGCAGCGTGATTGACCAGGCGCATCTGCACGGGCTCATCCAGCGGACCCAGGAGCTGGGCCTTGAGCTCATCTCCATCCAGCCAGCGGACGAGGGTTCAAATAGCCGCAAGTCCGGCTAGCCGACCGCGGTGAGGGCCGTAACGCGGCGGAATGGGGAGTTGGTTTGGATGACATCGTCTGAAGGCGAGATCATCGACATCGTTGCCTTCGGTTGCTGTTCGCCGCGACGGCGGCGCTGGCCAGCGTATCCCGGACTGAGCGGGCCACCTTGTGACTAGCAAGCAGCCGGACATCGTGTTTTTCTGGGACAACCTCGGTCGGGGCGAGGCCAGCTGCTACGGCGGCGGGGTGCTGCGCGGCGCGGCGGCGCCGCGGATCGACACCCCGGCCGCGGATGGGCCGAAGCTGCTGAACTTCAACGTCGAAGCGCAATGCACGCCCGGCCGTTCGGCGGTGCTGACCGGCCGGCATCTGATCCGCTTGGGCACCCCGACCGTCCCGATCACCGGAGGCCCGGCGACCACAAGGCCGATCAGATCGCCGCCTCCATCAAGGCACAGAACAAGTACGTCTCCAAGGAAATCGACGCCAACGCCGACGAGCTGGCGAAGCAGATCAAGGCCGCTGAGGGCAGTTAAGGACCGATCCTGAGCACCAGAACTTGTGACTATTCCATTGTCGGCTCGAAAGGAGCCATGTTATGGCAAGCAACAAGGGGTCCCACCCCAACATCATCCTGTTCATGTCCGACGACGTCGGCTGGGGCGACCTTGGCTGCTACGGCGGCGGCGAGAACCGTGGGGCACCCACGCCCAACCTTGACCGCCTAGCAGCCGAGGGTCTGCAGTTCATGTCGTTCTATGGCCAGCCGAGCTGTACGCCGGGCCGGGCTGCGGCGATCACAGGCCGGCTCCCGATCCGCAGCGGCATGACGACGGTGGCGATGCCCGGCCAGGGCGGCGGGCTGGCGGCGGGCGAGTGGACGCTCGCGAGCATCCTCAAGCAGGCCGGCTACAGCACCTGCCAGATCGGCAAGTGGCATCTGGGTGAGGCCGACTTCTCGATGCCCATCGCGCACGGCTTCGATGAGATGCGTAACACGACGCTTTACCACCTGAACGCCTACACCTACACCGACCCGGTCTACAACCCGGACTTCCCGTTCGATGACAAGAAACTGATGGCCACGTGGGGGAACATCATCGGTGCTATCACGGGCAATGCCGGCGAGAAGTGGAAGGAAATCGAGAAGATCGACCCCTCCAACATCCCGTTCCTCGACGAGAAGTCGGTCAAGCACGCGACGGACTACCTTGATGCACACGCGAAGGACGAGAACCCGTTCTTTCTGTACCTGAACACGGCGAAGATGCACCAGCCGAACCTGCCGCTCCCGGACTTCGAGGGGAAGTCCATGGCCAAGAGCAAGTACCTCGACTCGCTGGTGGAGCTTGACTACCACGTTGGCGTCGTCATGGACAAGGTCCGCGAGTTGGGCATCGGGGAAGACACGCTGGTCATCTGGACGACGGACAATGGCGCATGGCAGGATGTGTACCCCGACTGCGGGTATACGCCGTTCCGGGGCACGAAGGGCACCGACTTCGAAGCCGGCAGCCGGGTTCCGGCCATCGCCTGGTGGCCCGGCACGATCGAGCCGGGCCGACGCAATTCCGAGATCGTGGGCTCACTCGACTTCATGGCGACGTTCGCCAGCCTTGCCGGGGTCACGCTGCCGACCGAAGACAGGGACGGCCAGCCGACGATCTTCGACAGCTTCGACCAGACCGCGGTCCTCAAGGGCACCGGGCCCTCGGCGCGTGACACCTGGTACTACATGGTCGAGACTGAGGAACTACCCGGCGCGATCCGGTTCGGCAAGTGGAAGGCGGTGTGGAACACCCGGGATGGCTGGAGAGGTGCTGCCGTGTACGTGGCTGAGGTGCCCAGGCTCTTCGATCTCTGGCAGGACCCGCAGGAGCGCTACGACCTCTTCATGACGAACTGGACCGAGAAGACGTGGATGGCGGGGCCGATGGGGCAAAAGGCCATGGAGTTGCTGGCTAGCTACAAGAAGTATCCGAACCGTCCCGTCCAGACATTGGTGCTCGGGGCTCCGGAGTTCTACGCCGATGACGCCCTGGTTCAGGCTCAGCTGCGGAAGGTCATTCACTCGATGGCGGGGGACAAGTAGCCAACCCTCACCACGGGAGTAGAGGCTGGGTCGGGCCACGTGGCCCGACCCAGCGGGAGGGAACGTTGAAGGGATGATCGAGTACCTGTCCAGCTGGAACGCTGGGGTGGCGAAGTCGAGAATCCCCGAATTCGTCCGGCCGGTGACCGAGGCGAAGCCAGGTTCGTGCTACCGGCGTTCGACAACGACGGACGTAGTGCGAGAAGCCGACGTAACCGCAGACCGACTTCCTGGCCATGCGCAGGGGTCATGAGCATGAGGGACGGCTTCAAGGTGGTGTCTGACCCGTGACGGCCGGAATCTCCGATGCTGCCAGCACTGCGGGGAACCTGCCGTCGGCTTTCACCGGCCCGGCGGATGATCTTGCGCGGCGCGGTCCGGTCTTGACGATGCCGGGGGCTCCGCTGGCGTTTCATGTGATGGCCAAGCCGACGGGGGCTATCTGCAACCTTGATTGTGAGTACTGCTTCTTCCTGTCCAAGGAGATGCTGTACCCGGGGTCCCGATTCCGGATGGCCGCCGATCTGCAGGAGACGTATATCCGACAGTTGCTGGAAGCCCACGCCCGGGCGCCGGAGGTGGTGGTCGCCTGGCAGGGCGGTGAGCCGACGATGATGGGCCTGGATTTTTTCCGGCGCGCCATCGACATCGAACGCCGGTACGCGCGGCCGGGGCAGCGGGTCCTGAACACCATCCAGACCAACGGCACCCTGCTGAATGACGAGTGGGGGGAGTTCCTGAAGGCCAACGAGTTCCTGGCTGGGATCTCGATCGACGGCCCGCGAGAAATGCACGACGCTTACCGGGTGGACAAGGGCGGCAAGCCCACCTTCGACCGGGTAATGAAGGGCCTGGAGGTGCTCAAGCGGCACGACGTCGACTGGAACGTGCTGACCACCGTGCACGCCGTCAACGGGGACCACGGCCGGGCGGTGTACACGTTCCTGCGTGACGAGTTGGGCGCGACGTTCATCCAGTACATCCCGATCATCGAGCGTGCCACCGAGCAGACCCTGGCCATAGCCGACGAGGGGTGGGGCGGCGGCGTCGAGGGCCGCCCGCTCTACACGCAGGAGGGGAACCTGGTCACGCACCGGTCGGTCGGCCCGGAGCAGTACGGCCGGTTCCTGATCGAGGCGTTCGAGGAGTGGGTCCGCCGCGACATCGGCACCGTGTACGTGCAGATGTTCGACACCGCACTGGCCAACTGGTACGGCGAAGGCGGCGGGATGTGCGTGCACGCGGAGACCTGCGGCAGCCAGCTCGCCCTGGAGCACACCGGTGACCTGTACTCCTGCGACCATTACGTCGAGCCGGGCTACCTGCTGGGGAACATCAAGGACAAGCACATGCTGGAGCTGATCGTTCTGCCCCAGCAGCGGCAGTTCGGGCAGGACAAGCGCGACACCCTAACCCGGTACTGCATGGACTGCGACGTGCGGTTCGCCTGCAACGGCGGCTGCCCCAAGGACCGGTTCGCCACGTCTGCGTACGGTGAGCCGGGTCAGCATTACCTGTGCCCGGGCTACAAGGCGTTCTTCCACCACATCGCCAAGCCCATGGACACCATGACCATGCTGCTGCGCGCGGGCCAGGCACCGGCTGAGCTGATGGCGATCAATGCGGCGCAGGACTCCCGGCGCGGCCGCAACGATCCCTGCCCCTGCGGCAACGGCCGCAAATGGAAACGATGCCACGGCTCAGCCACCACCCCGGCCAGAGCCGTCTGAGGCTGCAGATGTCCTGGGGCGTCCCTCTCCGGATCCGCGAGGACATCAAGGGCAGCTTGTGGTTCTTCCCGTTGATCGGCCCGCTCGTCGCCCCGATCGTCCACCAAGCCGACCTGGTCGTGATCACCTACATGCAAAGGATGTAGCTGTGTAGCTGTGTCCGCCTGACATGCGGCCGCGCAGGCCGGGTGCACTGGGCCTGCCGGTGGTCAACGACGGCGAGATGCGGCGCGAGTCATTCCAGAGCGAGTTCACCACGGCCTATGACGGCTTCACCGGCGTGGACGTCAACGCGTGGCTGTGTGAGCGGCACTCGGCCGAGGTGGGTGATGTCACGATCGCGCGGCCGCCTGACCTCGCGGTCACCGCGCCGGGCGCAAGCGCCGCAACCTGGCGGCGGAGGATTCGTGTGTTCCCGCGCGGCTGCCCGGCAGCAGATGAAGGTCACCTTGTCAAGCCCGACGCTGTTCGCCAATTTGTGATCGCCGCAACGGGCAGGCGGCGCCTACCCCAGCCTGGATGCGTTCATTGCGACGTTGATCGGGGTGCTGTGTGATGAGGTCCGGGAACTGGTGCGGCTCTGCTGCACGTACATGCAGCTGACGCGCCGCATTACCCGCTGCTGATTGACCCGGCATGGGGTGCCTACTAAGAGGAGCGCGGCTGGCCGCTGGAACGCTGGCCCGGGTAAGGGATCGCCTTCGCAACCGCACGCGCATCGCCGAGGTCGGCACCGTCTACGACGCCACGCCGACCCCGCGCAAGCCTGCCGACATCCTGCCCGCGACCGAGGAGGAACGCGGCGAGGCTGCGGCGGGACCGGTGAGCGCCAACAAGTGGTTGGTGGCCAGCGTCGTCGATGATGCTGCCTCTGTCGTCGGCCGCATCGTCGACGAGGCGCAGCGCCGGGACCCCGAGCACCAGCGCAGCCGGGTCGCGCTCGTCGACGGGAACAACCACCAGATCGATCGGATCGGGTGCCGAGGCCCACACGCGCAACGTGTCGGTGAGCGTCGTCATCGACTTCATCCACGTGCTGGAGTACTTGTGGAAGGCGGCATGGTGCTTCCACGCCGAAGGCGACCCCACCGCCGAGGTGTGGGTGCGCCACCACGCCTCCGCGGTCCTCGACGGGAAGCCCACCCGGGTGGCCGGGGCGATCCGGCGTGCCGCCACGACGGCCGGGCTCGACCGCGTCAAACGGGCCGGCGCCGATGCCTGCGCCACCTACCTGACCAACAAGTCCCGGCACCTGGACTACCCGACCACGCTGGCCCAAGGCTGGCCGATCGCCACCGGGGTCATCGACGGCGCCTGCCGCCACCTGGTCAAGGACCGGATGGACCTCACCGGCGCCCGCTGGGGACTGAGCGGTGCGGGGGCCATCCTTATAAGCTCCGCGCCCTTCGCAGCAACAGCGACTTCGAAGACTACTGGCAATACCACCTCCTCCAGAAACGCCAGCGTGTCCACCAGTCCCGCTACACGGGCCACGTCATCCCGCAAGCGGCCTGAGGCCCCTCCAGAAGAGCCGCACCCTTATCAAAACGTCGGCAGCGGGACAGTCTTCACGTGCCGGCATCACTGCTGGCGCCGGGCCGCTGTCCTAGCCACTGCGCATAGGACCGGGAGTTATCCGGGCCGGGTGGCACACCACCGGGCAGGGCCTGGGCGAACACGAGCGCGGCGGTGGCCTGGAGCTCGCTGTGCAGCAGATGCGCGGGGCCGGTCGCCTCGAATCCCAGCGTCCACCAGTCCCGGCCACCCATGCGGACCTCGGTGAGTTCCACCTCGCACCACGCCTCCTGGCCCAGCCCCAGGGCGCGCGCCACGATCGGCCCGCCGGCCGATGAGAACCGGCTGATGCGCCGCCTCTTGCCTACCGGCCTCCAGCCGACCGGGTCACCGCTGCCGGGGCTGGGCGGGCCGGAGGGAAAGGACCACTTCTGCCAGGACTCCATCCGCCCGCGGGCCCGGCCCGCCACCTCCAGGATCCCCGGGCTCCCGCGGTACACCTTCACCTCCAGTGCCCCGCCCCCGCGGACCTTCACCGACAGCCCGCGCAACTGCGGATCCAGCAGATAGGTGTCCTCGCGTGACTCCGCCCCGGCCGGGAACCGCCCGAACCATCCGGCCACCGCAGCATTCAGTTGGCCCGGGAAGATCCAGCGCACCTCAAGGCTTCGGACTCCTTCGGTGACCAGGCCCGCAGGCGGTTCAGCCGTCATCGCGAGATGCTCCTGCCCCGGCACTGCCGCCCGGCCCCGGCACTGCCGCCGCACGCCTGCCCTGTGTCAGGCCAGCCGGATCTCACATGTCGCGCTCGGCGGTTATCCGGCCTGATGCGACGGCGTCGACCAGGGCCTGGTGGTCGCGTTCGTTCTGGTCGGCGTAGGCGGCGGCGAATCGCGTGATGGCCTGGTCGAACACGTCGGAGCCACCCAGGTAGGCAGCGATGGCGATCCGGTCCCCGGAGCAGGCGTGCGCCCGCGCCAGCGCCCACCCGCACGCCTCCCCGTAGATCCGCATGCCGCGCGGCACTAGGTCCTCGATGGCGATGGAGTATTTCCAGTCCCGCAGCTGGCGGACGTAGAAGTCGCGCTGCTTGCCGTCCAGGCCTGCCTCGATCCGCTGCCAGCCCAGGAAAATGTCGCTGGATGCCTGCATCAGCCGCTGCCCCGCGACGACACGCTGCCCCTGGTTGGTGTACTTGCTGGCCCCGGCGAAGGCGGCCAGGACCGACTTGTCTGCCTCCTTGACCTGCAGGAACAGCGGATCGGATTCGTCGCGGCCGAGCATCAAGACGATCCAGCAGCGGGTCCCGACGCTGCCCACGCCGACGACCTTGCGGGCCATGTCGGCGTACTCGAACGTCTCCAGCAGGAACCGGCGGTCGGTTTCCAGGGTCCGCCGGTACTTGGCGAGCAGGTCCTGGATCTGCGCCTGGAAGGCCGCCTGGTCCATCTGCTTGGGCAGCAGGTCAGTGATCGGCACCAGCAGCGGCGGCTCAGAGATGATCCGCGGCCGTCCGTTCACCAGATGGGTCAGCTTGGCCACTTCCTGCATGCTGTCATGGGTCCGCGCCTTGGCCATGCCCTTGTCCACCAGCTTGCGCTGCCGCTTCTTCATCTGCGGCTCAAACTCCGCCCGCAGATCGTCCAGGTCCGCACGCGCATACCAGACGTCTAGGTTGGTCATCCCGGCGAAACTGCGCATCGCCTGCCGGTATCGGGCGACCGAAGCCGTGACGATCTCGCGGCGGTCCTTGCCGCCGAACCCGTTGCCGCGCCCGGCCACCTCCAGGCTGGCCGCCAGCCGCTTGACATCCCACTCCCACGGCCCGGGCAGCGTCTCATCGAAATCGTTGACATCGAACACCAGGCGGCGCTCGGCCGACCCGAAGATTCCGAAGTTCGACAGGTGCGCATCCCCGCACGCCTGCACCGCCAGCCCCGACACCGGGGTGGCTTCCAGGTCGCGGGCCATCGGCAGGGCCGCCCCACGATAGTAGGTGAACGGGGAGACCATCATCCGGCCCCACCGCACCGGCACCAGCTCCGGCACCCGGGCCTTCGCCTGCTCCTCCAGCAAGCTCAGCGGGTCGGGGCGGTCCGGCTGCGGGTCGAACACCGCCTGGCTGTCCCGCGGCACCGCAGCCCGCGCCTCCTTACCCCGCTCCGCCCGCTCCGCCGGGGTCAGCCGCCCCAGCCCGGAATCGAGCTGGTAGCGGTCTGCACCTGGGGGCTCAGCCTCAGCCGTCCGCACACTCATCATCGGCTCCTCTCTCCACGCTTCGCGCCACACCAGCGGCCCTGGGCGACACTCCAGTCCGGTCCGAATCTGCCTGCCATGAGCACGCCACCGCGTGATGCCAGTTCGTCACGCTCGCTCATTGGCGTGTGCTCCCATCAGATCGTTACGTGAGTTCGGTACAGTGCGGGTCGGCTTGCGCTGGAACCTTCCGGCTGCCGCCGGAGTCGTCCTGGCCGGAGCGAAGAGCGTCGATTCACTGCCCTGATCTATCCTGGGCGCAGCGCCCTGGTGGCGTCGGCCTGCGGGCCCCCGATCCCCGGTCCCGGCCTCGGCTCGATCGTGATCGACCGGCGCCCACCGCAGTCCCTTGCCCGGTTGTGCAGCCCTCCCTGGGCTCGCACGAACCCGATGGTTCCGCGGCGGCAGGTGACCTGTCACCACCTGCCGGTCGTTTTCACCTAGGTGGAACGACGGTAGAGCCGGTAGGGGAGCCCTCGCCAGAGGGCTTGTCCGAGCGGGTCTTGATCAGCGGTCCACTGTTCAGGCAGGCACTGACCGCCCCGGAGTCACGCGGCCAGGGTCGGTGAGCGAGGTGAGCGAGTGGACTGCCACCGCGTGGCCGGTGGCGCTGACGATCGTGGTCGCCGCGGTTCTCCACGTGGCGCTGCCCGCGAGATACGGGGTGGACCCCCCGTGGGTGGTCCCGGCCGTCCTGCTCGCGTTGCTGGCCGCCCTGCTCATCCCGGACCCCGGGCGGCATCGACCGCCAGAAGACCTGGTTGCGGATCGTCACGGGCATCGTGATCGCGTTCATCACAGTGGCGAACCTGTTCGCCGCCGTCCGCCTCGTCCGCGACATCCTCACCAGTAACAAGCTCTTCGCCGGCAACGCCCACCGGGTTGCTAGCCACCGGCGGGTGATCTGGGCGCCGAATGTGATCGCGTTCGGGCTGTGGTACTGGGATCTGGATCGCGCTGGCGCCGCCGCCCGGGCGCACCAGCCGTATGCGGCGACTCGTTAAGGTCCTTGCCCGATCCAGGTGACCGCACTGTGGCCGGCCGGCCCTCTGTCTGTCCCAGGTGGGTTCAGGGGGGTTGTTCGACGTGGCTCTTCTCGGGTTCGGGTTCGGGTTCGCGGAGGCTGAGTGCGCTGGCGAGGGGGGTTGCGGCAAGGCCGTAGATGGCGACGGTTCCGACGATCACCAGGAACGTCGCGGGCAGCAGCTTGTCAGCCCCGCCGATGCCTAGTGCGACGAGCGGGGCGGAAAAGCTCGCGGCTGTGGACGCCGCGACGATGCCGCGCGGATCCATAGATCCGACGAAGATCCGCTCCTTCCTGGTCAGGCTGGTCCGCACCGTGGCCACCACCGCGACGGCGGGGCGGACCAGCAGCACCAGCAACGCCACCAGGCCCAGCGCGGGCCAGAACACCCCCCGCAGGGACGCCGGGGTCACCGTGGCGGAGATCGAGATGAACAGCACCCCGATGGCCAGCTGGACGACCGTCTTGAGGAACGGGCGGCCCTCGGGCAGGTCCACCCCCCGCAAGTTCGCCAGGACTATCCCCATAGTGATCGCGGCGACCAGCCCGGTGTCATCCTGCAGGGCATCGCACAAGCCGGCGACGGTGATCACCGTGGCGATGATGGCCTGCGTGGCGAGGATACCGGTGAGCCTCAGCTTCCCCAGCAACAGCCACAGCACGGCGACGCCCACCGCGCCGCCGACGACGCCGAGACCGATCCGCCCGGCGAAACCGGCTACTCCGGCCAGCACGGCGTTCTCGTGGCCCGCCTTCAGGGCCTGGAAGACGACCACCGCGATGATCGCGCCGATCGGGTCGACGGTCGTGCCCTCAAAGCCCAGGATCGTGGTCAGCCTCTTACCCGGCCGGGCGGCACGCAGGATCGGGGTCACGACAGTGGGGCCCGAGACGATCAGGATCGCGCCGAGCATGATGGCCGCCTTCGATGACAGGCCAAGCAGAAGCCCTCCGAAAAAACCAGCGCCGGCCCAGGTCATCGGTATGCCCCAGCCGCGCAGGCGGCGCACGACGCGGCGGCTGTCGCCTGCCAGCCCTGTGGTGACCAGATCGAGCCCGCCGTCGAACAAGATAATGGCCACGGCCAGGCTCACCAGCGGCGGGAACGCTGCCCCGAAGATCTTGTCCGGATTGACCACAGTGGTCAGGGTGCCCGCAGCGAACCCGGCCGGCAGCAGCAAGATGATCGCCGGGATGCCGAGTCTCGCGGCGATGATCTGGCAGGCCACGGCCAGCCCGACAATCAGAGCAAGGCCGGCGAAGATCTGCGAAGCGCTCATCGGCCCAGCGACCACCGCTGCTCATCAACAACGCGGGCGTCTCGCGGCGAAGGCACATTCCCGCATCCGGACACGGCCCTGGCCTCCCCCATCCCCGTCCTAGGCCCCGGCGGGAGCGTCATCCGCTGGCCGACGGCCGGTCCGCCCCGACGCGACCACGGCATCGACAGTGCGAGGAAATTGATCACTGCGATCCCCAGGAACGCCGCGCCGATGGAGCGCCAGGATTTCCGCCTCCGGCCGCCCGGTCCTGCGGGCGGCCGGCCGAGCGGCGGCCCTGCTCCGGCCGGTCAAGCCCGCCTGGCCCATCGCCAGGTAATTCCATTTGGGCATCTGAGGTGCTCCTTCCCGATATCGCCCGGCCACCGGGCAGCCGCCGGCAACATCACATCGCCCTGGGCCAAGCTTGACCGCCAGCACTGCACGGCCGGTAGCCGTTACGATCTCACGGCGGACCTGGCCGGGGAACCCGCTGCCCCGTCACGCCACGTCCAGACTGCTGCACGCCGCTTGACATCCCATTCCCGCGGCCAGGCAGCGTCTCGCCCAGTCGCTGACGCCGAAGATCAGCCGGCGCCCGGCCGAGCCGAAGATGCCGAAGTCCGCGAGGTGGCGCCCCCGCACGGCAGCGCACCAGCCCAGGCGCCAGGCCGATGGCCAGATCGCTTGCCATCGGCCTGGCCGAAACCGCCATGCCGGCCGGAGATCATCAGGTCAGCTGACTTCGCCTGCGGCTTCCTGGACGGCCTTGTCGACGTCCTTCGAGCTCACGTCGAGCTCCTTGGCGACGTGCTTCTCGGCCTTCAGCCCGGCCTTGTCCACGGCCTGCTGCAGCTTGCTCTCCCCGACGATGACCAGGGCGGCCTGCCCATCGTCGATGATCTCCCCGAACTCCTTGACGTCCGCCCGGGACATGCCACGCCACAAGTGACCGCCCACCCCGCCCGCCGCTGCGCCGACGGCGGCGGTAGCGATGAGCGAGGGCGGGAACAAGATGCCGACGACGGCGCCGACGGCAGCGCCGCCCCACGCCCCGTGCCGGGTGGCCATCTCATCCTTGTTGACGTGCACCTTGCCCGCGTAGTCCTTGGTGACCACGGCGGCGTCGTAGGTGCCGACCGCGCCGGCGGCATGGAGGTCCTTGACGACGTCGTAGTCGTCTCGCGCCCCCGCCTCGTCCTGATAGGTGCCGATGTAGATGAAAACTGCATCGGGCTTCGCCATGTCCTCTCCCTCTCCTTTGGTCGCCAATCCCAGTACAGCTGGGGCCTTGCGCCCTGTCGCTGTCCATCACCCGGCAGGCTCACAGTCAGGCAGGCGACTTGTCATCACCTGTCAGCCAGATTCACCTAGGGGAAAGCTGCTGCCAGAACAGGGTTGAAGACTTGGGATCGAGGTTGGCATCGGACAGTTGCTGTCTGTCTCCGCACGGGCTCGATGACCAGGTTCGGTCGGTGAGGCGGATCCGCGGGTGGCGGTTAGCACGCTGTCGTCTCAGCATCGTCGAGGAGTTCACACGCGGGTCGCGCGACGGTGAGTCGGGATGGGCTCGCCGCGTTCGGCGAGCTCGGCGCGGGCCTGCGCTGGGCCCAGACCCGGCTGCCGCCGGCGTCGCCGAGCCGCGCTTCCAGCGTCTCCCGTTCGACGGCCAGTACCGCGGCCTAGTCCGGTTGTTGTCGGCGTTCGGCGGCGTCCCACCATGGGCCGGGGCAGGGGAGCCGCATCGGGCTCAGGGTGGTCGGGTCGGCTGCCAGCGTCCGCAGGGCGGCGGCGGCCAGGGTGGCCGGCCAGCCGCGCACGACGACGGGCTGTCGGAGGACCTCCAGCAGCCGCGGGGCGGACCAGCGTGCTGTCGGTCGGCCGAGGCTGCGGCGCAGCCGCTGGCACTCCTGGGCGAGCTCCTGCAGGTCGTCGATGGCGCAGCCGCGGAGCAGCTCCGGGTCGCTGGGCTGCGTGCCGCCGCCGCCGTGCCGTCGGCTGTGCGGGGGAGGGGGTGGAGGGGGAGGTTCTTCGGTAAAGAACTCTGGGTTGGGCCGCAAATCTGCGGCCAGGGGTGGCCGCAGGAATGCGGCCACCGGGAGCAGGGTCGATTCCTCGTGCTGCGGGTGGGGTGCTCATCAGGTGGTAGCGGTTGGTGAGGTGCCGGCCGTCGCGGTGGCAGTGTTCGACGACGACGGCGCCGACCGCGACGAGCTCTTTGAGCGCGCGGTCGACGGTGACCTTGGAGGTATTGTGCAGCCGGTCGGCCAGCGTGGCCCGGCCGGGCATCCGGCAGCCGAGGTTTGGCCGTAGCGTAGCAGCACCGAGTACAGCCGGTACGCGCAGTCGCTGATGTCGGCGTCGATGACCCATTCCGGGACGATCGCGA
>JADGOV010000050.1 GCA_017882785.1 Frankiaceae bacterium
CGGGTCGCGCTCGCCTTCATCGCCCTGATGGTCCTGCTCACCCCCCTCGGGCTGCTGGCCCCCGGCGGCGCCTTCGGTGAGGATTCCCCCAGCGGCCTCAACCTGCACAAGTACGGGCTGCAGGCGGTGCCGTCGGGCCTGGACAAGTACAACGGCTTCTGGAGTCACAGCCTGCTCGGCGGCTACGGCTTCTCCGACGGGCAGCATCCGAACGTCGGCTACATCCTGTCCGCGGTTCTCGGCATCGTCGTCGTGGGGCTGGCCATCTTCCTGATCGGGCTCCTGGTGCAGGCAGTGCTGGGCCTGCGCGGCGCGCCTCCGGACGACGCGGCACCCCGGCCTGACGGGTCGGCGCGGGTCGGCGCAGGGTGACCGCGGACACCGCTGCCCACCCCGTTGGCCGCCCCGCGGCCCGGCCTGCCGGCCATCCGCCGGACTGGCTGCTGCAAGGCGAGGTGGCGATGTGCCCGTGTGGGTGCATCGGCAAGCGGAAGAAGGTGTCCTTCGTCGAGAAGACCCTCAATGGCGGGTCCGGGCTGCTCAAGCAGGTGATGTTCAGTGAGGACGTCGCCGCCGAGCGCGGCCTGCTGCAGCGCATCGACCCCCGGGTCAAGCTCCTCAGCCTGCTCGGCCTGCTCGTCGTCGCCGCGTTGCTGCACAACATCCCGATGCTGCTGGTCATGTACGCGGCGACACTCGGCCTCGCCGCGGCATCCGCGCTGTCGGTCGGCTTCTTCATCAAGCGTGTGTGGCTGTTCATCCCGGTCTTCACCGGGATCATCGTGCTGCCTGCGACGTTGTCGATCGTGACGCACGGACAGGTGGTACTCACCTTGTGGTACTGGCACGGGCAGCCGGAGGGCTTCACCGCGCAAGGCCTCACCGGCGCGGGACTCGTGGTCAGTCGGGTCGCCACCTCGATCTCCCTCGTCGTCCTGCTCACGCTGACGACGCCGTGGGTGCGGCTGCTCGCCGCGCTGCGCTCACTCGGCGTCCCGCGGATCTTCATCCTGATTATCGGGATGGCCTACCGCTACCTGTTCCTGCTGCTGCAATCCGTCACCGACATGTACGAGGCGCGGAAGGCCCGCACGGTCGGCGCCGCCCGTCACGACGCCGGCGCGCGCCGGTTCGTCACCGCCTCCGCCGGCGCCCTCTTCGGCAAGGCCAACCAACTCTCCGACGAGGTGCATCAGGCGATGACCGCACGCGGCTACCGAGGGAACCCGCGGGTGCTCTATCGCTTCCGGTTCACCGCGACCGACGCCGGCTACCTGTTCGGCGTCGTCGTCTTCGCTGCCCTGGTCCTGGGCGGTGACCGGATCCTTGGCCGATGACCGGCTGCTGGTCTGCGAGGGGCTGAACTACAGCTACCTCAACCGTTTCCCCGCTCTGGTCGACGTGTCGCTGGAGGTGCGCCGCGGCGAGAAGGTCGCCCTGCTCGGCGCGAACGGCTGCGGCAAGTCGACTCTGCTGAAGGTGCTCGACGGCTTGGTCTTCCCACAGGACGGGCGCTACCTCGCCTTCGGGGAGCCGGTCACCGAGAACAGCCTGGAAGATGAGCAGATGTCGATGGGATTCCGGTCCCGCGTCGGATTCGTCTTCCAGAACTCCGACGCCCAGGTCTTCTCACCCACCGTGCGCGAGGAGGTCGCGTTCGGCCCGCTCCAACTCGCGATGACCACCGAGGAAGCCGGGCAGCGCGTCGACGACGTGCTCGACATGCTGGGCATCGCCGACCTCGCCGAGCGGGCACCTTTCCAACTCTCCGGCGGCCAGAAGAAGAAAGTCGCCATCGCGACCGTGCTCGTCATGAACCCGGAGATCTTGCTCTTCGACGAACCGACGGCCACGCTCGACCCGCGGACGCAGGAATGGCTCACCGAGCTCCTCGGGCACCTCAACAGCGCTGGCAAGACGATCGTGCTCGCCACCCACGACATCCACGTGCTCGACCGCATCGCCGACCGCTGCCTCGTCTTCGGCGAGGACCACCGGATCGTCACACAGGGACCGCCACAGGACGTCCTCGCCCAGCGTGACCTGCTCCTGCAGGTCAACCTGATCCACCAGCACACTGAGCTGCCCGCGATCATCGCGCGGGACTGAGCCGCTACCCCAGACCATTCCCTCAGCGGCGGCAGCCACGGCGATGCGGAAGGGAAGGCGGAAGGAAAGCGGAAGGAAGTAGGCCATCAGCGGGGCGGAGAATGCTGGGCGCGGACGGCTGGCCGGTACCGTGCTTGCTGGAGAGCTTGCTGGAGAGGACGCGCATAGGCAGGAGGTCCGGTGACGGATGGTCACTGAGCCCCGGCTGCTCGGCGAGCGGTACCAAATCGGCGCGCTACTCGGCTATGGCGGCATGGCCGAGGTTCACCGTGCGATGGACACGCGGCTCGGCCGGGATGTGGCCATCAAGACGCTGCGGGTCGACCTGGCCCGCGATCCAGGCTTCCAGGCCCGTTTCCGGCGGGAGGCGCAGTCCGCCGCCTCGCTGAACCACCCGGCGATCGTCGCCGTCTACGACACGGGCGATGAGGTTCGCGGCCGGGAGCACATCCCCTACATCGTCATGGAGTACGTCGAGGGCCGGACCCTGCGCGACCTGCTCAACGTCGAGCGCAGACTGCCCTGGGCCCAGGCGCTGGCCATCACTGCCAAGATCTGCCAGGCGCTGGACTACAGCCACCGTCAGGGCATCGTGCATCGCGACATCAAACCGGCCAACGTCATGCTCACGCCCGGCGACGAGGTCAAGGTGATGGACTTCGGCATCGCCAGAGCCGTGACTGCCTCCAGCGCGACCATGACCCAGACGGCCGCCGTCATGGGCACCGCGCAGTACCTCTCCCCCGAGCAGGCCCGCGGCGACCCGGTCGATCCGCGCAGCGACGTGTACTCCACCGGTTGCCTGCTCTACGAGTTGGTCACCGGCACGCCGCCGTTCACCGGTGACTCCCCGGTCGCTGTGGCCTACCAGCACGTCCGGGAGGATCCGGTGCCGCCGTCCCAGGTGGTCGCCGGTGTGCCCGCACCGGTTGACGCCATCATCCTCAAGGCGATGGCGAAGAATCCGGCCAACCGCTACCAGTCCGGGGCGGAGATGCGCCAGGACTGCGAGCGGGCGCTGGCCGGCGCTCCGGTGGCCGCCACGCCGCTCCTCGAGGCACCGACCGTAGCTCTGGGCGCCGGTCTGGCGTCGGGCACGATTCTGCCGCCTGAGGACGGGCCCCGCTCCAGTCGGCGGGGACTCGGCTACGTCCTGCTCGCGCTGGCCTGCATCGCGGTTCTCATCGGGGCTGCGCTGCTCACCAGGTACCTGATCGGCAACTCCCGCCAGGTCTCGGTCCCCGACCTGATCAACGACACGGTGGCCGCAGCCCAGGCGGAGTTGTCCGGGCAAGGATTGTCCCTCGGTTCCCAGACGCAGGGGGCGTCCACCGCCAAGGTCGGCACGATCATCGCGCAGGATCCGCCGGCGAACACCCGGGTGGGACGGGACAGCAGCGTCGATGTCACGGTTTCCGTCGGACCCGGCACCGTGGTCGTGCCCGACGTGACGGACTCCACAACCGACGAGGCGACTGCCACTCTGAGGGCACGCGGCCTCACGGTGGGCCGGGTCAGTGACAAGGCATCGAGCAAGCCGGCCGGTACGGTGCTCACGCAGGATCCTGCAGCGGGAACGAAGGTCCGCTCCGGGACAGCGGTCACACTGACTGTCGCGAGCGGGACCGGGCGGGTGCCGTCAGTGATCGGGCTGAAGGAGGCGGCGGCCCGGACAGCACTGAACAAGGCGGGCTTCCAGGTGAATTCCCAGCAGCGGGCCAGCGCGACCGGCTCGCGGGGGGCCGTCATCACCCAGGACCCGCCGGCGGGCAGCTCCCAGGACATCGGGAGCACGGTGTTGATCACGGTAGCCATCGCCCCGCCGCCAACCCCGACCCCGACCCCGACGCCGACCACCAGCTCCCCGACGCCGACCCCGACTCCGACGTCACCGACTCCGACGCCGACGTTGACCACCAGCACCCCGACCGTGTCGGTCACATCGCCCACTGCAACCACGACCGCCACCAACACCAACACCCCTACGACGAGCCCCCCGACGCCCCCCTGAGCCCTGCCGGCCGGGCCAGGCAGGCGAACGGCCGCGCGCGAAACGGGCCGGATCAGCCGGCAGCTACCCGGCGCTCCTCCGCGCGCGTGACGAGATCCCGCGACCTGTCTACAGCTTCGAGGTCGCCGCAGCTGGCGAGCCAGTTCGCCAGCAGCCGGTGCCCGGCCTGGGTCAGCACCGACTCAGGGTGGAACTGGACGCCTTCGATGGGAGCGTCCCGGTGGCGCAGCCCCATCACCGTGCCGTCAGCAGTGCGAGCGGTCACCGTCAGCTCGGCAGGCAGGGATTCCCCGGCGACGACGAGGGAGTGGTAGCGGGTGGCGGTGAACGGCTGAGGCAGACCGGCCAACACACCGTGGTCGTCGTGGGTCACCACACTGGTCTTGCCGTGCAGCAGGGCGTCCGCGCGCACCACCGCCCCGCCGTAGGCCGCGCCGATCGCCTGATGGCCGAGACAGACACCGAGCACCGGGCGGTCGATCGCGGCCGCTGCCAGCACCAGCTCCACGGAGATGCCCGCCGTGGCCGGGGTGCCCGGCCCAGGGCTGAGCAGGACGCCGTCGGCTGGTTGGGCGATTGCCTCGCCGAGGGTGAGCTCGTCGTTGCGATACACCACACAGTCCGCGCCCAGTTGGGCGAGGTACTGCACGAGGTTGTAGACGAAGCTGTCGTAGTTGTCCAGGACGAGAATGCGGGTCACGGCGGTCTTCCAGCGGAAGGACGGCGGGGCGTGGGGGTTGCCGGAGCGGTGGGGACGGAGGCGACCACGCTGCGGTTCCACGGCAGCCGCGGTTCAACCCAGGGAAACACGAAGCGGAAGAGCAGCGCCACCGCCACCACGGCCAGCAGCAGCGCCTGGGCGGCCCTGGCCACGGTGGTTCCCGGCAGCCGGTGCCAGACCCAGTCATACATGCGCCTCAGCCTGCCGACACCTGGGGCACCCCTGCCGAGCGTGGCCGGGTCGAGTCCAACACTGCGAAGACGACGAGCCGCTGCCGTGCGGAGTACCGGGGATGACAGGTGGTGAATGTGAGCAGCGCCTGCCTCGCGCGCGCACCGGGACGGTCGGGCACCGGGTCGGTCACGTCGATCGCCGTCGGGGAGACGATGCGCTGGCTGGTCACGCGATAGACGTACCAGGCGTCCCGCGTCTCCAGCACGATCGGGTCGTGCACCCGCAGCCTGTTCAGGCTCCCGAACGGGGCCCCGTAGGTGGTGCGGTGCCCGGAGACGACGAAGTTGCCGACCTGCCCGGGCAGCGCGGAGCCGGGGTAGTGCCCGGGGCCCTTCCGCAGATCTGCGACCTGCACTCCTTCGACGATGACCTTGGCGTAGTGCGCGCCGAGCCGGGGCAGATAGAGAATGGCCACGCCGTCCCCCAGTGCGGGAGCGCCGCGGGTTGCCAGCACGCCCCGCTTCGGCGCACTCGCCCACTGCTGATCCAGAGCGTGCCGCAGCCGGGCCTGAGCATGGCCGGTGTAGACACCGGTGTAGAACACCTCGTACACGGCGAACAGGGCCACCACCAGGCCCGCGGTGATGAGCGCGTCCCCGACGACCCGCAGCGCAGAGCGGGCGCTCACGGTTGCGCGTGCCGAAGGTCGAGGGGTCCGTCATAGGCCGGCAGCGTCACCGCCAGGGACTGCCGTGCGGTGTAGCCCAGGCCGTAGACAGCGACGTACTGGCGGAAGATCGAGACGCTCGGGTCCGCATCCAACGCGGCGATCAGCCGCGTGGGATCGCCGATGGCGGTAACGGTGAACGGCGGTGAGTACACCGCGTTCTGCAGCAGCAGTGTGTTCCCGACGCAGCGCACCGCCGTCGTCGAGATCACCCGCTTGCCCATGATGGTCATCGCTTCAGCGCCGCCACCCCACAGCGCGTTGACCACCCCCTGAACGTCCTGTTGGTGCACGACGAGGTCGTCCGGGTGAGCGCCCGCAGGCAGGCCCGTGGACCCGCCCGAGGTGCCCGCCGTCGCGCGTGGCGCGTCGTTGAGGGAGACGGTGACCGCCGGACCGGTCACCGGCGTCAGCCCGGCGGGCCCGGCCAAGGCGTCGGCGCGGGCCCGGGCCGCGGCCACCGGACGCTCGCGCAGCGCCAACTCCCGAGTGCGCCGGGCCAGACCGGTACGTAGGTCGCGCTCCTGGGCGACCTGCGTCGCGAGGGTCCGCTGCTGGTCCCCCAGCAGGTCCTGCAGACGCATCGGGCTGGCCCGCAACTCGGTCCCGTGCGCGGTGATCCCGCTGGTCGAAAGGACCAACCCGCCGAGGACCGCGACCAGCGGCACGAGCAGGCGCCAGCCGCGCCCCCGCACCGGACCGGCCACACCGGTGCGTACGGCACGGTGGCGCGTCCGAGGAAGCTGCTGATCAACCACCGACGGCTACGCTAGTGCACATAAGAGCCGCCCGCCGACCCCCGACACTCATCTGGAGCTCCGGTGCCGAGATCGCGGATCCGCCGCAAGGAGGCCTACACGCCTCCCCCAACCCGCTCGGCGAAGAAACAGGTCAGTCCGCGGTGGGTCGCGCCGGCGATGGTCGCCTTCTTCGTGGTGGGGGTGCTCTGGCTCGCCGTGTACTACATCTCCAACGGCGACATCATCGGCATGCGCTCGCTCGGGTCGTGGAACCTCGCCGCCGGTTTCGCGTTCATCATGGTCGGTTTCGGCCTGGCCACACAGTGGCGTTAGCCACCCGAGAAGGGCGGGGACGGACCCCGGCCAACCTGAGTTACACGTATGGAGTTTACCCACAGCGCCCGTCCACACTGGGGACAACCTGGCGGCAGGCAGGTCCTCTACGCCGCCCGAAGCCGGGTCCGATGCGAGCCCTGAGCCAGAATCATCCGGGCCATGCCGCGCACGCCGACCAGGCGCAGCAGAGTACGCGGCGTGAGGAACTCCGACATCGGCTCGACACCGGTGAGGACACCGAGGAACCTGTCGGTCTGCGCCGGGGAGGCCGCGAGAGCCGGGAACAGCACGTCACCGCCGGGCTTGGGAACGAACGAGGCAAGGTCGACGGTGAACTCGTACATGGCCCGGCTGTCCGCATCGCGGCGCTGCTGGTAGGCCGCGAGTCCCTGCTCCAGCGGCGTGGAACCGGAGATGCCGGCGTGGATGGCCGCCGACACCATCTCGGCGTCGCGAAACGCCTGGCCGATCCCCTGTCCAGTGATCGGGTCCATCACGAGCCCGGCGTCCCCGACCAGCGCCCAGCCAGGACCGAACGGTCGGCGGAACATGTTCGGCAGGTCGGCTGTGGCCCGGATGGGGCCTACCCGGGTTGCCGCCCGGGCCCGGGCGCCCAGATCGCCGGCGTCATCGAAGGCATCGAGCATGCCGGCATACAGGTCCGCCCGGAACGATGGCGAACTCCGCCGCCGGCAGCCCGACATAGGTCATCACCAACCCGTCGTTGGTCGGCCACACGCCGATGGCCCGCCGGTCCCGGCCGTAGACCTCTCTCGTGGGCTATCAGCAGCCGCCCGATCAGGCCCTAGTTCAGCGACGCGGTGCGTAGCACGACGAGCACAACGAGCACCGCGGCCACCGCCAGCGAGGCGCCGATGGCCACCGCGTCCCGGTGCTGCCGCGGGGCATACGCGTAGGCGTAGGCCAGCACCGCACCGGTCAGCAGGCCGCCGATGTGACCCCGCCAGTCGATCCCGGAGACGACGAAGGTCAGTACGAGGTTGATGCCGATGAGCACCGCAATCTGACTGACGTCGACGGACAGTCGCCGGCCGACGATGAAAAGCGCCCCGAACAATCCGAAGACCGCCCCCGACGCGCCGATGCTGGGCTGGTTGGCCGGCGCCAGCAGGTAGCCGAACACGCTCCCTCCGAGGGCGGAGAGCAGGTAGAGGGTGAGAAACCGGCCGGAGCCCAGCAGCTGCTCGAGTTGGGTGCCGATGAGGAACAAGGCAAACATGTTGAAGGCGATGTGCAGGAGGCCGGCGTGCAGGAACGCCGAGGTCAGCAACCGGTAGTACTCGCCGGTTGCCACCCCGTGCAGTTGCGAGGAGCCGCCGCCATCCGGGAACCGACCGAGGACCGGTCCGGCTACCATCTCCCCGCGGTCGGTGAGTCCGGCGACCGTGGACTGGGCGAGGAAGGCCAGCGCGTTGAGCCCGATCAAGACTCGGGTGATGATGCCGGCATGGACGGAGATCCGCCCGCCCAACGCCGTGCGAGCCGCCGGCGTGCCGCGCCGAGCCTCCCCGATGCACTCGGGGCACTGCTGGCCCACGGCGGCCGGCGTCATGCAGTCGGGACAGATGGGCCGGCCGCACCTCGAGCAACTCAGGTACGTTTCCCGGTCGCGGTGTCGGTAGCAGGTAGGCGGCGCCGCCGTTGGACCCGACGTGGCGGAGATCGGCGGCTCGTTGCCCGTCATCGGGGGCTCCCCCGCCCGGCGTGGCGGGTCAGGCTGGCCGCCGGTCGATGTCCACCGAGGTCACCACCACATCGGTCAGCGGCCGGTCACTCCCGCCGGTCGGCACGGCGCCGATGGCCGCCACCACGTCCTGGCCGGAGGCGACCTCACCGAAGATGGTGTGCTTGCGGTTCAACCACGGCGTGGCTGCCAGCGTGATGAAGAACTGGGATCCGTTTGTGCCGGGCCCGGCGTTGGCCATGGCCAGCAGGTGGGCACGGTCGAACACCAATTCGGGGTGGAACTCATCGGCGAACTGGTAGCCCGGACCACCCGTACCGGTGCCCAACGGGTCGCCACCCTGCAGCATGAAACCGGAGATCACGCGGTGGAAGTGGGTGCCGTCGTAGAGCGGCCCGGTCCTCGCGGCCCGGGTCCGTGGATCGGTCCACTGCCGGGTGCCCTCGGCCAGCCCGACGAAGTTGGCCACGGTCTTGGGGGCGTGGTCTGGGTAGAGCCGGAGTTCGATGTCCCCCATGGTCGTGTGCAGTGTGGCGTACAGATCTTCGGCCACGTGCGGCCTCCTCGTCGCTGCGCGGTCCTCGTATCCGACCATCCTCGCACGGTGGAAGCGGGACGGCCCGCCGTCGGCCGCGGGGCGGTGGTCTTCGGCCACAGCCGGACCACAGTGGAGCCACGGGGAATCGAACCCCGGACAACCGCCATGCAAGGGCGGTGCTCTGCCAACTGAGCTATGGCCCCCGGGTCAGCGGTGGGTCCAGCCTACTGGGCGCCGCCGTTACCGCAGATCGGGAGGGGCGGTCGCCTCGGCCCAAAGCTCCGCTTCGGACCGGTCGGTCTGACGTCGGCGGTAGGCAGTCGCCACCGCGGCGACGGCGCCGAGCAACAGGAGTAGTCGTTTCACGGGCACGTCCTCACCGTCGACGAATGTGAAGTCCGCGGGACCCGTCGCGGCGGGCGACCCGTGGGCCTGGGAGGACTTGAACCTCCGGCCTCATCCTTATCAGGGATGCGCTCTAACCGACTGAGCTACAGGCCCGCTTGACCAGAACGTCACCGGATAACGGCAACGACGGTCCGTCAGCGTATACGACGAGGTCAGTTCCGCTCAGAAAGGGTGACCTCGATTCCGCCCCCGATGCTGGCGCAGAGGTTGTAGAGGAAGGCACCCAGTGTGGCCAGCCCGGTGAACAACAGGACGTTCACCGCACCGAGCACCGCGGCAGCGCCAAGGACCCGCTGGAAGGAGATGATGTCGGTCACGCTGGTAGGGGCCGTCGACGTGGTCAGATCCCGCAGCGCCTTGTCGATCGAGGTGAACACACCCATGGTGTCCAACACCAGGTAGAGCAGCGCGACGGCGACGATGACGACCACCAGCATCGCCAGGGAGAACAGGAACGCGACCTTCAGCACCGAAAACGGGTCGACATGCCGCAGCGCCAGCCGTGCCCGCCGGGGACCGCGACGCTGTGCGGCAGGCACCTCCGCCGAGGTCGGCGGAGGATGGTCGGCCGCGGGCACCGACACCGGGCTCGGCGAGCCCGGCCGGGCGCTCGTGACGTTGCCACCCAGGGGTGGGGCGGACGTGCCGCCGGTCATCATCGCCCTGCCGAGAAGCGCGCCCTGCCCGTCCGGATCCGTGCCCGACGCGCTGAAGAGACGTGGCCACCTGCTCACAATGTGCCTCCCACGGCGTCGGCCGACTCGGGTTCCGCGTTGCGGGCAACGGCCACCACCGTCACGCCGGACTCCAATGCGATCAGTCGAACCCCCATAGTCTGCCGCCCCGCGCGCCGGACCTGGCCGGCCGTGGTGCGGATCACGCCGCCGTTCGACGTGATGGCGAAAAGTTGGTCGTCCGGGACGACCACCAGGGCCCCGGCCAGACGACCCCGGGTCGAGACGATCTTAGCGGTCAGGACACCCTTGCCACCGCGGCCCTGCCGCGGATACTCCGCGATGGGAGTCCGCTTGGCGTAGCCACCATCGGTGGCCACCAAGACCTCGGCGTCCTCGGTCCGGACGACCTCCATGGCGAGCAGTTCATCACCGCGGGCGAACCGCATACCGATGACGCCGGTGGCGATCCGGCCCATCGGCCGCAGCGAGTCGTCGTTGGCCGAGAACCTGATGGACTGCGCCCGGCGACTGACCAGCATCAGCTCGTCCTCGGGAGCGCACAGCGCGGCACCGATCAACTCGTCGTCGTCGCGGAGGTTGACCGCGATCACTCCACCCGCCCGGTTGGAGTCGAAGTCACCGAGCGGGGTCTTCTTCACCAGCCCGTGGCGGGTGGCCAGCACGAGGTACGGGGCCTGCGCGTAGGAGGTGAGGTTGATCACCGAGGCGATCCGCTCGTCCGGCTGGAACTGCAGGATGTTGGCCACGTGCTGCCCGCGGGCGGCCCGGGTGGTCTCCGGTAACTCGTGGGCCTTCGCCCGGTATACGCGGCCCTTGTTGGTGAAGAACAGGATCCAGTCATGCGTGGTCGTGACGAAGAAGTGCTGCACCAGGTCGTCCTGCTTGAGCACGGCGCCTTGGACGCCCTTGCCGCCGCGACGCTGGGCCCGGTACAGGTCGATCTTGCTACGCTTGGCGTAGCCGCCCCGGGAGATGGTCACCACCACGTCCTCGAGAGCGATGAGGTCCTCCAGGCTCATATCACCCTCGTGCGGGATGATCCGCGTGCGGCGGGCATCGCCGTAGCGGCCCACCACCTCGTCGAGCTCCTCGGCGATGACCAGACGCTGCCGCTCCGGGCTCTCTAAGATCACCGTCAGCTGGGCGATCTCCCGCTCCAACTCGGCGTGCTGGTCAATGATCCGCTGCCGTTCCAGGGCGGCCAGCCGGCGCAGCTGCATGTCCAGGATCGCGGTGGCCTGCACGTCGTCGATGTCGAGCAGCGTGATCAGCCCGCCGCGGGCCGCCTCGGCGGACTCGCTGCGCCGGATCAACGCGATGACCTCGTCGAGCCGATCCAACGCCTTGAGGTAGCCGCGCAGGATGTGGGCCCGCTCCTCGGCCCGACGCAGCAGATAGCGGGTACGTCGGACGACGACCTCGACCTGGTGCGCGACGTAATGCCGGATCATCTCGTCGAGGCGCAGGGTGCGGGGCACACCGTCCACCAGGGCCAGCATGTTGACCCCGAAGTTGTCCTGCAGCTGGGTGTGCTTGTAGAGGTTGTTCAGCACCACCTTCGCGACCGCGTCCCGCTTGAGGATGATGATCAGTCGCTGACCCGTGCGGGCGCTGGACTCGTCGCGGATGTCGGCGATGCCGTTCACCCGCCCGTCCTTGACCAGCTCGGCGATCTTCTCGGCCAGGTTGTCCGGGTTGACCTGGTAAGGGAGCTCGCTGACCACGAGAATCGTCCGGCCGCGGCTGTCCTCGGCCACCTCGACCACGGCCCGCATCCGCACCGAGCCCCGACCGGTGCGGTAGGCCTCGTCGATGCCGCTCTTGCCGACGATCAGTGCGCCGGTGGGGAAGTCGGGGCCGGAGATCCGGGCAATCGCCGCCTCCAGCAACTCCTCCGGCGTCGCCTGTGGATTGTCCAGCGCCCACTGGACGGCCGAGGCCACCTCACGCAGGTTGTGCGGGGGCATGTTGGTCGCCATCCCCACCGCGATCCCGGCGCTGCCGTTGACGAGCAGGTTGGGGAACCGGGCCGGCAGCACGTCCGGCTCGCGAGAGCGCCCGTCGTAGTTCGCCGAGAAGTCGACGGTCTCCGCCTCGATGTCGCGCAGCAACTCCATCGCGAGCGGCATCAGTCGACACTCGGTGTAGCGGTAGGCAGCCGGCGGATCGTTCCCGGGCGAGCCGAAGTTGCCCTGGCCGTCAACCAGCGGATAGCGCAGCGACCAGGGTTGGGCCAGCCGGACGAGGGTGTCGTAGATGGCCCCGTCGCCGTGCGGGTGGTAGTTGCTCATCACCTCCCCGACGACCCGGGCGCACTTGAAGTAGCCGCGGTCGGGCCGGAAGCCGCCGTCGTACATGGCGTAGAGCACGCGGCGGTGCACGGGTTTCAGGCCGTCCCGGACGTCGGGCAGTGCCCGGGAGACGATGACCGACATCGCATAGTCGAGGAAGCTGCGCTGCATCTCTACCTGGATGTCGACCGGCTCCGTCCGGTCCTGCGGAGGCGGTGCGGTCACCGTCATCTACATCTCCCGACCGGGAGCCCGTGCCGGGCCCGTCCGCTACACATCGAGGAACCGGACGTCTTTGGCGTTGCGCACGATGAAGTTGCGCCGAGCCTCGACATCCTCGCCCATCAGCACGCTGAACAGTTGGTCGGCGGTGGCTGCGTCGTCCAACGTGACGATCCGGAACAGC
Organism: Frankiaceae bacterium; assembly: GCA_017882785.1. GTDB lineage: Bacteria > Actinomycetota > Actinomycetes > JADGOV01 > JADGOV01 > JADGOV01. The sequence continues at coordinate 12,865 of JADGOV010000050.1, forward strand.
CGGCGTGCCGGGTCCATGGTGGTGTCCCACAGCTCCTGCGCGTTCATCTCGCCCAGGCCCTTGTAGCGCTGGATGCCCTCGTCCTTCGGCAGCTTCCGGCCGCCCTCGGTGCCCGCCCTGATCAGGCCGTCCCGCTCGCGGTCGGAGTAGGCGTACTGCGGGGGGTGCGGCTTGCCCCACTTGAGCTTGTAGAGCGGCGGCTGGGCCAGGTAAACGTGGCCGGCCTCGATGAGCGGCTTCATGAACCGGAAGAGCAAGGTGAGTAGCAGCGTGGTGATGTGCTGGCCGTCGACGTCGGCGTCGGCCATCAATACGATCTTGTGGTAGCGGAGCCTGGCGATATCGAAGTCGTCGTGCACGCCCGTACCCAGGGCAGTGATCAATGACTGCACCTCGTTGTTGCGGAGCACCCTGTCGATACGCGCCTTCTCCACGTTGATGATCTTGCCGCGGATGGGCAGGATGGCCTGGAACTCCGGGTTCCGGCCCCCCTTGGCGCTACCACCGGCACTGTCGCCCTCCACCACATAGAGTTCGCTGCGGGCCGGGTCGTTGGAGGAGCAGTCCGACAGCTTGCCGGGCATCGTGAGGGTGTCCAGCAGGCCCTTGCGCCGTGTGAGGTCCCGAGCCTGCCGGGCGGCAAGACGGGCACGGGCGGCGGAGATGCACTTGCTGATGATGTCCTTGGCTTCCCCGGGGTTGCGGTCGAACCAGTCCCGCAGCCAGTCGTTGCAGACCTTCTGCACGAAGGTCTTGGCCTCGGTGTTGCCGAGTTTGGTCTTGGTCTGACCCTCGAACTGCGGATTGGCCAGCTTGACCGAGATGATCGCAGTGAGCCCCTCGCGGACGTCATCGCCGGTCAGGTTCTCATCGTTGGGCTTGAGCAGCGGCGGCTTGGACTCCCTTGCGTACTTGTTGACGATGGAGGTGAGGGAGGATCGGAAGCCCTCCTCGTGCGTACCGCCCTCGTGGGTGTTGATGGTGTTGGCAAAGGTGTAGACCGACTCGGAGTAGCTGCCGTTCCACTGCATGGCCACCTCGAGGGCCATGCCCTCCTGCTCGGCGCCGAAGGCGATCACTGACTTGTGCACGACAGCGTCCTTGGAGGCGTTGAGGTAGCGGACGAAGTCCTCGATCCCGCCCTCGTAGCGGTAGCCGACCTCCACCGGCTCCGAAGGCCGTTGATCGCGAAGGTTGATCTGCAGAGCGCGGTTGAGGAAGGCCATCTCCTGCATCCGGCGGGAGAGCGTCTCGAAGGAGTAGGACGTGGTCTCGAAGATGTCACCGTCCGCCCAGAACGTGATCGTCGTGCCGGTATCCCTGGTCGCCGTTCCCTTCGCGACGGGCGCCAGCGGCTTGCTGTGCGCATAGGACTGGGTCCAGCGGAATCCTTCGCGGCGGACCTCTACCTCCAGCCGCGCGGACAGTGCATTGACGACCGACACGCCGACGCCGTGCAGCCCGCCGGACACGGCATAGGACTTGCCGTCGAACTTGCCACCGGCGTGCAGGGTGGTCAGCACGACCTCCACCGCGGAGCGCTTCTCCACCGGGTGCCGCCCGACCGGGATACCGCGCCCGTTGTCCTCCACCCGCACGCCGCCGTCGGCGAGCAGGGTCACGTCGATGCGGTCACAGAAGCCCGCAAGCGCCTCGTCGACCGCGTTGTCCACCACCTCGTAGACCAGGTGATGCAGGCCGCGCTCGCCGGTCGAGCCGATATACATCCCAGGGCGCTTGCGTACCGCCTCCAGACCCTCGAGGACGGTGATGGAACTGGCGTCGTAGGCCACGCGGAGTCGAACCTCGTTTCAGGACGGGGCGGGTGCGGCACGCCACCCGCATGCGTCGATACGGGTGTCCGATCATGTCGGCGACAGGCGTGGCTGCCTACGCTCAGTGTACCGTTGCCGGGCCTTCAGACCGACGTACGCCGCCGCAGAGACCGCAGGGAACCTTTTTTGGCTCCCGAGCGGATACGCACCCGTTCTCAGCCGTACGTGTCGCGGGGGCCGCGGCCGGTGACCCGCCGCTGGCCGCGCCGCCAGCTGGGCACGGTGGGGCCGTGTATCAGCAGGCCGGTGACCAGACCGTCGCCGACTTCGGCCCGAATCCGCTGCAGAATCTGCCGCGTGAGCAGTCGCAGTTGCGTGGCCCAGGCGGTGGACTCCGCGACGAGGACCAACTCCCCGTCGAGGAGTCGCTCCGGTCGGCAGTGGGCGGCCACGTCAGCTCCGACGATGCGGTCCCAGGCGCCCATCAGCGTGGCGGTGGGCAGCGTGGCCTGCCAACCCTGACCCTCCGCCAGTCGGTTGAGCTCATCGCCGAGCAACTGCGGGTCTCGCTCGTCCGGCCAGGCACCGCTGCGGGTGGTCCCAGGCGACGGACGGGGTCGTTTCACGCTGCGGCGGTGGCTCGTTCGAGCCTGCGTCCGGGCCCGATCCAGGACCTGCCTCAACAGGTCCTCAGGGGTGACCTCAACACCGTCAACACCGTCGGCACCGTCAGTTGACACGTCGGACCGTCCCGGCAGCGACGTCATGCGCCGCGACTGCGTCGAACCTCGGGACGTCCGCACCGACCGCGGCGGTGAGGATCACTTGCTCAGCCGACGCGACGAGCTCGGCCAGCCGCCGCCGCCTGGTGCTGTCCAACTCGGCGAAGACATCGTCGAGCAGCAGCACCGGCTCGCCACCGTCCCCCCGAAGCAGCTCATAGCTGGCCAGTCGCAACGCCAACGCCAGCGACCAGGACTCTCCTTGGCTGGCGTACCCGCGCGCCGGCAGCGGGCCGAGGGAGAGCAGCAGGTCGTCGCGGTGTGGACCGACGAGGCAGACGCCCCGTTCGACCTCGGCGACCCGCAACCGGGTCATCTCCGCCCGCATCGCCTCGGCCACCTCCTCCCGCCGCGACCCCGCGACGGTGGACCGGTAGCTCAGTGCCACACCGGGTCCGGTGCCGGCGACGGCGGCGTAGGCCTTGTCCACCAGCGGCCGCAATGCCTCCACCAACTCCAACCGAGCCACGAGCAGCTCGGAACCGAAGCGGGCCAGGTGGCCGTCCCAGACGTCCAGCGTGCCGAGGTCGCCGCCCCGCCGGGCGACGCGACCGGCCGATCCGGCCGACTTCAAGAGGGTGGCACGTTGTCGGAGCACCCGCTCGTAGTCGGCCCGGACGCCGGCATAGCGGGGAGCCCGGGCGACGAGCAGGTCATCGAGGAACCCGCGGCGCTCGGCCGGGTCGCCCTTGACCAGCGCGAGGTCCTCCGGCGCGAACAGCACGGTGCGGAGCAGGCCGAGAGCTTCCCGAGCTCGGGGTAGCGGCCCACCATTGATGCGGGCCCGGGTGGCCTTGCCCGGCGTGAGCTCCAGCTCGACCCGCGCCTCGCGGTCCTCCCGGACGACGACGACCCGGATGACAGCGCGGTCGGCACCGTCGCGCACGAGCGGAGCGGTACTCGCCACCCGATGGCTGTCCTGGGTCCCGGCAAACCGGATCGCCTCGACCAGGTTGGTCTTCCCCTCGCCGTTGGCACCACGCAGGACAACGACCCCGGGTGTCAGCGTCAGGTCCAGCGACGGGTAGCTCCGGAAGTCGACGAGCGACAGGGCGCGTAGATACACCCGGCTAGCCCATCGGCGGTTCGACGTCCGCACCGGGGGAGTCCGCGCCCTTCTCCATTCCGCCGCTCGCCGCCGTGATGGCGTGCCCGCCGAACTGGTTACGCAGTGCGGCCACCACCTTCATCGCCGGCGAGTCGTCCTGTCGGGAGCCGAACCGGGCGAACAGCGCGGCTGTGATCACTGGCATGGGGACCGCGTGGTCGACCGCGGCCTGCACGGTCCAACGACCCTCCCCGGAATCCTGCGCGTAACCGCGGAGCTCGCGCAGATCCGGATCGTGGTCCAAGGCTCGGACGAGAAGATCCAGCAGCCAGGATCGGATGACCGTTCCGCTCTGCCAGGAGGCGAACACCGCAGGCACGTTGGTGACCGTCGAGGTGGTCTGCAGTAGCTCGTACCCCTCGGCGTAGGCCTGCATTATCCCGTACTCGATGCCGTTGTGGACCATCTTGGCGAAGTGCCCCGCGCCGACCGGGCCGGCGTGCACGAAGCCGGAGTCGCCCGCCGGCTTGAGCGTCGCGAAGATCGGTTCCAGCCGCGCCACGTCGTTCTCGGTGCCGCCGACCATCAACGCGTAACCCTCGGTGAGCCCCCACACCCCTCCGGACACACCGCAGTCGAGGAACCCGATGCCCTTCTCTGCCAGCTCAGCAGCGTGCCGCTGGTCATCGAGATAGCGCGTGTTCCCGCCGTCCACGACCGCGTCGCCTGCGGCGAGCAGCCCGCCCAGCGCATCGATTGTGGTCGATGTGGGCCCACCGGCCGGCACCATCACCCACACGTGCCGCGGTGTCTGCAGCCGATCGACCAACTCCTCGAGGGAGCCGACATCGGTGAGACCGGGATCGCGGTCGAAGCCGATCACCTCATGCCCGCCACGGCGCAGCCGCTCCGCCATGTGGGCCCCCATCTTGCCCAGACCGATGATGCCGAGCTGCATGTGACATGCCTCCATGGTCGAGGGCGGACGCCGTCCTGGGTGCTCGACGAGCGGCTGACGTGTCCCGGCGGACGCTACCGGCTTGCCCGTCAACCCGTGAGGCGAACCGGCATCAACAGGTAGCGGTAGATCTCCGGGTCTTTACCGGTGAGCACAGCCGGCTTGGTCGGCGTCGTGAAGGCCAATGTCACATCGTCGCTGTCCAACGCGCCCAACCCGTCGAGCAGGAAGCTCGGGTTGAACGCGATCGTCATCGCCTCACCCTCGTAGGCGGCCGCGAGTGACTCCGTGGCCTGCGCCTCGTCGACGCCGCCGGCCTCGAGGGTCACCTCGGAAGTGTCGAAGCTCAACCGGACCGGCGCTGTCCGCTGCGCCACCAGGGCTACCCGACGCACCGCCTCCACCAGGGCAGCCTTCTCCAATCGGGCTGTCGCCGCCGACTCACTCGGCAGCAGCGACTGGTACTTGGGAAAGTCACCGTCGAGCAGTCGGGTTGTCGTGCGTCGCCGGCTGCCCTCGAAGCCGATCAGACCCGACCCGACCAAGCCGTTGCCGCCGACGGTGCCCTCGGCCACGCGAGCCATGTCAGCCTTGCCAGCCAGGTCAGCATTGCCTTCGAAGGCAATGCTGACATGGGCACCGCCGGTCAGCGCCTTCGCGCTCTCGGCCAAAGTGCGTGCAGGTACCAGCGCGGTTGCCGTGCCCAGATCGTCGGCCGGCTCCCAGGGCAACGTCCGAATCGCCAGCCGGTAGCGGTCGGTGGCCGCCAGTGTCAGCTGGTCACCGGAGATGGTGAGCTTGACGCCGGTCAACACCGGCAAAGTGTCATCACGTCCGGCGGCCACCACGACCGACGCCACTGCCGCGCCGAAGACATCACTGCCGATCTTTCCGGCCAGGGTGGGCATGACCGGCAGCTCAGGGTAATCAGCCACCGCCATGGTCGGCAGTTCGAACCTGGCGCTGCCGCAGGTCAGCACGGCGCGGGCGCCGTCGGTATGCATCTCGACGGGTTGCGCCGGCAGGCTTCGGGTGATCTCGGCAAGGAGGCGCCCGGAAACCAACACTCGCCCGGCAGCGTCCGTGGCTGCGTCGAGGGCAGCTTCGGTAGACACCTCGTAGTCGAAACCAGAGACCGTCAGCGTGCTGTCGTCGACAGAGATCATCAGTCCGGCTAGCAGCGGGAACGCCGGCCGGCTCGGAAGTGAGCGAGCGCTCCAGGCCACGGCGTCCGCCAGTGCGTCGCGGTCCACCCGAAACCTCATGCCGTCCGCCTTTCGCCGAGGGGATATCCACGACGCAGGCGGCCCGTTAGAACGAGCTTGTCCTGCACTGTCAGAAGAGGACTCGTCGTCGTCGTAGGTCTGGTGGACGTGGTGGACAACAGGTGTTTGCCCAGCGCACGGCCTCCCCGCGCGTCCACAGCGGGTGTGCGCACCGGGGTGGATGGAGGCTTCGGACCCGGTGCTTCATTCACGCCGGATGGCACCATCCCCAGCGAGCCGTCCGATATGCCGATACTGTCCACAGGCTTGTCCCCACCCTGTGCACACCGTGTCACGGTCAGCTGTGTAGCCCTGCTGCGGCTCACGACCGCCGCCCCTGCGACTTGATGACGTTGGTCAGCGCCGTGACCTGATCGAAGATCACTCGACGCTCGGCCATGAGTGCCCGGATCTTGCGCTCCGCGTGCATGACGGTGGTGTGGTCTCGACCGCCGAACGCCTGGCCGATGCGGGGCAGCGACATGTCGGTGAGCTCGCGGCACAGGTACATCGCGATCTGCCGGGCATTGACCAACACCCGACTTCGGGACGAGCCGCAGAGGTCCTCCAAGCTGATCTGGAAGTACGCGGCGGTGGCTCCCATGATGTCCGCGGCGGAGATCTCCGGCTCGGCGCTGTCGCTGACGAGATCCTTGAGGACGACGATGGTGGCGGTGAGATCGACCGGCTGCCGGTTGATGCTGGCGAACGCGGTGACCCGGATCAGCGCCCCCTCCAACTCCCGGATGTTGCGCGAGATCTTGGAGGCGATGTATTCCAGCACCTCTGGTGGGACGTCCAGATGTTCAGCGGCCGCCTTCTTACGCAGGATGGCGATACGCGTCTCCAGCTCAGGCGGCTGAATATCGGTGATCAGCCCCCATTCGAACCGGTTGCGGAGGCGGTCCTCCAGAGTGGACAGTTGTTTGGGCGGGCGGTCGGAGCTGATGACCAGTTGCTTGCCGTTGTTGTGCAAGGCATTGAAGGTGTGGAAGAACTCCTCCTGCGTTCGCTCCTTGTTCTCCAGGAACTGGATGTCGTCGACCAAGAGCACGTCGACGTCGCGGTAGCGACGCTGGAAGGCTGAGGACTTGTCGTCGCGGATCGAGTTGATGAAGTCGTTGGTGAATTCCTCGGAGTTCACGTAGCGGATCTGGGACCCACCGAAGAGGTAGTGCGTGTAGTGCCCGATGGCGTGGAGGAGATGGGTCTTGCCCAGTCCCGAGTCCCCGTAGATGAACAGCGGATTGTAGGCCTTGGCGGGTGCCTCCGCGGCGGCCACCGCGGCCGCGTGCGCGAACCGGTTGCTGGATCCGGTGACGAAGGTTTCGAACCGGTACTTGTCATTCAGCCTGGCTGGCTCGGTGGGCCGCACTGGTTCCCGCGGTGCGCGGGGGACCTGTGGCGGCTCCTCGTGCGACTGCTGGACCGCCAGCTCGTCCAGGGCCCGATCGGCTAGTGCCCGGTCGTCGACGATGCGCGTCGCCCCTTCGCTTGGTTGCCCCGACGTGGCCTCGTCCACGGTGACCAGGACACGGATATCGCGGCCGATTCGGGCGGAGAGGGCCGGTGCCAGGACTCGACGGAGCCGACTGTCCAACATCGTCTTGGTGAGCTCGTTGGGTGCCGCGAGGAGCACCGTGTCCTCGATCAGCGCTACGGGGCGGGTCAGATCCAGCCACACCCGGTGCCTGAGCGGCACGACGTCGTCGTCGATGTCGGCGAGTGCGTCCTTCCAGACCACTGCCAGATCCAGCGTGGCGTCCACTAGTCAAACTCCCTCGGGACCCCTGCGGGGCACTTGTCCGACCGCGGCGGCCGCCGCTTGATACGGCCGGCTCGAGCATCGCCGTCTGGCGGCTCTGCCCCGACCTGACTGCAGGGTCTCAGCACCACGCCGTGCGTCCACACCGTCATCCACAGCCTGTGTACAGAGGCCCGCCCTGACCCCTCAAGCGATCTCGACCATGGCCTTGCAACGCCTGCGCGCAGACGCGAACCCCCCTCGCCGCATCGACCAGGACGGTCGATCGACTGCCGGGGGCCGGGGGAAGAACCGGTGTGAGGGCGAAGCTAACAGCGGGACGCGATGCAGTTCAAGCGATTCCGGCAATCGGTCCGGCCGTGTACGAGTGGCCACCGATTCGGATGCCAACCCACCGGCGAGGGGTTTGACCGGGTCCACGGCGTCGCCGTACCGTAACCTGAGTATTCGTCCCCTCGCCGGCGGGCAGTTGCTTGACCGGCCCGATGAAGTGTGTCTGGTGGATCCCGAGTGAGCAAGCGCACGTTTCAGCCGAACAACCGGCGACGAGCCAAGACCCATGGTTTCCGGTTGCGCATGCGTACTCGTGCCGGACGATCGATCCTGGCTTCACGCCGCCGCAAGGGGCGCCACGAGCTCTCCGCCTGAGGGGAGCTCCCATGCTGCCGGCCAAGGCCCGGTTACGCCGGCAGGCGGATTTCGCGGACACCATCCGGCAGGGTAGGCGCTCCGGACGGCCCGCCCTGGTGGTCTCACTGCTCACCGCGGATGGGGCTCATGCCGTCGCCGACCCGGCTCGGGTCGGGTTCGTCGTCGGTCGGCGAGTGGGAGGTGCGGTGGTGCGCAACCGGATCCGTCGCCGCCTACGGCACCTCCTCGCCGACCGACTCGGGCTCCTGCCTTCCGGTAGCCGCGTGGTGGTTCGGGTGCTCCCCGGTGCCGAGCGGCTGCCCGCCAGCGAGCTCTCCCGGGAACTCGACACCCTCCTGACCAGGGTCGTCCGGTGAGTGCGCCGTTGCCGACCGGGACGCGGCCGGTGATTGTCCTCGTGCGCACTTACCAGCGGTGGATCAGTCCGTTCTTCGGCGCGCGCTGCCGCTTCTTCCCCTCGTGCAGCGCCTACACCGTCCAGGCGCTCGCCGGGCACGGGTTCTGGCGCGGCGGCCGGTTGGCGGTGTGGCGAGTGCTCCGCTGCCAGCCCTTCTCCGCTGGCGGGCCCGATTCCGTGCCCCCGCCACCCGCA
>JADGOV010000105.1 GCA_017882785.1 Frankiaceae bacterium
GAGGTGCACCTCGGGTCGTGGCGGCAGGGGCTGACCTACCGGGCGCTGGCGGATCAGCTGGTCGCCTACGTGAAGGACCTGGGCTTCACCCACGTGGAGTTCCTCCCGGTCGCCGAGCACCCCTTCGGTGGGTCCTGGGGCTACCAGGTGACCTCCTACTACGCGCCGACCTCGCGGTTCGGCTCCCCCGACGACTTCCGTCACCTGGTGGACAAGCTGCACAAGGCCGGGATCGGCGTGATCCTCGACTGGGTGCCCGCACACTTCCCGAAGGACGAGTGGGCGCTGGCCCGCTTCGACGGCGAGCCGCTCTACGAGTACGGCGACCCGCGCAAGGGCGAGCACCCCGAGTGGGGCACGCTGGTCTTCGACTTCGGCCGGACCGAGGTCCGCAACTTCCTGGTGGCCAACGCGATCTACTGGCTGGAGGAGTACCACATCGACGGCCTGCGGGTGGACGCCGTCGCCTCGATGCTCTACCTCGACTACTCGCGCAAGGACGGCGAGTGGGCGCCGAACATCTACGGCGGCCGCGAGCACCTGGAGGCGGTCTCGTTCCTGCAGGAGACGAACGCCACCGCCTACAAGCGGGTCCCCGGCATCGTGACCATCGCCGAGGAGTCGACCGACTGGCCGGGGGTCACCCGCCCCACCCACGTCGGCGGGCTCGGCTTCGGCCTGAAGTGGAACATGGGCTGGATGCACGACTCGTTGCTCTACATGAGCAAGGAGCCGGTGCACCGGCAGTTCCACCACCACCAGATGACGTTCTCGATGATGTACGCCTACAGCGAGAACTTCGTCCTGCCTATCTCCCACGACGAGGTTGTGCACGGCAAGGGCTCGCTGTTGCGGCGGATGCCGGGAGACCGCTGGCAGCAGTTGGCCAACGTTCGCGCGCTGCTCGGCTATATGTGGGCCCATCCCGGCAAGCAGTTGCTGTTCATGGGGTGTGAGTTCGGCCAGGAGTCGGAGTGGGCCGAGTCGCGCTCGCTGGACTGGTGGCTGCTCAGCCTCCCCGACCATGCCGGCCTGCACCAATTGGTACGCGACCTCAACGCCAACTACCGCACCTCGAGCGTCCTGTGGACGCGGGATGCCGACCCCGCCGGCTTCTCCTGGATCGACGCCAACGACGCCAACGACAACGTCTTCTCCTTCCTCCGCTTCGGCACCGACGGATCGACGCTGGCCTGCATCGCCAACTTTGCCGGTGTGCCACACCTGGACTACCACGTCGGCCTGCCGCGTGCCGGGCGGTGGCGGGAGGTGCTCAACACCGATTCGGAGATCTACGGGGGAAGCGGCGTCGGCAATCTCGGCGGCGTCGAGGCGAGCGGCGAGCCGTGGCACGGGCGACCCGCCTCGGCAACGGTGACCGTCCCACCGCTGGGCGTGCTGTGGCTCGGCGGCCCCCCGCTGCCATGACCATGTCCCAGCCCAGGGAACCGGTCGTCGAACTCCAGCGGCGCTACGGCCGGCCGGGGACGGCCGCGTTGGACCGGCTGCGCGCGGTCAAGCGCGAGCGGGGACAGATCACCTCGGCGGACATCGACGCGATCGCGGCGGAACTGCACCTGCCCCGGGCCCACCTCTACGGCACCGCGACCTTCTTCGAGGAGTTCGGCATGCACCGCCGGGGACAGCGCCACGTCTCCGTCTGTGCCGGCACGGCCTGCTTCGCGGCCAGCCAGGGCCGCCACATTCCGGCCGTGGAACGTGCGCTGGGTATCTCCCGGGGCGGTTGTACCGACGACGGCGGCACGTCGTTGCAGCCGGTGTACTGCCTGGGCTACTGCTACGGCGGACCGGCGGCGCTCGACGGGGAGCAGGCGTGCGCGGGCCCGGACCTGGTGGACCAGCTCCTCGGCACGGCGCCCCGGCGCGATCCGGCCATCCCCGCCTACAGCGGCGTTGCCCAACCGGTGCTGCTGGCCGGGATCCTCGGTGGGGAGCGGTCCTGGCGGAGCTGGCCGCACGTGGTGCGCGAGCCGGACGCCGCACGGCGCGTCGTCACCGAGGTCGCCGCGTCGGGACTGCGCGGGCGGGGCGGGGCCGGCTTCCCGGTGGCGCAGAAATGGGAATCCGCTGCCACGGCGCGGACCGAGGGGCCCCGCTTTCTCATCGTCAACGGCGACGAAGGCGACCCCGGCTCCTACATCGATCGGCTGCTCCTCGAGGGGGACCCCAACCGGGTGCTCGAAGGCGTCGCGCTGGCCGGGCTCGCCGCGCACGCCAGCCGTGGGTTCATCTACGTGCGAGCGGAGTACCCGAAGGCCCGGGATGCGATCCAGGCCGCTGTGATCGAGGCCCGCGCCGCCGGGCACCTCGGCCTGGACATCGCCGGCAGCGGCCACGACTTCGACGTCGAGGTCGTGGAGGGCGCCGGCTCCTACGTGGCCGGCGAGGAAACCTCGCTGATCCACTCGATGGAGGGCCTGCGCGGCGGCACGCTGGCCCGGCCGCCCTTCCCGACCACGTCAGGCCTCTTCGGCTATCCCACGGTGGTGAACAACGTGGAAAGTGTGGCCACCGTGCCCTGGATCGTGGAGCACGGCGGCGCGGCCTACGCCCAGCTGGGTGTGCACGGCGAGCACGGGCAACGGCTCGTGTGCGTGAACGAGAGCTTCGCCCGGCCAGGGGTCTACGAGGTGCCGCTGGGTATTCCGCTGCGGCGGATCGTGGACGATCTCGCCGGCGGACTGAAGAACGGCCGGCGGCTGCGTTCCTTGCAGGTCGGCGGTCCGCTGGGCGGTTTCCTCGCCCCCGAACAACTCGACCTGCCGTTGAGCGGGCCGGCGCTGGCGGCCGCGGGGGTCTCCCTCGGACACGCCAGCCTGCTCGGCCTCGACGACACCATCCCCGGACGGGCGGTCCTCAAGCACCTCTGGCGATTCGCCGCCGCCGAGAGTTGCGGCACCTGCAGCCCCTGTCGCATCGGCAGCCTCCGCGGCCTGGAGTTCGCCCGGCGGGGGGACCTCCCCAGCGTGCGCCAGATCTGCGCCACGATGCACTCGGCGAGCCTGTGCGCCTTCGGACCGGGTGTGGCGCAGGCGGTCCGCAGTGTGCTGCGGGTCTATGTGGAGGAACTGGAAGCGGGGGCGTCCCGATGAGCGTGCGACTGTCCGTCAACGGCACCGAGGTGACGGTGGCACCCGGCGCGACGCTGCTGGCGGCCTGCCGGGCCGCCGGCGCGGCCGTGCCGACCCTGTGCACCGACGACCGGCTCGCCCCCTACGGCTCCTGCCGGGTCTGCCTGGTCGCCGTGGAGGGCGGGCGCGGTCCGCTCGCGGCCTGCGTGACCCCGGCGACGACAGGCATGCGGATACGCACCGACGATCCGGTCACGGTGGCCACCGCCCGGCACGTCCTGGAACTGATGGTCTCCGAGTTGCCCGAGCGCGCGTTGGACCTCCCCGTGGAACGCAGCGAGTTGGTCGGAGTCTGCGGGCAGCTCGATGTCGGGCCGGCGGCCTTCGGCACGGCGTACCCGTCGGTATCCCGCGGCTTCGACTTCAGCCACCCCTACGTCAAGTACGACCGCGACCTGTGCATCGCCTGTGCGCGCTGCGTGCGGATGTGCGATGAGGTGCAGGGCACCTTCGCGCTCGTGCTGGCCTCCCGAGGGGCCGCCACCGTCGCCGCGCCCGGTAGCGGCAGGTCGTGGGCCGAGTCCGACTGCGTGTCCTGCGGCGGGTGCGTCAGTTCCTGCCCGACGGGAGCCCTGTCCGAACCCGGGTTCCTCGACCTGCGACCTGTCGAGCGGACGACGAGCACCACCTGCGGCTTCTGTGGAGTCGGCTGTCAGCTCGAGGTGGCGACCCGGGGTGATGGGGTAGTGGCGGTCAGCCCCGGGCCCGGCCCGGTCAATCGAGGGCACGCGTGCGTGAAGGGACGGTTCGCGCACGGCTTCATCCGCTCTCCCGACCGCCTGACAACGCCGCTGATCCGCCGCGGGGGTCGTACGGGGCCGCTGACCCCGGCCAGCTGGCCCGAGGCTCTCGAGCTGACCGCGACGCGGTTGGGCCTGGTCCGGGCCGAGTACGGGGCCGACGCGATCGCGGCCATCTCCTCCTCGCGGGCCACCAACGAGGAGAACTACCTGTTCCAGAAGCTCATGCGCGCCGGCATCGGCACCCACAACATCGACAACTGCTCGCGACTGTGCCACTCACCCTCAGCGGCCGGCCTCGGCGCCGCCTTCGGCCTTTCTGGTGGCACCAATCCCGCCGACGACATCGAGCGCACCGACTGTTTCCTGCTGGCCGGCACCAACACCACCGAAGCGCACCCGGTGATCGGCGCCCGGATCAAGCAGGCCGTCATCCGCGGCGCCCGGTTGATCGTGGTCGATCCTCGCCGGATCGAACTCGCCGACTACGCCGACGTGCACCTGCAAGGCCGCCCCGGCTCCAATGTGGCGGTCTTCAACGGCCTGGCGCACGTGTTGCTCGCCGAGGGCCTCATCGACGAGCACTACCTCGAGACGCGGGTCGACGGGCTGGCCGAGTTGCGGGACCTGGCGAGCGACTACCCGCCGGAGCGGGTGAGTGAGCTGTCCGGGATTCCGGCCGAGCAGATCCGCGGGGCCGCCAGGCTCTACGGCGGTGCCCGATGCCCCGCGGTCTTCTACGGACTCGGCGTCACCGAACACGCGCACGGCACCGACGGCGTCGGGGCTCTGGCGAACCTCGGCATCCTCACCGGCAGCGTGGGCCGGGCCGACGGCCGTGGCAGTGGCGTCAATCCGCTGCGAGGACAAAACAACGTGCAGGGCGCCTCGGACATGGGCGCCCTGCCGGACCTGCTGCCCGGCTACCAGAAGGTGGTCGATGCCGCCGCCCGCGGCCGATTCGAGGCCGCATGGCAGGTCCGCCTGCCGGACCAACCCGGCCTGCGGATCCCGGAGATGTTCAACGCGGCGATCGACGGCCGGGTGAAGGCCCTCTACGTGCTGGGCGAGGACATCCTGGCGACCGACCCCGACACCGGACACGTCGCGGCGGCGATGGCCGCCTGTGAGTTCGTGATCAGTCAGGAGATCTTCCTCTCCCGGACCGCGGAGTCGGCCGACGTGGTGCTGCCGGCGGCCGCCTTCCTGGAGAAGGACGGCACCTTTGTCAACTTCGACCGACGCTTCCAGCGGGTCCGGCCCGCCCTCCGGCCGCCGGGGGAGGCCCGCACCGACTTCGACATCATCACCGCGGTTGCCGCCGTGATGGGCGTCGACCTCGGGCTGGCAACACCGGCGGACGCCTTGGCGGAGTGCGCCGCGCTGGCCCCGCTGTTCGGCGGAGTCAGCCACCGGCGACTGGACGACGCCGGACCCCTGCACTGGCCGTGCCGCTCCGCGACCGACCCTGGTGAGGCCACGCTCTACCTGGAGCGATTCGCCACGCCGACTGGTCGGGCGCAGCTCACGGCACGGCAGTACCTGCCACCGGGGGAGCAGCCGGACGTCGCCTTCCCGCACGTGCTCATCACCGGCCGCCGGCTCGAGCACTACAACGCCGGCACCATGACCAGGCGCACTCGCAACGTGGATCTCCTCCCGGCGGAGACCCTCCAGATCCACCCGGACGACGCCGGCCGGCTGGGTGTGGTCGACGGTGACCGGGTGGAGGTACGCAGCCGCCGCGCGGCGCTCACGCTGCCGGCCGCGCTCAGCTCCCGGGTCGCGCCCGGCGAGGTGTTCATGTCCTTCCACTTTCCCGACGTACCGGCCAACGCGCTGACCTCCTCGGCGGTCGATGAGGTCACCAGCTGCCCGGAGTACAAGGTGACGGCTGTCCGGCTGCGCGCCGCCCGCTGGGGTGCCCGCTGCTGACCTGCCCCGAACCGGTCAGAACAGGGCGTTGGACAGCGTTCGGCGAGCCGCCGCCAGGCGTGGGTCGTCGGCGTCGAGCACGCCGAACAGGCCCAGGAGGTGCCCGCGGACCCGGTCGCGGTTGGCGCCCACGCTGCGCCGCACCAGGTCGGTGAGCCGGGTCACCGCGTCCTCGACGTGACCACCGAGCATGTCCAGGTCGGCGACGGCGAGAGCGGCGTCGACGTCGTCCGGGTCCTCGGCCGCCCGTTGTCGCTGCGCACGCTCGTCGAAGCCGCGACCGCGGCTCAGGAGGCGGACCCGGGCGAGCAGCAGCTTGGCCTCATTGTCCCCCGGTTCACGTTCCACGATTCCGGCGTAGAGTTCCGCTGCCGTGTCGAGGTCTCCACGTCCGATGGCTTCATCCGCTTGGTCGTAGGCCGGATCTGCTGCCGGCGGTGGCGCCGCGGCCGGCCCCGCGGCCGGGCCGTCCGGACCGTCCGGACCAACGGCACCGTCCCTGGCGGCGAAAACCTCCTGCAGCCAGCTACGCACCTGGGCCTCGGGCAATGCTCCGACGAAGCCGTGCACCGGCGCACCGTCGACGAAAGCCAGCACGGTGGGGATGCTCTGCACCCGGGCCGCGGCAGCGATGCGCTGGTTGGCATCCACGTCGACCTTGGCCAGCACCCACGCACCGTCGGATTCGGTGGCAAGGCGCTCCAGCACCGGCGACAACTGCTTGCAGGGACCGCACCACGTCGCCCAGAAGTCGACCACCACCGGCACCTGGCGGGAGCGCTCCATCACCTCGGCTGCGAAGGTCGCCTCGGTCACGTCGACGACCGAGCCGTTACCCGCCGTACCCGGCCCCCCAGCCGACCCCGCCGCCGCTGCCGGCTGGCGGAACCCGGACAGATCGACGGCTCCGGGCAGCCGGATGTCAGTTGGCCGCATGCTCATACCCTCTCCCAACCGCTGTCGGCGATGCAGGCTTCCCGGCGCGCCGCGAACGCCCGCTCAGAATCGGGCCGGTTCGACGTAGGACCCCCACTCTGCCCGAAGCGCGGCGCAGATCTCCCCCAACGTCGCTTCCACCCGGACCGCGTCGAGCATGGCCGGCACCATGTTGTCCGAGGAGCGGGCGGCCCCGACCAGCCGGTGCAGCGCGGCCGTCACCGCCGCGGGGTCGCGCGAGACCCGCCGGGCGGTCAAGGCCTGCCGCTGCTCGCTTTCCACCTCGTGGGACACCCGGGAGATCTCCAGCGGCTCCTCCACCGTGGTGGTGTGGCAGTTGACGCCGACGACCCGCTTGACGCCTTTCTCCACCGCCGTCTGGTACTGGAAGGCCGCCTCGGCGATCGCCGAGGTGAACCACCCGTCGTCGATCCCCCGCAGCACACCTGCGGTGATCGTGTCGTCGGCGCCCAGCTGCCGGATGCTCGCGAAGATCGACTCCGCCTCGGCCTCCACCTGGTCGGTCAGCGCCTCGACGTACCACGAGCCTCCGAGTGGATCGGCGACGTTCGTCACGCCGGTCTCCTCCATCAACACCAGCTGGGTGCGTAGCGCGATCTCCGCCGCCTTGGCCGAGGGCAGCGCCAGCACCTCGTCGAGGGCGTTGGTGTGCAGGGAGTTGGTGCCGCCGAGCGCCGCGGCCAACGCCTCCACGGCGGTCCGGACGATGTTCAGCTCCGGCTGCTGCGCGGTGAGGGACACCCCGGCGGTCTGGGTGTGGAAACGCAGCCACTGCGCCCGCTCCGACGTCGCGCCGTAGACGTCGCGCAGCCAGCGGGCCCAGATCCGGCGGGCCGCCCGGAACTTCGCGATCTCCTCGAAGAAGTCGATGTGCGCGTCGAAGAAGAAGGAGAGGCCGGGTACGAAGGCCTCCAGGTCCAGACCGCGCGACAGGCCCAACTCGACGTAGGCGAACCCGTCAGCGAGGGTGTAGGCCAGCTCCTGGGCGGCGGTGGCGCCGGCCTCCCGGATGTGGTAACCCGAGACCGAGATCGGCTTGTAGCGCGGGATGTGCGTGACGCAGTATTCCATCAGGTCGCCGATGAGTCGCAGGTGCGGCTCCGGCGGGAACAGCCACTCCTTCTGCGCGATGTACTCCTTGAAGATGTCGGTCTGCAGTGTGCCGTCGAGCACACCGAGGTCGACCCCCGCGCGCTCGGCAGCGACGATGTACATGCAGAACACCGGCACCGCCGGACCGCTGATGGTCATGGACGTGGTGACCTCGTCGAGCGGGATCCCGGCGAACAGGTGCGCCATGTCGGCCGCTGAGTCGATGGCCACCCCGCAGTGACCGACCTCGCCCAGCGCGGTCGGGTCATCGGAGTCCCGGCCCATGAGCGTCGGCATGTCGAAGGCCACGGACAGTCCGTGACCGCCGGAGGCGAGGATCGCCTTGTACCGCTCGTTCGTCTGGTGCGCGTTGCCGAAGCCGGCGAACTGCCGGATCGTCCACGGCTTGCCGCGGTAGCCGGTGGCGTAGAGCCCACGGGTGAACGGGAACTCACCCGGCCAGCCGATCCGGGCAAAGTCGGGTACCGCCGAGCCCGGTGGCGGACCGTAGACGGGGTCCACCTCGACGCCGGAGAGAGTCGTGAAATCTCCCTCCCGGACCGCACCGGCCTGGACGGCGGCGTCGTAGCGCTCCTGCCAGCGCGCCTGGCCGTCGGAGACGGAAGCCGGGCTGCTCGGCGGCCCGCCCATCGCCGTGGGACCGTCAGCGACCACAGCGACTCCCTTGTCGTGCGTCTACCTGGTTGGATCTGTTGGTTGTATCTG
>JADGOV010000106.1 GCA_017882785.1 Frankiaceae bacterium
GGCGACCTCGTCGGCGGTGAGCGGGACGCCCGGGGAGTTGATGGCCAGCATGGCCGGGTCGGCCTTCTGCAGGTAGGCGATGACCCCGCCGCACAGGGCCGCCTCGGCGGCCCCGGCGATCGTCAGGTGCGCCAACAGCATGGCCGGGACCGACTGGCTCAGGTGGTACGGCGAGTACAGCGGCGCGCCGGAGGCGGTGTGGAAGAGGTCGGGCTGGATGCCGAACTCGATCGCGGCCGCCAGCGCGGCGGTGTTGATGCCGATGTAGCCGCCGATCGCGGCCGCGACAACCCGCCGCGGTGAGGTCAGCTCCACCCGCCCGGCGATCAGCCGGTACACGCCGTAGCCGACGAAGGGCAGGATCACCGCCATGTTGATGACGTTGGCGCCGAAGGACAGCACGCCGCCGTCGCCGAACAGCAGCGCCTGGAAGGCCAGCGCCACGCTGACCGCGATGACCGCAGCCCACGGCCCGAGCAGGATCGCGACGAGGCTGCCGCCGACAGCGTGCGCCGTCGTGCCGTCCGGGATCGGCACGTTGAACATCATGATCAGGAAGCACAGGGCGGAGAGGAGGGCGAGGAACGGCACGTTGCGGTTCTTCACCACTCGGGACACCCGCCGCGCGGCGACGACCCAGAACGGGACCGCGGCCGCGTAGGCCACCGCGCAGGTCTGCGGGCTGAGGTAGCCGTCGGGGATGTGCATGCGCCCTCCCGTGCGGTCGAGTCCGCGATCGGTATGCGGTGACAAGTGTGAGTCTGTTGCGAGCTCTTCGCAAGAGGCTAGCGTGTGCTCGGGACGACCGGTGCGGGCGACGGGGTGCTCGGGCCGGCGGGCGGCCACCCCGGACAACTCACCCGTCCAGCACGGCTTCCATCACCGAGCGGGCGATCGGTGCCGCGATCCGGCCACCGGTGGCGTCCGAGCCGGCTCCACCGCCGTCCTCGACGAGGACCGCCACAGCCACCTTCGGGCTGTCCGCCGGCGCGAAGCCACCGAACCAGGCATGCGGGGGCTCTCCCGTGGCGTGCTGGGCGGTGCCGGTCTTGCCGGCGACGGCTATGCCCGGAATCTGCGCCGCTCGCCCGGTCCCCCGTTCGACGACGAGCTGCATCATCGCGGTGAGCTGGTCGGCCACCTGTGGGGTCACCGGTGTGCCAAGTTTGTGCGGCTTGGCGACGACGAGGGTCGACAGGTCGGGTGCCTTGACCGCTTGGATCAGGTAGGGCGCCATCAGTGTGCCGTGATTGGCCACCGCAGCGACGATCATCGCGGCCTGCAGCGGGGTGATCCGCACGTCGAACTGGCCGATGGCCGCCTGTGCGGTGCTCGGCGGATCCGCGTTCTTGGGGTAGACGCTCGGTGCGACGGGCAGTGGCACCGAGTAGCCCTTACCGAGGCCGAACGCCGCGGCCTGCGCGGCCATGGTCCTCGCCCCGAGGGAGAGTCCCAGGCCGGCGAAGGCCGTGTTGCACGAGATCTGCAACGCGTGGGCGATCGTGTCCGTCCTGCCGTCCCCACAGCTCTCGCCGCCGAAGTTTCCCAGACTCTTCGTCGTCTGCGGCAGGTCCAAGGTGGTCGGGGCCGGCACCCGGGTCTGCGGCGTGTAGCGACCTGAGGACAGCGCAGCGGCGGCCGTGACGACCTTGAACAACGATCCCGGCGGGTACGTCGAACTGATTGCGCGGTTCAGAAGCGGCGCGTCCGGGTCTGCGAGCAGTTTCTGGTACGCCGCCCGGATCGACGGGCCGTTGTGGGTGGACAACGGATTCGGGTCGTAGCTGGGGGAACTGGCCATGGCCAGAATGGCACCGGTGCCCGGATCGAGGGCGACCACGGCTCCCCGACGTCCGCCGAGCCCCTCGACAGCGGCCTTCTGTGCCTTCGGGTCGAGGGTGAGCACGACCGCGCCGCCCTGCGGCTCCCGACCGGTGAGCAGGGCCGACAGTCGGCGCAACGCCAACCGGTCATCGGTGCCGGACAGCAGGGAGTTCTCGGCGCGCTCCAGGCCGGTGGCGCCGTAGATGAAGGAGTAGAAGCCGGTGACGGCGGCGTAGCGTTCACCGTCGGGGTAGACCCGTAGGTACTTCAACGCGTCGGCGGTCTTCACCGAGCGCGCGACGGACGTGCCGCCCACCACGATGGGACCGCGAGGGCGGGCGAACTGCTGGACGAGCACCCGTCCGTTGTGCGGATCGTTCTTGAGGCTCTTGGCCTGAACCACCTGGACGTAGTTGACGTTCACCAGCAACAACAGGAAGCCGATGAGCACCGCCACCGCGACTTTGCGCAGCGGCGTGCCCATCGGCGTCCCCATCGGGGTCCGATCCGCAGCGCTCATCGAGGCTGCGCCTGGCGCTGCGGCGGAAGCGGAGCCGTACCAGCGCCCGACACTGGCAAGGAGAGCGCCGGCTGCCGGGCTGCCGAGCTGATCCGCAGCAGCAGCGCTATCAATACCCAGTTGGCCACCAGCGATGACCCGCCGTAGGAGAGGAAGGGCAGCGTCAAGCCGGTCAGCGGGATCATTCGGGTGACCCCGCCGACCACCACGAACACCTGCAGGGCAAAGCCGAACGCCAGGCCGGTGGCCAACAAGCGGCCGAAGTCGTCCCGCACGCCCAGGCCCGCCCGCAGACCGCGAGCGCTGATCAGCAGGAAGATGACCAACACCGCCATCAGACCGGCCAGGCCGAGCTCCTCGCCGATAGTCGCGGTGATGAAGTCCGACTTGGCGAACGGCACGATGTCCGGCCGCCCCTGGCCCAGCCCCGTGCCGAACACGCCGCCGTTGGCCAGGCCGAAGAGGCCCTGCAGGAGCTGGTACCCGGTGGTGCTGGCGTAGCGGAAGGGGTGCAGCCAGACGTCGACCCGATCCCGTACGTGCCCGAAGAGGTGGTAAGCGAGGTAGGCGCCGCCGGCAAAGAGCAGTGCCCCGATCGCCACCCAGGACACCTTGCGCGTCGCCACGTAGAGCATCGCGACGAAGATGCCGAAGAAGAGCAGCGAGGTACCCAGGTCCCGCTCCACCACCAGGACGGCCACGCTGGCCAACCAGGCCACCACGACCGGCCCGAGGTCGCGGCCCCGGGGAACGTCCAAGCCGACCACCCGCCGACTCATCAGTGACAGCAGGTCGCGCTTGGCGACGAAGTAGCCGGCGAAGAAGATAATCAGCAGAATCTTTGCGGCTTCGCCGGGCTGGAAGGACAGGCCGCCGACCCGAATCCAGATCCGCGCGCCGTTGACCTCACTGAACCGACCGGGCAGTACGGCCGGGATGAGTAGCAGGACGATGCCGGCGGCCATCGCGGTGTAGGTGAAACGCTGCAGTCTGCGGTGGTCGCGGACGACGAGCAGCGTGGCTATGAAAAGGGCCACTCCGATCGCGGTCCACACCAGTTGCAACGGGGCGTCCGAGCGGGGCACGGCGCGACCCGCCTGGCGTGCCCGGTCCGCCTCGGCCAGGTCCAGCCGGTGGATGAGCACCAGTCCGAGACCGTTGAGCAGCGCGACCAGGGGCAGCAGCACGGGATCCGCGTACGGCGCGAGGAACCGTACGGCGAGGTGAGCGATGAGGAACAGCACGCCCAATGCGGCGGCGTAGCTTGCGGTGTCGGGGGGGATGGTGCCGGTGCGTGCGTAGCCGACATTGACATACGCCGCCGCGACGACCACCACAGCGAAGACCAGCATCGCCAGCTCCACCCACCGACGACTGCCCCGGCGCCAGCCTGTCGGGCCGGCCACCGTCCCGGCGCTCACGGTTGCGGCGCCGGGCACGGCGTCGACGTTGCCGGAGCGGGTGAGGGAATCGTGGGTGGGGGGGCCGTGGTGGGCGCGGGTGCGACGCACCGCTCGGTGACGAGTCGCGCCGCCACCTGCCGAGCCTGCGGCAGGTTGGGGGCGATTATGCCGTCCTCCAGCCGCTCTCGCTCGAACTGGGGAAGGTCGGCCGGATCCAGTGCGAGCTGCTCCGCAACCGAGTGCATGTGCAGGCCGCCGATCGACCACGCAACCCCGCGAAAGATCGTGACGTGGTCGCCGTGTACTCCGACGAAATACTGCGAGCGGAGCCAGAACCATCCGCCGGCCGCGATCGCGAGCAGCCCCAGGGTCACGGCGAGAGCGACGAGCACCGGCCGCGACCGTGGTCTGGCGGCTCGCACCTCCCCTGATGACGTCTGCTCGCCAGAACCGCCGGTGAGTGTGTGCTCTGCCGTGGCCGGCCCGGTTGCCGGCGGCCCGTCCGCGCCCGCCGCGGCTCCCACGACCGTCGGGCCGGCCGGCGGCTCACCATCCTGCACGACGTCACACACCACGACGGTTATGTTGTCCGGCCCCCCGCCGCGCAACGCCAGCGCCACCAGCCGATCGGCGGCCGCGCCCGCGTCCGCGATCAGCAGGGACTCCCGAAGCGTCTCGGCGCGGACGACCCCGGACAGTCCGTCGGTGCAGAGCAGATAGCGATCGCCGAGACGTACCTCACGGATCGCCAGATCCGGCTCGGCCACCGATCGGCCGTCCAACGCCCGGGTGAGCAGCGCCCGCTGCGGGTGGACGCTCGCCTCATCCTCGGTCAACTGCCCGGCATCGACCAACTCCTGCACAAAGGTGTGGTCGTGGGTGATCTGACGCAGCTCCCCGTCCCGGAGCAGGTAGGCGCGGGAGTCCCCGACGTGGAGGAGGCCCAGGCCACCACCGGTCCACAGCAGCGCAGTGAGTGTGGTGCCCATCCCGGCCAGGGACTCGTCGCCGGCGACGCGCTCCCGGATCTCCCGCTGCGCCCCCTCGAGAGCGTCCCGGAGAGCAGCCAGCGCATCCGGCGGGTCGGGTTCGGCATCGAGAGTGGCCACCGTCTGGATGGCGACTCGGCTGGCCACCTCACCGGCGGCGTGCCCGCCCATCCCGTCCGCGACGGCGAGTAGCCGAGGCCCGGCGTAGGCCGCGTCCTCGTTGCCCTCTCGGAGCAGACCGACGTCGGAGCGAATGGCGAAACGCAGCCCTAGCGTCACGGTGCGGTCACCCCCTCAACTCCAGCGTGGTTCGACCGAGTCGGATGGGTGCTCCGAGGGGTACGGGAGTCGCGTCGGTGACTCGCCGCTCGGACAGGTAGGTACCGTTGGTGGAACCCAGGTCCTCCAACATCCAGCGGTCGCCGGCCGGGGTCAGCCGGGCGTGCTGGTTGGAGACGTAGTCATCCCCGAGAACGACCGTGCAGCTGCTGCCCCGCCCAAACGTGATCGGCCTGTCGTTCAAGCCCACAGCAGTGCCGGCCAGTGGTCCGGAGGTGACGAGGAGTCGGCGGGCCGCGCTGCGATGTACCGGCCGGGCGGCGTGCGGTGCCGGGCGCGCCGAGCCGCCAGCTGCCGCGACCGGCGGACCGAACAGGTCATGACGGATGACTCGGACCGCGGCGAGGACGAACAGCCACAGCAGGGCCAGTACGCCGAAGCGGAGAAGCGCGAGCGGAAGCTCCACGGGGTCAGTCCGCCCTGCGATAGAGCAGGATGGTCGTGCCGACCTGGATCCGGTCCCCGGAGCGAAGCTGACGGGCGGTGATGGGTTCGCCGTTGACCCGGGTACCGTTCGTCGACCCAGCGTCGACAAGTCGTACCGAGTCGCCGACCAGGTGCAGTTCGGCGTGCCGACGGCTGACCCCAGGATCCTCGAGACGAACGTCGGCGCTGGCGCTGCGGCCGACCACCGTCACAGGGTTGGACAGCGCGACGCTGGCCTCGGCACCACCCACCGCTGCGCTGGGCGGATCTGCGCTGCCACCGTCAGTGATGACGATGCGATGCCGTGGGCGGGGTACGAACGCCATCGCGGACGGCGTGGACGGCGGTGCTGCCGGGGAAGGACGATTCAGTGCACCACCATCGGCGCTGCCGGCGCTGCCGGGATCGGGTGTCGGATCACTGCGGATGGTGAACCGGCCCATCTCCAAGGAGGGGTCGTGCTCGAGACGCACCTCGACCGGGCCGGCGAAGGAGTAACCGGACTCCTGCGCGTGGGCCTGCAGCATTTCGCCGAAGGCCTCCCCCAGCGGTTGTGCGTAAGGGGCCAGCCGTTCGTGGTCGTGATTGCCCAGGGCGACGACAAAGCAGTTCGGGGCAATGACCCGACCTGGGCCGACCACTACCCGGCGATCATCGATCTCCCGTTGCAGTGCGCGAGCGATGTCCGCGGGCACCGCCTCGCCCTTGAACACGCGACCAAAGGCACCTTCAACCAGACGTTCGAGGCGTCGCTCGAAGCGGTCGAAGACACCCACCGGACGCGCTCCTTCCTGACAGGGCACGATCGTAGTCGGGCAACTTCAGCGAGCAGATCACCACGGCGGTGAAGCGGTAACGCCGGGGGACGTGGCGCTTGATCGTGCCGCAGGGTGACCTGCGCGTCGCGTGATAATCTCGCCCCGCGCCCGGGCGAGTGGCGGAATGGCAGACGCGCACGGTTCAGGTCCGTGTGTCCGTAAGGACGTGGGGGTTCAACTCCCCCCTCGCCCACCCTTGGTGCACGGCAAAATGCCAGGTCACGTCGCCGCGAAGCAAGCTTATGAGCAATCATCGCGGCCTGTTGGTCACAGCCTGGTCACAGACCATGTACTCCGGCCCCAAAACCAACCCCGCGACGCGCTCCGCGGCCTCGGTGTCCATCGCCGGCAGCACGTGGCTGTAGATGGTCAGCGTGATCGTGATCGTCGAATGCCCCAGCCGCTCCGACACCACCTTGGGGTGCACGCCGCTTTCCAGCGCCAAGGTCGCCCAAGTGTGCCGAAGATCGTGCAGCCGGATCACAGGCAGGCCGGTCTTTCGCACCCTATGGACGAAGAAACGGGCCAGGCGGTCGGGATGAAGGGGCCTTCCGTCCTCGTTCGTGAACACGAGATTGTCCGTCGCCGCCAGCCCGAACAAGGCGTGCTCCTCATCGAGCCGCGTCCTCCAGCCACGAAGAGCCCGCTGGGTGGCCGTGTCCAAACCCACGATCCGGCTGCCACGAAGCGTCTTCGGGTCGCTGTACACCGGCTCCGAGCCGCTAGCCACCGTCGTCACGTCGACCAGAGATCGGCGGATCGAGATGCGGCCAGCAGACAGATCAACTGAATCCCAGTTCAGCCCGAGGGCCTCACCGCGCCGAAGACCGGTCGTTGCCATTAGCAACCACAATGGGTAAAGCCGCTCCTGACGGGTGGCTTCCAGGAACGACGACAGCTCCTGCCGGGACCAGGTTCGGATCTGTTCGTGTCGATTGCCAGCAGCCGTCCGTTTCGGTGGCCGCGCCCGCACCGCGGGGTTACGCTGCAGCAGATCCCAGTCCACCGCTGTTTGCAGCGCGCTTCGCAGAATCGTGTGGATGTAGTTGACCGTCCGAGGGGACAGGCCGTGACCGGCAAGGTGATCTCGCCTACCAGAGCGGGCAAGGTTCGCATAGAGGGCCTGCAGCGATGCAGGATCCAAGGCCTGCAGCGGGACGGCGCCTAGTCGCGGCAACACGTGCAGGCGCAAGTTGCGCTGGTAGGAGTGCAATGTCGAGGGTCGCAGTTCCCCCGCAACCACAGGCAACCACCGGTCGGCAATGTACTCCCGCAGCGTCAGCCGGGATGGCTCTATATAGCTTCTGGCATTCAGGTCCCCGAGCGTCTCCGTCAGCGCAGCCTGTGCCGCCTTCTTCGTATGGAATCCGCGACGGCGAGCTTGACGGCGGGGGCCGCCCGGCACTGACACATCGACCACGAAGCACCAGCGACCGGAGCTGTCCTGACGGACGCTTCCGCGGCGGCCGGCGGCCGTCATCCCACCCCCCGCTCGGCACCCAGCAGGACTAGCAACGGGGCGGATGGAATACGAATCTGCCGGCCAAGATGCAGAACCGGGGTCGGCCATCTCCCGGAACGGATCAACTCGTAAGCACTACTGCGGCCGAGCCCCAGCAGCCGGGCGGCGGTGGGCACGTCAAGCACCGGAGGCAACGAGCCCAGGTCAGAAGGAACGGACAACACGGCATACCAACTCTCAGTCGGAGGAATCAGACCCCTGCAATCGCTCACGACGACGCTCGGACCGGAACACCTCCCGTCGGGATCGGGCTTGGTCGGCGGCTTGGAGGGCGAGTTCCCGGTCGCCCGGGGTGCGGTAGCCGACGCCGTGGTATCGCCAGGACCCGACGAGGACGGGTTCCTCGTCGTCGAGGACCTGGTCGGCCAGCCCCAACCCGGCCCGCTCGTCGCCCCGGTCGTGCTGGTGCCGCCACGCCCGGCGGACCAGCCGGCGTTCGGTGAAGGTGGTGGAGTAGCGGCGGGACTTCGTCAGCCAGTGCCCGCCGTACCCGTAGGAGTGGGCCCAGCGGCGCAGCCCGGCACAGTCCGGGCGGCCGCCCAGCTGCCACGCCGTTTCGACGAGGCGGGCCGGGTGCGCCCGCAGCCGGGGGGGCAGTAGGTCGAGCCGGTCAGCGGTGAGGATCCGCTGATCGAGGGCGCCGCCGTCGAGGACGCTCTTCGTGACGTACTTCGCCAGGTAGCCGGCGACCGCGCCGACCTCCAGCTCACCACCGGAGACCAGCACCCGGCGG
>JADGOV010000051.1 GCA_017882785.1 Frankiaceae bacterium
ATGGCCATGCGATCTGCCCGGAAGTGACCCTTGGATCTGCCCGGCGGTGGTCCCCAGTTGTGCCTGGTCAGCGGATCAGGCGCCTCATCTCCGGGGGTGAGAAAGTGAGATAGCCCTGTGTCATCGGCGGCGATCCCCGCTCAAGGGTTAGACATGCAGCCGGCCGGCGGCCTGCCAGCCGTACGTGGTGGGGGAGACGATCTTCTCGTGGTCCCCGGGGTGCGGCTCCTCGACGACCTGCCCGCCGCCGATGTAGAGGCCGACGTGTCCGGCGTGGCCGTTGTCGATCTCGGAGAAGACGAGGTCACCGGGCGATAGTCCGGTGATGGGCAGCACGGTCACGGAGTGGTACATGTCGGCGGTGCGGATGGTGCGGGCGAGGAGGTTCAGCCCGGCCGCGGCGTAGGCCTCGACGACCATGCCGAAGCAGTCCATCCCGTTGACCGTGTCCAGCCCGCCCCACACGTAGGGCACGCCGAGCCACCGCAGCGCCGTCCGGGCCGCCCGCGCACCCCAGGTCGGTCCCGGCCGGCCCGGCGGCATCGGCCGCTGCCGCGGTGCAGGCCGGCGTGGTGAGGGTCGCCGACCGGACGACGGGGGCCGGCGAGCCGGTGAGGGAGGCGAACAGGGCCCGGCCGGTGGACTCGTACGGCGTGTAGAAGCCGGGGTCCTGGTTGCCTTGGACCTCGTGCGCGGCCGCGGTCACCGTCATCACCTCCCATCCGGGAAGGCTGAGCAGGGCGCGGTAGAACGCGGCGGCGCTGCCGGCCGGGCTCATCCGGCTGCTGGAACAGGCCGCCGCTGTCGGGGCCGGCGAGGTCGCCGTAGTCGAGGACCCGCAGGGTGCTCTTCCCCATCGCCGTCGTCAGCGCGATGAGGTTGCCCACCGCCCGGAGGACGCCCTTGCCGGCGTAGCCGGTCGGGTCGCAGCTGGCCTGAGCCGGATGCCCGGCGACAGTCCGCACCGCCAAGTCCACCCCGTGGTCCGCGGCGTACGCTACCGCCTCGGTCAGCCAGCGCCGCTCCTCGCTATCTTCGGCCTGCAACTCCTCCTCCACCTCCCCGACCGTGGCCGGATAGTGCGGCAGGTGCGCCTCGAACGCCACCGCGACCAGCCGGGCATCGTTCTGCCCGGCCAGTTACACTGCCACCCGCAACGCCTCCCGCGCACCCGCCGACCCGTCAAACGCCACGACCATCCGAGCGAACATGACACCCAGGATGTCGCCCAAGGTGTGTTACTCAAGATCGGCAATAACCCTGACGCTGACGGACCGGCAGCCACCTCCGAGACCCGACGGGCCCCTCACGGTGGGCGACGCTGGGCCACGGTGAGCGGCTCTTTGAGGAGCGGCAACGTGACCGCGAACCGGGCGCCGCCCTCAGCTGCATGACCGGCCGCGGCCGTACCCCCCATCCGCGCCGTCAGTCCGGCGACGAGGGCCAGCCCGACCCCCGTGCCGACCCGTCTCGTGCTGCGGTAACGGTCGTACAGCGCGGAGCGTTCGAAGGCGACGCGCAGGTCGTCATCCGTCAAGCCGGGACCGCCGTCGCGGACCTCGAGTACGGCTGCCGACTGCTCCTTGTGAACGCCGATGACCAGAGGTCGACCGGCCGGTGTCACCCGCAGCGCGTTCTCGGCGAGCCCGTCCAGTACCTGCCGTATCCGGGTCGGATCAGCGGTGGTCAGGACGGGATCGGCGGGAAGCTCCAGCCGAAGCTCCACCCCCGCCTGGGCGGCCCGGGCGGCCCACACGCGGCTCGCGTCGCGAACCAGATCTGAGAGATCGACCCGGGTCATCTCCAGTCGAAAGTCAGTGGCACTCAACCTGGCCAGATCGAGCAGATCACTGACCAGTCGCTCCAGCCGGGCGGATTCGGCAAGCACGACACTCCCGGTGGCCGCCACATCGGCCGGCGGTACGACACCATCGGCGAGTGCCTCCGCGAAGCCTTTGACCGCGGTCAGCGGGGTCCGCAGCTCGTGGGAGACGGAGAGCAGGAAGTCACGCTGGCGTCCCTCGCTTGTCGCCAAGGCGCCAGCCAGCGTGTTCAGAGCACGGGCCAGCTCCGCCACCTCGGTAGGCCCTCCCGGCCGCAGCCGCACGTCCCGCCGCCCGCCGGCAAGGTCGTGCGCTGCCGCGGCAGCCTGCTGAAGCGGACGGGCAAGCTGGCGGGAGAGTAGGAATCCGGCTGCTGCGGCGCCCACCAGCCCGACCAACAGCGCGGTGAGGATCCGACGCCGGGCGTCCGCGCTCACCCCGCCGGCGACCGAGGCCGGCTCCAACAGCACCACCGCGCCGCCGGAGGTGACCGGCTGCCCGGCGACGAGCAGCCGCTCCCCTGACCCGCCGCCGCGGCGGTGGAGGCCCCGGATGCTGTCGCCGCGGAGCAAGGCCTCGCGCTCCGCCGCCGGGACCGCCGCGGCGAACGGGCCCTGCGTCGCACCCCCCGGGGTGATGGTGACGAGTTGGATGTTCTGCCGACGCAGCCGCAGCTTGGGTGCGAGCTTCTGCGTCGGCATGGCCAGGTCCTCCGACCCACGGACGAGGCCGGCAATGACAGCCGCCTGCCGGTCCAGGCTGTCCAGGGCCTGACGTTCGGCTGCTCCTCGGATCAGTTGGATGGCGACCAGTCCGGTAAGCCCGAGGGCCACCGCCACCACCGCGGCCATCGCAACCGCCGCCCGGGCGGCCAGGCCACCGCCTCGGCGCCGGCGCGGTGGGCTCAACTCAACCGCGCGGAGCATCGACCGCATAGCCGACGCCCCGGACAGTACGGATCGGGCTGGCCGCGCCCAGCTTCGCCCGCAGCTGGGCCACGTGGACGTCGACCGTGCGGGTGCCGGCGGCCGCTGCGTACCCCCACACCTCGCTGAGCAACTGTTCGCGGGCGAAGACCCGACCGGGCCGGCGCATGAGAGAGGCAAGGAGGTCGAACTCGGTTGCGGTGAGCGCCACCTCGGCTCCGTCTGCGACGACCGAACGGCGGTCCGGGTCCAGCGCCACCGCACCGACGGTGAGCACCGCCCGGTCGCCGGGCCCGTTGGCCCGGCGCAGGACACTCTTCACCCGGGCGACGAGTTCCCGCGGGGAGAACGGCTTGGTGATGTAGTCATCGCCGCCGAGCTCCAGCCCCAACACGCGGTCCACCTCATCGTCGCGAGCGGTCACGAAAAGGACGGGGGTCCAGTTCCCCTCCGCGCGCAATGCCCGGCAGACCTCCGTGCCGTCCAGGGTGGGCAGACCGACGTCGAGCACGATCGCCACCGGATGCTGGCTGCGGGCAGCCGCGAGGCCGGCTCGACCGTCGGTTTCCAGCTGGACGCCGAAACCCTCGCGGGCGAGATACAGCCGCTGCAGGTCGGCGATGGCCGGCTCGTCTTCGACGACGAGCACCAGTCCCCGCCGCTCACCCATGCAGTCACGGTACGGCGGGCGCGGCGCCGCAGGCAGGAAACGAGCAGTCGCGGCGCCGCTTCAGGGCTTGCGTCCCCAGGCCGAGATCATCGGCGCCGGAGTCGGGTCGAGGCGGCCGTCGTCGAGATTCGCCAGGTGTTGCTTGATGTCCTCTTCGGTGGCCAGTCCGTTGGCCACGAGCCGGGCCCGTATCTGCGCCACGGTGGCCCGTTCCAGTTGCACGCAGGCCGGCGAGGCGATCGGGAAGAATGCGTCCGCCCGCACGTCCACCAACCCGGCCGCACGCAGCAGCCGGGGCAGCGTCCGACCGTAGGCGAGGTCCGCACCACGCTGGGCCAGAAGCGACCGGAAGCCGCGCCGCAGGTGGTTCGCCAACCGCTGTTCGGGCCCGTACTCGTCAGGGCAACTCAGCGGCTGAAGTGCGGGATCGGCGTCTTCGAGGAGTAGCCACCCCCCTGGCCGGACCACACTGACCATCGCCCGCAGTGCCGCGTCCCGGTTGGGTACGTGTACCAGCACAAGACGGGCGTGGACCAGGTCGAAGATCTCCGCCGGCGGCGGCTCCGCGCCGACATCGTGCCGGGCGACCTCGTAACCGGCCGCGTCGTCGGCTGTCTCGTCGACCGTGTCGTCGGGCTGATCGTCGGCCGTCATCCAGGAGACGTCGATGTCCGTCGCCAGCACCCGCCCCGCCGGCCCGACCTGGTACGCCAGCCAGCGGGGCACGCTGCGGCCGCCGGCACCGACTTCCCAACACCGCCAACCGGCGCCCAGCCCCAGGCCGCGCAGGTGCCGGAAGGTCGGCGGATCGAACAACGACGCCAGCGCGCCGAACCGGACGCCAGCCTCGGCCTGGGCGTTGGCGAGCAGGTAGCCCGCGTCCTCGGTCATCCTCTGATGGTGCCCGCCCGGCGGCCACTGGGGACGGCTGGGGACGGCTGCACCGGCTGGCCGGACGTCGTGTCGACCTACGAATGGGCGGTTTGTGCGCAGGGGTACCGTCCGGGCGGCGGTGGTTGTGCACAGCACTGGGCCGACGGCGGCCCCGCCAGCCTGAACAACTGCCGGCTAGCCGCCGGCTAGCCGCCGAGGTACGCCGCCGTCGGCGAGCCCACCCCGGTGACATCGTCCCAGCCAGCCCCGGTGTGCAGGCTGGAGTCGTCGCCGAACGTACGCACGCTGTAGGCCACCCCGCCGGAGGCGTTGGCACGGTTGACGTAGTCCGGGCGGACGTTGGCCGCGCCGTCGTGTGCAGCCGTGACGTCCCGGAACGCCCCGCTGCCGGATCGGGCGAGCTGGTAGATCCGCGGGTTGGCGAAGCCCAACCGACCCGACTCTTGCGTAGCCAATGCCTGAAGACCGGCCATGAGCGGCGAGGCCAGGCTCGTCCCACCTATCCGGTACTCGCCGTAGCCCACACCGCGGCGGAAGGTCTGGGTCTCCCCGACCAGCATGCCGGTGGTCGGATCGGCGTCCAGGCCGACGTCGGGCACGGCTCGGCCACGTGCTCCGGGCGGCACCACACCCGCCTGGTATGCGGGTCTGCGGAACACCGAGCTGATGCCGCCGCCGGCGCCGTAGGCGAAGCCCTGCGGCTGCCACCGCTGACCGGAGGGGGCCAGGTTGTAGATGTTGGTGCCCCAGCCGGTCTCGAACTGGTAGCCGCCCTGGCCTACCGCCAGTGACGTCCCGCCCACCGCGGTGACATAGGGGTCGGAGGCCGGGTAATCGGCCTGCCGCTGGCCGGACGTCGCCAGCTCGTCGCCGTTGTCGCCAGAGGAGAAGAAGAAGCCGATGCCCTGGGCAGCGCCCTGCAGGAAGACCGCCTGGTAGGCGCGCACGCCCCCCGCGGTCTCGACGGACTCCAGATCGCCCCAGGAGTTGGTCACGATCGACGCTCTGTTGTCGTCCACGACCCTGCCGAGGGCGTCGAGGAAATCGGGGTCGTTACAGGTCCGCGAGGCGTAGTAGACGATGTTGGCGTCGGGCGCCATCGCGTGCACGGCCTCGACGTCGAGCGTCTCCTCGCCGTACCAGCCGCTCGGGCTGCAGGTCGCCTGGCTGCCGTACGAGTTCGGCCGCACCTGGGAGAACTGGCCGGTTCGGAACGGGCGGTCGCCACGCCGGCGAGCGTAGGTGTCGGCGTCGCCGCGGATCGTAGGGGCCGCATAGGCGTCGGTGATCGCCACCGTCGCGCCGGCTCCGGTGAGCGCGGTGCCACTCTGGTAGGCGGCTCGCAACTGCGAAGGGACATACCCGCAGACCGCGTAGGGCGGCTGGCCGCCGGCGAAGGCCGGCAGGGGTGTCGTGCCGTCCGCTGCGTATGTCGCGCTGAGTTCTCCGTAGTAGGCCGAGCAGGGGCGGGCGCTGCGGACCGCGTCAGGCGGAGGCGCCTGCGCCGCGCGCGGATGGACGCGGTGATCGCTCTCATCGAGACCGGAAACGCTGAGTACGGTGCCGGCAAGATCGGCGGGCACGGTGACGTCCCGAGCCGGCGCCTGCACGTCGGTGCCGTCGTGGTGGAACACCGCGAGGGGCGCGTCGAACGCCTTTTCGGTCGAGGTGACCGAACCCCGCACGGCGACGTAGCGATTCCCGGCACCGACGGCGGTCACTGTCAGCCCGGCCGTGCTGAGCCAGCGGCGCACCTCTGTCACGTTGTCCGCCGTCGGCCCGAACTGGCTGCGGTACTGCGTCGGGGTCAGGAAATGGCGGTACTGGGCATCGGCGGGATCCGACACGGCCGCAACCAGCTTGGTCAGCTCCGCTTCGTGCCGCGCCCGCAGGTAGATCCGGGCGTTGACCGTCTTGGTCCGCGGCGCCGCACCCACGGCCGCCGACGCCCACTCCGGGCGACTCCCGCCCAGCGCGACCCGGCCTGGCGTTCCAGCCGCAGCGGCACCGGCCAAGCCGACACCGGCTACGGACACCGCCAAGGACATCGGCATGGCGGACACCGCAAGAACGGCGAGCGCGCGCACCGGGACCTTCTGCTGCACGGAAACCCCTTCGCATCGGAGCACCGCTGTCAGCGATACGCCCCCCGCGACACTATCCGCCTCAACCTCGGTTCGTCCGTTTTCTCCCCTATGGGGGAGGGGCGGGGCCGTCGCGCAGTGTCGGGTCCTCGCCGCGGTCCAGAGCGGTCCAGGGATCTCCGTCTTTCGAGGGCAGGCCCCGCCCGGGGCTCGGCGGGCCGTACCGGGCTCCGAGTCCGGGCCAACGGCGGGAACGCACCAGCGTCAGTCCGCCGGCAGCGGCGACGACGCAGCCCCCCAGGGCGTACGCGAACGGCCAGCCGGTGCGACCGGTGACCACGACAACCGCGCCGGTGTCCACCTGAGTGGCCACAGCGCCCGACTGCCGAACCCGGTCCGCGCTCGTGAGCCCCAGTCCGGTCAGCGCTGCCAGCCCGGCCAGCATCAACAGCAGACCCATCGCGGCTCGCCCCCAGCCGCGGAGCGCGACCAGCGCCGGCACCCCGGCGAGGGAGAAGAGGGCAACGGCGCGCACGATCCCGCTGAGGTCGCTGCCGTTCACGGAGAGCCGACGGTCGGGCAGCGGCGGCGGCTGCTGGAGCAGCGCGGCGGCCCAGGGACGACCGGCCGCCACCCACATCAGCAGCCCGCCGAGCGCGACAGCGCCAATGGCGGCGGCTCGCTCCTGACGGGCGCGTCGTGTCGGGCGCGACGCCGTTCGGCGGGCGTCCCCGGAGACCGGCGTCGTCATCGGGATCCGGTCAGGCCCTCTGCCACCGCGATCGCCCGCAACACGGCGGCCGCCTTGTTCCGGCTCTCCGTGTCCTCCGTCACCGGGTCGGAGTCGGCCACGATGCCGGCGCCGGCCTGGACGTAGGCGACACCGTCGCGCAGCAACGCGGTACGGATCGCGATGGCCGTGTCGAGGTCGCCGGCGAAGTCCAGGTAACCGACGGCGCCGCCGTAGAGACCCCGTCGCGCGGGCTCCAGGGACTCGATGATCTCCATCGCGCGGGGCTTGGGGGCGCCGGACAAGGTGCCGGCCGGAAAGCATGCGGCGAGCACGTCGTAGGCGGACAGCCCGGGACGCACGTCCCCGACGACGGTGGACACCAGGTGCATGACGTGGCTGTAGCGCTCGACGGAGAGGAAGTCGATGACGTCCACGCTGCCCGGGACGCAGACCCGACCGAGGTCGTTGCGGGCGAGGTCGACGAGCATGACGTGCTCGGAACGCTCCTTCGGGTCGGCGAGCAGCTCCGCGGCCAGGATCGAGTCCTCGGCCACTGTCGCCCCCCGTGGCCGGGTACCGGCGATGGGCCGCATCAGGGCCCGGCCGTCGACCACCCGGACGAGGGCCTCGGGCGAGGAACCGACGATGTCGAGCATCCCCAGCCGCAGGAGGTACATGTACGGACTGGGATTGCTCGCCCGCAGGACCCGGTAGATGTCGAGCGGATCCGCATCGGTGCCCATCTCGAACCGCTGGGACAGCACGACCTGGAAGGCGTCCCCGGCGCGGATGTGCTCCCGGATGGTGTCGACGCCGGCCAGGAAGTCGGCCCGCTCGCTCCGGCAGCGATAGCCGGGCTCACCAGCCGCCGCCAGCGTCGCGACGGTGGACGCCGCCGGTGCGGCGAGCGCGGCGGCCATGGCGTCGAGTCGAGCCCGGCAGGTCTCGTACTCCTCGCCGGAGAGCGCGTTGGCGATGAGCAGCACCGAGCCGTCGTAGTGGTCGAGCACCGCGAGATCAGTGGTGAGCAACATGGCGAGTTCCGGGATGCCGAGCTCGTCCGGTGCGGTGGCCGGCAGTCGCTCCAGCCGGCGAACCACGTCATAGCCGAGGTAGCCCACCAGACCACCGGTGAGTGGCGGCAGCCCGGGCAGCCGCGGCGAGCGCAGCCCCTCCGCGATGGTCTTCACGGCGGCCAGCGGGTCGAGCGCTGCCACATCCGGCAGACCGGCCGGCGGGGCGCCCAGCCAACAGGCACCTCCGGCCCGTTCGGTGAGGGTGGCAACCGAGCGGACGCCGATGAAGGAGTAGCGCGACCACGCCCTGCCGTGCTCGGCGGACTCGAGCAGGAACGTGCCTGGCCGACCGGCGGCGAGCTTGCGGTAGAGGCCGACCGGGGTCTCGCCGTCGGCGAGCAGGCGGCGCACCACCGGCACCACGGGCGAGGTCGTGGCAAGTTCGGCGAAGGTCGCCGAATCCGGCACGGTGACGCCGGTCAGCGGGATCACGGAGGGTCCGGCAGTCACGCCGACGGCCTCCCGACCACAACGGGCAGGACGTCGCCGTCGAAACAGGTCCGGTCGCCGGTGTGGCAGGCCGCCCCGACCTGGGCGACCCGGAGCAGCAGCGTGTCGCCGTCGCAGTCCAGGGCCACGGACCGGACCCACTGCTGGTGGCCGGAGGTGTCGCCCTTCACCCAGTACTCTCGGCGGCTCCGGCTCCAGTAGGTGGCCCGGCCGGTCGTGAGGGTGCGGTGCAGTGCCTCGTCGTCCATCCAGGCCAGCATGAGAACCTCGCCCGTGTCGTCCTGCTGGGCGATGGCAGGCACAAGCCCGTCGGCGTTGCGGCGCAGACGGCCGGCGATGGCCGGGTCGAGTCCGGATACCGGTGGCGCAGTCGGGACAGGTGACATGGCGGCCATTCTCCGTCAGCTGCCCGTGGGTCAGTCCAGCGGGATTCGGGTGAGTTGTTGGGCGGGTTACAGCTGATCCCCCCGGCGCACCAGGACATCGAGGCTCTCGTGGATGCGGAAGATCACCACTGCCAGCTCCAAGAGCACGCGGTAGACGGCCACAACCAACAGGAAGAACAGGGGACAGACTACGAGCAGGAACAGCAGGCCGACCCCGACACCGATCCGAAAGCCCACCGCCAGCAGCGCCAGCGCGTAGAGCGCGGCGGCGGCCATGACCAGCGCGTAGATGAACGTGACAACTCGTGTCGTGACGAAGCGGTGAAAGGTGAGGTCGAAGAGTGCAGTGAGAAGACCCACCCCACCGCCGAGGCCCGTTGCCGAAGGGACAGGCGGCGGAGTGGTCGGGTATCTACGGGGCGGTGGGGCCGGTGGCGTCGGCGACCCGTATGGCTGAGCGCCCGGCCCCCCGGACGGACCGTCTCCCTGGTCACTCATGCGCCCTCCCACTTTGGCCGGTTGTCCGAAGCTGCCTTTCTGTGCTCGCGACGTTACCCAACGCGGCAAGACGCCAGCCGGTCGACACGCGGCGGAACCGGCTCGGTCGTACGGAAGCCGCACCTGCCGCACCCGCGGCCGACGGTTGTGGCACCCGTTAGCGTCGACGGATGACACCGGCTCTCACTGTCGACCGGCTCCCCCCGGTCCTGTTGGAGCACCTCCTCGACCACGCAGCGCTGTTTCCACCGGCAGAGCTGTCGATGGCGGAGGCGCTCGCCGTCGACCGGGCGGCCCGCAGCAGCCCCTGCGCCGCCCTCGTCGGCGTCTTCGTCTGCCCGTCCTCGCGGTTGGCCGAACTCACCGCGGCACAGGCGGCCCACCGCGAGGCCACCGGCGACGACACCCAGTTGCCCCTCTCCGTCGTCGTCGACGGTTCTCGGGTGCCACGTCCTACGGACGCACACGTCGACCTACGGATGGTCGAGCTGCGGATGGACGCCGCCGATGCCCTACGCGCGCTGGAACCGACGCCGCCCGGCATCCCGGCTTACGTGGAGGTGCCGATCGAGCGACTCGGCCGCCAGCTGGACGCGCTGGCAGCGGCGCGCGCCGGCGGGCGGCCGATCGGCGGGAAGGTGCGATGCGGAGGCAGCCGGGCCCCCTCGGATGCCGAGCTGGCAGCGGTGATCATCGGGTGTGCCGAGCGAGGGTTGCCGCTGAAGGCGACCCAGGGCCTGCACGCCGCGGTCCGGACCGAGGAGGAGCACGGCTTCCTCAACGTGTTGCTGGCCTGCGCCGCCGCACTCGAGGCAGGTGACGTAGGAGGAACCCTGGCCGAACGCTCAGGAGAGGTGCTGCTGTCGGCGGCGCCACCGTTCGACCTGGCCCAGCGCGTGCGCCGCGAGTTGTTGGTCAGCTACGGCACGTGCAGCCTCTCTGAACCCGTGGCTGAGCTGCAACGCCTCGGAGTCCTGCTGTGACCAGTCCTGCTGTGACCAGCTGGCTGCCTGTCCCCGAGGACTCCGATTTTCCGCTGGCCAATCTGCCCTACGGCCGGTTCGTCGCGGCCGGCGGACCCGCCCTGGGGGTCGCCGTCGGTGAGCACGTCCTCGATGTCACCGCGCTGGCGGCAGGGCACCTGCTGCACGGCGTCCCCACCGCGGCGGTCGGCAGCCTGGACAGCCTGCTCGCCGCCGGACCGGCTGTCTGGTCGGCGCTGCGCGCCCGGCTCGTCGCGCTGCTCAGCGACCCTGCGGCCCGGGAGCGGGTCCAGCCGCACCTGAGCCCGGCGGAGTCCCTGACCATGCTGTTGCCGTTCGCCGTGGCCGACTTCGTCGACTTCTATTCCTCCCTGGAGCACGCGACGAACCTTGGACGGCTGTTCCGGCCGAATGCCGAAGCGCTGCTGCCTAACTGGCGGCACCTGCCCGTCGGCTACCACGGGCGAGCCGGCACGGTTGTCGTCTCCGGAACACCCATCCGCCGCCCCAGCGGACAGTCCCTGGCGGCGGGCACCACAGCCCCCACCTTCGGCCCCAGCCGGCGGCTCGACGTCGAGGCCGAGGTGGGCTTCGTGATCGGCGCCCCGAGTCGACTGGGTGCGCCGGTGCCAGCGGCGGAGGCCGCCGAGCACGTGTTCGGGCTGGTTCTCGTCAACGACTGGAGCGCCCGTGACCTGCAGGCGTGGGAGTACCAGCCACTGGGCCCCTTCCTCGGCAAGTCCTTCGCCACCACCATCTCGCCCTGGGTCCTCCCGCTGGCGGCCCTTGACGGCGCCCGCGTTGCGGCCCCGCCGCAACAGCCCGAGCCACTGCCCTACCTGCGGGCGCCCGGAGACTGGGGATTCGATCTCACGATCTCCCTCGAGGTCAACGGCACGGTGGTGTCCAAGCCGCCCTTTGCCGGCATGTACTGGACCATCCCGCAGCAGCTGGCGCATGCCACGGCCAACGGCGCGTCCCTGCGGCGCGGTGACCTGTTCGCCTCCGGCACGGTGTCGGGGCCGAGGTCGGACCAGCGGGGCAGCCTGATTGAACTCACCTGGAACGGAACCCAGCCACTGACGCTGGCGGACGGGTCGACCCGGTCCTTCCTGCAGGACGGCGACGTGGTGACCCTGCGAGGCCGGACCGCACGGGGACCCGAACTGGGCTTTGGGGATTGCACGGGGGTGATTACCCCCGCACGGCCTCAATTACCAGATGTGAGTGCCGATGCCTAGCTGAGTGAGGACGCCTCCGACGACGACCGCGGCGCCGCGGGCCGCGCCGGTGCGGGACGGGCGCCAGGTGGCGCCCACCCGGGTGCGTCCGCAGTGGCGGCACCAGTACGCCCTCGGGCTCCGCCTGCTCGACGTCACCGCGGCCGTCGCCGCCGCCGCCGCGACGTGGCTGGTGCGCTTCGCCGATGCCACCGGGAGCCGGGAGCCCTACCTGTGTGGCCTCGTGCTGTTCCCGATGCTGTACGTGCTGTGCGCCACACTCGGCCGCGCCTACGAGGAGCGCTACGTCGGCGACGGCGCTGAGGAGTTCCGCCGGATCGTGCAGGCCGCGGTCTGGCTGGCGGCCGGACTGTCCAGCGTCGCCTTCGGGTTGGGGCTGCCGATCCCCCGCGGCTACATGGTGGTAGCCCTCCCGCTGGCCTTGGCCGCCTCCCTGATCGGTCGCTCGGTCGCCCGGACCGGGCTGACGTCGGCGCGGGGGCGGGGCCGCTGCCGGCACCGGGTGCTGCTGGTCGGCACGGAGCGCTCCGTCGCGGAGATGGTGCGGCAGATGAGGCGGGACCCCAACGCCGGCTACACCATTGTCGGCACCTGCCTGGACCGCAGTTCGGCGACAACTGTCGAAGGAGTCCCGGTGGTGGGCAACTCGGGAACGGTGATCGCCGCGCTGTGGGCCACCGGCGCCGACACGGTCGCGGTCACCGCCTGGTCGATCCTGTCCCAGCGGCAGGTGCGGCGCCTGTCCTGGCAACTGGAGGGGAGCGACATCGACGTGCTCGTCGCCCCCGCGATCACCGACATCGCAGGGCCACGGATCCACATTCGGCCGGTCGCCGGCCTGCCGCTGCTCCACGTGGAGCAGCCCGAGTTCACCGGTGCCCGGCGCATCGTCAAAGGCAGCTTCGACCGGTTGGCGGCCGCGCTGGCGCTACTGCTGCTCCTTCCCCTGCTGGTCTGCATCGGCGTGGCCATTCGACTCACGAGCAGCGGCCCGGCCCTGTTCCGCCAGCGCCGGGTCGGGCGGGGCAACAGCGAGTTCACCATCTACAAGTTTCGCACCATGCGGGCTGACGCCGAGCAGCGCCTCGCCGATGTCGCGGCTGCGAACGGGTCGGCCGACGGCCTGCTGTTCAAGATGAAGCACGATCCGCGGGTCACGCCGATCGGCGCCGTGCTACGCCGATACTCCGCCGACGAGCTTCCGCAGCTGATCAACGTGGTAATCGGGGACATGTCCCTCGTCGGCCCACGACCACCGTTACCCAGCGAGGTCGCCCGATACGAGGACGATGTCCAACGTCGGCTGTTGGTCAAGCCCGGTGTCACCGGGCTGTGGCAGGTGAGCGGCAGGTCCGATCTGGCGTGGGAGGAGGCGGTCCGGCTCGACCTGGACTATGTGGAGAACTGGTCCCTGCCGTTGGATCTGGCGATCCTCTGGCGGACCGGTGCAGCGGTCCTTGCCAGCCGGGGCGCATACTGAGGAGGCGAGCGATGCCCGCCCAGGCCCGCGCAGCGGGCGGTCTGTCAAATCTCCGCCGCCCTGCTGGGCCACGGTGTTACTGTTTCCCGGCTGCGACCCGCTGGGTAGGAAGAGGTCGGAACAGGCTCTCGGCCGCCAGCGTTGCACTCACCGCGGACGACCGCTGGGTGAGCCGGAGCGGCTCCCGCGGAACGAAGATTCGGCGCAGCGCAGACGACAGGCAGAAACAGTGACGACGACTCCGCACAAGTGAGGAAATCTGTGATCCCGGCACGCACGGCACACGCCGCCGTTCCCGACCGGCACTCCAGTGCCGGCGCAGAACTGGACGCCATCATCGCCCGTGGCCACGCCTCGGGCGAGTTGGCCATCAACGAATTACGGCACGCCTTCGACGCGGCGGGAATCCCCGTCGCCAGGGGTAAGCAGATTCTGCGGGAACTCAGCGATTCCGGGGTGGCGCTCATGGTGGAGGGCGGTCAGCACACGCCGCGGGCGCGGGCAACGCGAGCGTCGGCCCGGCCGGCGGAGACGGCCGGGCACCGCGAGACCGATACCGACACCGTCCCCCATACCGTCACCGACACCGGTCGGGCGGCCCGAACGAGGCCAGTACGACGCTCGGTCAGCAGCAGTGAATCGAAAGTGACCGCCTCGGTGGACAGTGCGGCTGCCGGGGCCGCTGATCCCGACAGCTTCACTGCGGACACCGGACCGAGCGGGAAGGACGTACCTGCTCCTGACGGTCCCGCCAGAGCCGCTCGAGCCACGCGTGCGACGTCGCGTCGGAAGGCCGGTGGCGGGCGTTCGCTGTCGGTCGTCCCGGCCGAGGACACCGGGTCAGCGGGTCGCCCGGCTGATAGTGGCTCCGGGCCCGTCGAGGCCGGGGGGTCGCCTCCCGAGCCCAAGCCCGAGGACCCAAGGCCCGAGGACATGGAGGACGACGAAGCCGCCGACGCGGTCGTCGAGGACACCACCCCCGGGGTCTCGGCCGACCTGGTGCGGGTCTACCTCAGGGAGATAGGCAAGGTCGCGCTGCTCAACGCGGTGCAGGAGGTCGAACTGGCCAAGCGCGTCGAGGCCGGGCTGTTCGCCGCGCAGAAACTGCGCGAGGCGGACCAGCGTGACGAGCGGCTACCCTCCCAACTGCGCCGGGACCTGGAAGAGATCCGTCGCGACGGGCAGCGGGCCAAGGACCACCTGCTGGAGGCGAACCTGCGGCTGGTCGTCTCGGTGGCCAAGCGTTACACCGGTCGCGGCATGGCCTTCCTCGACCTCATCCAGGAGGGCAACCTCGGCCTGGTGCGCGCGGTGGAGAAGTTCGACTACACCAAGGGTTACAAGTTCTCCACCTACGCCACCTGGTGGATTCGGCAGGCGATCACCCGGGCGATGGCTGACCAGTCACGGACGATCCGCATCCCGGTGCACATGGTAGAGATCATCAACCGGGTGACGCGAGCGCAGCGGCAGATGCTCGCCGACCTCGGCCGGGAACCGACTCCGATCGAGCTGGCGGAGCAGGTCGAGATGACCCCGGACAAGGTCGTGGAGATCCTGCGGTACTCCCGGGATCCCGTCAGTCTCGACCAAACCGTGGGCGACGACGGAGACTCACTCCTCGGCGACTTCATCGAGGACGCCGACGCCCCGGTGGCCATCGACGTGGTCAACTTCGGGCTGCTCCAGGACCAGATCGAGGACGTGCTGGCCACGCTGCCCGAGCGGGAGGCGATGGTCGTCCGGTTGCGCTTCGGTCTTACCGACGGGCAGCCCCGGACGCTCGATGAGATCGGCCGGGCGTTGGGGCTGACCCGCGAGCGCATCCGGCAGATCGAGTCCAAGACGATGTCCAAGCTGCGCCACCCGTCCCGGTCCCGGGTCCTGCGCGACTACATGGAGGAATGACCGCGGACGCGGACGCGGGCCGGGTCGGCCGGCGGGTGCTGGTCGGTGGCCGGGTGCAGGGGGTGTTCTTCCGCGACAGCTGTCGCCAACGGGCCATTGCGGCCGGGGTGTCCGGTTGGGTACGCAACCGCCACGACGGCCGGGTGGAGGCGGTTTTCGAGGGCAGCCCCGACGCGGTGGAGCAGCTGGTGGCCTGGTGTCGGCGAGGCCCCCGACGGGCCGAGGTGCGCGGCGTGGAGGTGACCGAGGCGCCACAGACGGGGCTGACCGGATTCGCGGTGCACTGAGGCCGTACCGTCCCGGTGTGCCTCCTGCCTTCTATCGTCAGCTCACCCCCGGTCGATTTCTGGCCACCCCGGCGACCGCGGGTCCGTGGGATCCGAGCCACCAACACGGCGGGCCGCCGGCGGCCCTGCTCGCTCGGGCGATCGAGCTCACCCGGCCGCGGCCCGACCGGTACCTGGCCCGGATCACCCTGGACATACTCGGACCGCTGCCACTGGGCGACCTCGACGTCGCCGCCCACCTCGTCCGACCGGGTCGCAGCGTCGAGCTGCTGGAGGCAGAGATCACCGCCCACGGTCGTCCGGTGATGCGGGCCAACGCCTGGCGGATCCGGGCCGCTCCGCCTGACCTGCCCAGCCGGGGAGTGGAGAGCAGCTCACCTGAATCCCCCGACTCCCCAGTGCCGGGGCCTGAGGGTTTCCCCACGGCAGAGGTCGACGCGCAGCGAGCACCGTCCTGGGCCTCGGGTTACGTCGGGTCGATCGAGTGGCGTTTCGTCAGTGGCCACTTCCTGCTCCCCGGCCCCTGCGTGGCGTGGACCAAGATGCGGGTCCCCCTTGTCGAGGACGAGGAGCCGACCCCGTTGCAACGCACGCTGGTCGTCGCCGACTCCGGGAACGGTTTGAGCAACGTGTTGGACATCCGCTCCTGGCTGTTCGTCAACCCCGACCTGTCTGTGCACCTGGCCCGGCTGCCACAGGGCGAATGGATCTGCGTGGACGCGGCAACCACCATCCCCGAGGGGGGAGTCGGGCTGGCCAGGAGCACGCTGTCCGACGAGCGCGGCCCCTTCGGGTACGGCGCCCAGTCACTCCTCGTCGCCGCGCGGTGAGGAGCGACCCAGCGGGCTAGCTGCCCTTCGCCGCCCGTTTGGCGGCTGCCTTGTGATCGCGTACCCGTTGGAGCGACTCGGCATCTGTCACGTCGGCCACCGAGCGGAAGGAGCCGTCCTCGGTGTACGGGGCGGCAGCCTCGCGCCAACCGGGCGGACGTACGCCGAACTGCTTGCCCAGCAGAGCGGCGAAGATCTTTGCTTTCTGGGCACCGAAACCGGGTAGCTCGACGAGGCGACGGGCCAACTCGGCGCCGTCGGCCGCGCCCCGCCAGAGCGCCTCCGCGTCGCCGCCGTACAGCTCGACCACGAGCCGGCACAGCGCCTGAATGCGGCCGGCCATGGCACCCGGGAAGCGGTGCACGGCCGGCGGGCCGGCGGCCAGCGCGGCGAAACTCTCCGGGTCGTAGCCCGCGATCCGGTCGGCGTGGAGCGAGCCACCCAACCGCTCGGCGAGCAGGTACGGCCCGAGGAAAGCGCGCTCCATCGGGAACTGCTGATCGAGCAGCATCCCGATGAGCAGCGCGAGTGGACTCGCGCTCAGCAACGCGTCCGCCGGCTCGTACTGCGCGAGATGCAGAGTCGGGCCGGGCAGGCCGGGGGACGTTGGCGACGTCGGCATGACCGCAGCGTAAGTCTCCGTCGCTGTCCTCGCTCAGTCTCGATGACCGACGAGGAAGCAGGCGACAGCGGC
The DNA here is from genome assembly GCA_017882785.1 of Frankiaceae bacterium. Taxonomy (GTDB): domain Bacteria; phylum Actinomycetota; class Actinomycetes; order JADGOV01; family JADGOV01; genus JADGOV01. The sequence continues at coordinate 16,964 of JADGOV010000051.1, forward strand.
CGCCGCCGCCACGTTCAGCGAGTCGACGCCGGCCGCCATCGGGATGCGTACCCGAAGCTCGGCATGGCGCAGCGCCTCGGCCGACAGGCCGGCCCCCTCCGCCCCGAGCAGCAGGGCCAGCCGCTCACCGTCCTCGCAGCGCAGGCTGTCCAGCGGCACGGCAGCGGGGTCGGGGGTCAGGCCCAAGACCCGGTACCCGTCTTCCCGTACGCTGCGCAGGCTCGCCGGCCAGCCGTCGAGACGGGCGTACGGCACGGCGAAGACCGCACCCATGGACACTCGAACGGCCCGTCGGTAGAGCGGATCGGCACAGCGCGGGCTGAGCAGGACGGCGTCCATGCCGAGCGCGGCGGCGCAGCGGAACACGGCGCCGACGTTGGTGGGATTGTTCATGTCCTCGAGGACCAATACTCGCCGGGCCGATCCCAGCAGGACCGCAGCCGGCTGCTGGGCACGGCGCTCCATCGCGGCCAGCACGCCGCGGTGGACGTCGAAGCCGGTCAGCGACTCGAGCACGTCGGCACCGCCGAGGAAGACCGGCGCGCCACCGGCCAACGAGGCGAGCTGGCAATAGCGATCCAAGAGCAGCAGCGAGCGGGGGACGTACCCAGCCTGCACCGCCCGCCGAACAACCACTTCGCCCTCGGCAATGAACAACCCATTCGCCGGTTCAAGGCGGCGGCGTAACGCGACGTCGGTCAGGTGCCGGTAATCGTCCAATCGCCGGTCGGCGACGTCCGTGATCGCGATATTCATGGCGCATTCTCAGCCAGATTGCGGGTGAAAGGGTGGGGTTGGAATCCGCCCGAGGCATAGTGTGTTTGCACAAGTAGTGAACCCAAAGGACTCCGAGGAGTCAGCCTCTATGACCGCAGTCCGCGTCGCCCCTTCCCCCGACGAGCGTGCACGTCGCGGCAGAGACGCCGCCGACTACGACCCCGTCGTACTCGGCATTTCGCCAGCTACCTTACCGTCCACCGACGTGCCCGACGGCCCGGACGCGGCCGAATCCAGGGCCCCGGGCTCCAGCCCGCCGGGCCGGCGCCGCTCGCGGGCGGCCGAGCCCTCGGGCGGGCCCGTTGCGTCGCCCGCCACGACCGACTCGTTCCCCGCGGCCGAGGAGGAGGAGCCCTCGCTGGACGAGGAGGCGGTGGGCACCGACCTGGTCCGGCAGTACCTGACGGAGATCGGCCGCGTACCGCTGCTGACCGCCGAGCAGGAGGTCGACCTGGCCAAGCGGTTGGAAGCCGGCCTGTATGCCGAAGAGCTCCTCAGCCGCTACCCCGCCGACGCCGCTGACGACGGGCGCCGGCGTCACCTGTCCCTTCTCGCCACCGACGGCGAGCGCGCCAAGCGGCAGCTGCTGGAAGCCAATCTGCGACTCGTGGTCTCCCTTGCCAAGCGTTACCAAGGCCGGGGACTGCCCCTGTTGGACCTCGTGCAGGAAGGCAACATCGGCCTGGTCCGCGCGGTGGAGAAGTTCGACTTCGCCAAGGGCTACAAGTTCTCCACCTACGCGACGTGGTGGATCCGGCAGGCGCTGCAGCGGTCCCTGGCTGACCAGGGGAGGACCATCCGGGTGCCGGTCCACATGACCGAGCAGATCAACCGGGCACTGCGGATGCGACGTGACCTCGCCCAGCAACTGGGCCGGGATCCGTCGTCGGAGGAGATCGCCGAGGCCCTCGGACTGTCTGCCGGCCGTGTCGAGCAGATCCTGCGCTACGGCCGGGATCCGGTCAGCCTCGACGCTCCGGTGGGTGATGAGGGTGATTCGGTCTTCGGTGACTTCATCGAGGACGCCGACGCGCCGACGGCCACCGACGCGATCGACTTCGCGCTGCTGCAGTCCCGGCTGCGGGAGGTGCTGAGCACCGTTCCAGAGCGCTCGGCCGCGGTGGTCCGGCTTCGCTTCGGGCTCGACGACGGGCAGGCCCGCACGCTGGACGAGGTCGGCCGCGAACTGGGGCTGACCCGGGAGCGGATCCGCCAGATCGAAAGGGAGACGCTCAAGGAGTTGCGGCACCCGGAGCTGCGCGAGTACTTGCGGTAGCCGACTACCAGCCGAGCTCGCGTAAACGGTCGTCACCTATACCGAAGTGGTGTGCCACCTCGTGCACGACGGTCACCCCTACCTCGTGACGGAGTTCGTCCTCGTCCCGACACAGCCGGCACAGCGGCAGCCGGTAGATCGTTATCCGGTCCGGTAGGACGCCGGCATAGGTGGTGCCGCGAGCCGTCAGGGGAACGCCCTCGTAGAGGCCCAGTAAACCCGGCTGCGGTGGCTCGTCGTCCACAAGGACGACGACGTTGCGCAGCAGCGTGCCAAGCTCCGGCGGCAGCCCGTCCATGGCCTCGGTGACCATCGCCTCGAACTCGGGTCGGGGTACCGCGAGCAGCTCAGGATCCCGCCGTCGCCGGGTCACCGGCGGTGCCCGACACGCCGTGGTCGGCTGCGGCGACGCCCACGGGACAGGACAAGCCTGTGCCCCCGAGGCCGCAGTAGCCGTTCGGCACCTTGTGCAGGTACTGCTGGTGATAGTCCTCGGCGAAGAAGAACGGGCCGGCGTCAGCGATCTCTGTTGTGATCGCCCCGAGGCCGGCACCGCCCAGTACCCCCGAGAACGCAACCCGGCTCGCCTCCGCGGCCCGACGCTGCTCGTCTGTCGTGGTGTAGATCGCCGAGCGGTACTGGGTACCGGAGTCGTTGCCCTGCCGCATGCCTTGGGTCGGGTCGTGTCCCTCCCAGAACACTCGCAGCAGCTCCTCATAGTTGATCTTGAGTGGATCGAAAACAACCAATACTGCCTCAGTGTGTCCGGTCCGACCGGAACAGACCTCCTCGTAGGTGGGGTTCGGGGTCGTCCCGCCGGCGTATCCCACCGCGGTGGTCCACACCCCCGGGAGTTGCCAGAAGAGCCGCTCGGCTCCCCAGAAGCAGCCCATCCCGACGACCGCTACCGCTAGCCCGTCCGGGTACGGAGGCTCGATCCTCGTGCCCAGTACGGCATGCCGGCCAGAGAGGGAGAACGGACGCTCGCTCCGACCGGGCAGCGCCTCGTCGGGGGAGGGGATGGTGGTCTTGTGCCGACCGAAGATCACGGGCCGTTCCTTTCCGCTGCTCTGCTGCGCGTGGGTTCACGCCGGTGGGCGGGCGTCACTGGAAACCACGGTGCCGGCCACCCGATTCCCGACACAGATCCAGGATCACGATCCGCGCCGCGACGCCCGGGGTTGACTTCGGCGCGGCGTGGACGGGCCCACCCCCCGATCGAGAAGGCGCTGGAGGAGGAGGGCGAGCCGATAGGTCGGGTCGCTGCGCAGCGCCCGGTCCACCGCCACCCGAGCCAGCGCGCCGTGCCCGCTGAGCCACGCCGCGTGAGCAAGGAGAGAAGCTGGTGCGACGTCATAGGGCCGGGGGGCCCGTCGCGTGAGCTCGGCCCATAGCTGCTGCACGGCGGGGTCACCGGCCCCGGCGGCCTCAGCTGACCGCTGGCCGTGGTCGGTGCGCACCCAGCCGGCGGCGAGGTCGCGGGTAGGGACGTCCGCCAACGCGACGAGCAACGCAGCGACCTCGTCGTCCTTCCACGACGGCGGTGGGGTTTGCCGGCACCTGCGCAGCGCCACGGCCACCTGCCGCCGCCAGAGCCGACGGCAGCCGCTGACCCCACCGCCCCGCACGCTGCGCCGCACGGCTTCCTCGGTCACCGCTGCCACCCGGTCCTCCACCGCTGACAGCGTCGCGGGATCGGCCGGGGCGATCCAGTCCGCGAGCGCCTGCCGGCTGTCCAGGACGGCGGCCCCGGCGGCCACCATGTGCGCACCGACCCTGACCGGTCCTCCCGGGTCGCTGGGTCGCAGGACCGGCGTGCCCTCCGGTGGGCAACACGTCGGTTCCAGGCACAGGTAGGACCACCACCGCCCCCGATCCACCCGCAGCGCCTCCCGGACGGGAATCTGCAGCGCGTCGAGGGCTGCCCGCAGTGCGGGCCACAGCGCCTCCTGAGGCGAACCGTAGAGCACGGCGATAGCCGCGCTCGCTCCGTCGCGGCACAGATGACCGGCGCACTCCTCGGCCATCAGAGGGGTGGTTCCGGCCTGGGGCAGGTCCGCGCGCAGCGTGAGGCCGACGCGCTGCCGCGGGCCACGGAGCGAGATCAGCACGACGCTGTCCGCCGGCTGGAAGCCCAGCATGTAGGGGACGGTCGCGAGAACCTCCGCCGGGCTACATAGCGTCAACACGTCGGTAGTGGCGACATCGGGAGAAGGTGCGGTCTCGGTCATGACATCACCCTCCCCGCGACCAGTCCCGTCGCGGAGGCCGCTGCGCAGCCCTGTGCAGAATGTCCGCCTAGCCGCCGGCCGTGGTGTGGACAACGGCCTCGAGCGCCAGTATGGCCGTCCGAGGGTGGCGGCAACTCGGGATCATGCCGCCGACCGGGCTCTGCGATAGAGCCGGGCGGGTTTGCCGACCGTTCGGTTCTCAGCCGGCCGGTGTCGATGAGCTGGTCCGCCATCCGGAGCCGAAAGGTGTCCTTGCGTGGCGTCCGGCGGCGAAGTACGGCGGTGTGTTGCTGGTGCAGTCGGTAGAGGGTGAACTCCGCACC
>JADGOV010000107.1 GCA_017882785.1 Frankiaceae bacterium
CACCACCGAAGGGCTGCTGCCCGACGACGGCTCCGGTCGGCTTGTCGTTGACGTAGAAATTCCCGGCCGAGAACCGCAGCGTCTCGGTCGCCCTGACCACGGCCCCGCGGTCCTGGGCGATGATCGAACCGGTCAAGGCATACCTGGCGACCTCCGCCGCCTGCTCGACGACGCGGTCGTACTCCCCGTCCTCGTAGACGAACACGCCGAGGATCGGCCCGAAGTACTCCTCGGTGAAGATCTCATGACCCGGGTCCGCGCTGCGGAGCACCGTCGGGCGGACGAAGAAGCCCTCCCGGTCATCCGCCGTACCGCCGGCGACGATCTCGATCGCCGAGTCCGACCGCGCCTGCTCCAGGACCCCGCTGAGGCGCCGGAAAGATCGCTCGTCGATGACCGCACCCATGAAGTGCGCGAAGTCGGTGACGTCCCCCTGGGTCAGCGACTGGACCTCCTCGATGAAGCTGTCGGCCATCCGGGCCCACACCGAGCGGGGGATGTAGGCCCGGGACGCCGCGGAGCACTTCTGGCCTTGGTACTCGAACGCGCCCCGGAGCAGCGCCACCCGCAGCACGTCGATATCAGCGGAGGGATGGGCGATGACGAAGTCCTTCCCGCCGGTCTCCCCCACCACCCGGGGGTACGCCCGGTAGCTCTCGATGTGCTCACCGATGGTCCGCCACAGGTGCTGGAAGGTCGCAGTCGAGCCGGTGAAGTGCACCCCGGCCAGGCTGGGATGCACCAGGGCGACCTCACTGACGGCCGGCCCGAAGCCGGTGACCAGGTTGATCACCCCGGGTGGCAGGCCGGCCGCCTCGAGCAGTCGCATGGTCTGTTCGGCGGCGAACTGCTGAGTGGGTGACGGCTTCCACACGACCGTGTTCCCCATCAGCGCCGGCGCCGTAGGCAGGTTGCCGGCGATGGCGGTGAAGTTGAAGGGGGTTATCGCCAGGACGAACCCTTCCAGCGGCCGATGGTCCGCCCGGTTCCACACGCCCGGTGCGGACCGGGGCTGATCAGCGAGGATCCGAGAACCGAAGGTCACGTTGAAGCGCCAGAAGTCGATCAGCTCGCAGGCCGAGTCGATCTCGGCCTGGTAGCAGGTCTTACTCTGCCCGAGCATGGTGGAGGCGTTGAGCGAGTCCCGCCATGGACCGGCCAGCAGATCCGCCGCCTTGAGCAGGATCGCGGCCCGGTCGTCGAAGGACAGCCCACGCCAGGCCGGCGCGGCCGCCTCCGCAGCCGACACGGCGGCCCGGACATCATCGGTGCTGGCCTCGTGCAGTGTCCCGAGGACGGCGCGCCGATTGTGCGGCTGCACGACCGGCACCGCGGCGCCGGCGCCCAGGCGCTGCTCGCCGCCGATCGTCATCGGCAACTCCACGGATCGAGCCGACAGCTCCTTGATCCGCACCTCGAGGGACGTCCGCTCGGGGCTGCCGGGGGCATAGTTGCGAATCGGTTCGTTGACCGGTTCGGGTACCTCTGTCATGGCATCCATCGCAGCTCCTGGCAGCAGTGACGAGAGCGGTGTCCCGCATCGGTCCAGCGTGTTCCCTCAGTCTCCGTTCCGCCAGAGTGTCGCTCACGTTACGCGAGCCACTTACGCTGTATCCGGAGCAAAAGGGGCGGGGGACCGGTGACGCGCAGCACGCGACGTGCAGGGGTGCTCGCCGGCATCGTCGCGGCGGCTCTCACCGTCAGCGGTCCGGCGGGGACGGCCGTGACTGCTGTCGCCGCTGTCAGCCCTGCGGCGCTGCCGGCTCCGCAACCAGCGGCCGACGTACCGAGCAAGCCGCCGCTGTTGTCACCGGCCCTGGCCGCCGCCGCTCAGGCGGCGGAGGCAGTGCAGGCCAAGGTGGACGCGTTGCGGATCGCCACCGAGGTCGCGGTGGAGAACTACGACGAGGTGCGGGTCGAGCTGGCGGCGGCGCAGCGCCGCCATGACGCCGCTGTCCGGGCGAGTCGGACCGCCAAGGCTGCCCAGGCCAGCGCGGACCGCATCGCCACCGAACGCCTTCGCGATCTCTACATCTCCGGTGGTCCGCCCGGACTGCTGGATGTGACGATCGGGACCCCGCCGGGGGTGGACGTCTTCCACCGGTACGACGACAGCCGGTTCTTCCTGGCCCAGGACCGGCTGCGGTTCGTCGCGGCCGAGGCAGCCGCGCAACGCTCGGCCACCGCCGAAGGCTCACTCGCCGCCGCGCTCTTCGACCAGGGACGCCTCACCCGCGCAGCCGCGGCCGCCACCCAGGCGGTCACCGCCAACCTCGCTTCCGAGCAGGAGCTGCTCGCTTCGGCCGGCGCGCCGGTGCAGGCAGTCCTCGCCGCCGAGGACGAGGCCCAGCAGCGCAGGGCGGACGCGCTGGCAACGATCGTACGCGACGTACAGCGACGGACCGGTAGGCCCGGCGTCGCCATCGGCACCTCCGGCCTCACCGCCTTCGTGTCCCGCGAGCTGGCGGCGGCGGAGGGCCAACTCGGCAAGCCCTACCAGTGGGGAGCCGCCGGACCGGCGGCCTTCGACTGCTCAGGCCTCGTGCAGCGCGTTTTCGCCGACGCCGGGGCGTCCCTGCCGCGCACCTCCCAGCAGCAATGGTTCGCCGGCAGCCACCCGGCCGTCGCCGATGTCTGGCCAGGCGATCTGCTGTTCTGGGCGAGGACGGCCGACCCGGCGACGATCCACCACGTCGCCATCTACCTCGGTGGCGGCTACATGATCGCTGCTCCGCACTCCGGCACCGTCGTCCAGGTGCAGCCGGTCTATGCCTCGGGCTTCTTCGGCGTGACCCGAATCGCCCCGCCGCCCGGCCGGTAGCGGCACAACCGGCTCATCAGCTGGCGGCCAGCAGGTCCCGGCGCTCGGCCAGCCCCGCGGCGCTCGTCCGCAGTGACGTTTCGAGCACCCGTTCCCGCCGACGCGGATCCATCAGGTTGGCGCCAATCGCCGACAGGTCCTCCCGACCGGGCGCCAGGATGGTGACCGCTGTCCCGCTCCGGCGCACCTTGTCCGCCTCCTGCAGCAGTCGCCGGCTGGTAGCTCGCCGCAGTGTGCGCTCAACGCGGGCGCCGAAGGTGGCAGGGAGGTCGTAGTCGAAGGACGCCATGGGGGCCAACACGATGACCTCATCCAGCCCCTGGTGCGCAAGCAGGTCCAATGAGGTTACCGAGCAGATGCCGCCATCGACGTAGCGCCGGCCGTGGATGGAGATGGGTGAATACCAGCCGGGGATCGCGCACGAGGACATGACCGCCTCGGCAATCGAGGCCCGGGGTGAGCCTTGCCGGCCGAAGGGCACCCGCTTGCCGGTGTCATAGTCCATGGCCACGATCCAGGTGCCAGGATGGTCCACCCACTCCCCGGGGGGCACGAACTGATCGACGACCCGGCCGATCGGCGCCAGCGAGCCGCGACCGCGCGGCACCAGCGCCGACAGCGCGGCCACCGGCGGGTAGCGACGGGGGTGGCGGGCAGCCCGCAGAAGCAGGCGGCGCGAGCCCATCCGCAACTCGGGTCGCGGTGGCAGGGCACCGCCGGTGCCGGTGTCGGGGTCGTAGTCGATGGGCGTCTCGCCCTCGACGGGGAGGCCCAATTGGTGATGGACGATCGTGCGCAACGGCACACCGGCGGCCAGAAAGGCGGCCATCACCGACCCGGCGGAGGTGCCGATGAGCACCTCCGCGGTGGCGGGGTCCAAGCGCTCCCCATCGTGCAGTGCCTGGAGCGCGCCCACCATCCAGGCGAAGCCGAGAACACCGCCGGCCCCGCAGACCAACCCCTGTCGGGGGCGTCGGTCTGTGCGGCCGGGCGCGGTCATCGCACCGTCTCCACCAGTTCCGCCAGCGACTCCTCGATCAGTCCGGCCAGCAGGTCGACGTCGGGCATCGAGTCGCGGTCGGCCAGCAGGCCGTAGTCCACCCCGCCGTTGTAGGAAGTCAGCCCGATGCTGACCGCCTGGCCCTTCGCCAGCGGCACCACCGGGTAGGCCTGCAGCATCAGCGCACCGGCCGCATACAGCGGGAACTGTGGGCCCGGCACATTGGTGATCACGGTGTTGAACAGCCGACGGGACAGACCCGAGGCCACGCGGGCGCCGAGGGCGTGCAAGGTGGGCGGCGCGAAGCCGCCGATGGCCACGAGGGTGTCCGCCGCGACCGACTGCCCGGACTCCTTGTGAGCCCGCATCGCGTAGCTGACCTGGTGCAGGCGGACGACAGGGTTGGACTCACCGACAGGCAGGTCCACGTAGAAGGAGGAGACGTGGTTGCCCGCGGTGCTGCCACCACCCTGCACGCTCACCGGCACCATCGCCCGGATCTCCGATCGGGGATCGACCTGCTCGCCCCGGGTGAGCAGAAACTGTCGCAGCGCGCCCGTCACCGTGGCCAGCACGGCGTCGTTGACCGTGCCTCCGTGCTGCTTACGGATCCGCTTGTAGTCGTCCAACTCGGTGATCGCGCTACCGAATCGGCGCTGCTCGCGGATGTCGACGTTGAGCGGGCTGTCGGGTGCCAGACGGACCGCCGTCCGGGCCATGTCGGCCAACCCGAGGAGGGTGTGCGCCGCCTTTCCCGGCAGGGAACGCAGATCGTTCGCCGTCGCTCGGGCAACGTCGACCACGGCCGTCGGCCGGCGGACGTAGTCGAGCACCGCATCGCCGACGAGGTCGAGGGATGACGGCTCCGGCTCCGGCTGCCAGCGGTCGGCCGGCGTAGTGCGCGGGTTCGGGGTGGCGTCGAGAATGAGCTGACCGATGTCCACCGCGGCCAGCCCGTCGACCATGGCGTGATGCGTCTTGGAGATGATCGCGAACCGGTTGTCGGAGAGTCCCTCGACGACATACATCTCCCACAGCGGCCGGCTGCGGTCCAGGTGCCGGGACTGCACGCGTGCGACCAGCTCACGCAGCTGGGCGTCGGAACCGGGCTTGGGCAAGGCGCTGCGCCGGACGTGGTAGGAGACGTCGAAGGACGGGTCGTCCACCCAGACCGGGCTCGCCAGTCGCCCCGGCACCCATCGGATCTTCTGCCGGTACCGAGGGACCCCGGCAATCCGCTCGGTGATGAGTTCGCACAGACGTTCGTACTCGACCCCTTCCGCGGTGTCGGCAAAGACCATCACGCTGCCGACGTGCATCGGAGTGCTCGGTTCTTCCAGGTAGAGGAACGAGACGTCGAGCGGACTGAGCCGGTCAGCCATGGGAGTCGCCTTTCGTCATCAACAGTTTAAGGTGCCACGGTGCTAGCTCCTGCAAGCGCCGCTGGCCCGGAGCGGACAGCGCGTTGCGGTCCGGCGGCTACCGGCAGGGTGAGACGCTCGGTCGTGGCGTCGGCAGCCTGGCGGCTTTCGTGGCGGCCGTCACCTCTGCGGGAGTACGCAGTCGACGGAACCTCCCGCCGAGCACGATATCGACACGCTGCCGCACGGCCGGGTCGGCCGCCAGGACGACACCCGTGAGCTGCAACGCCGTCAATCGGGCAGCGAGTGAATCGGCCGCTGCGTAACGCACCTGGGTCTGCCCCGGAACCCGCGGCCCGTTGCCCACACCCGTGACATGAAAGCCTCGTCGGGACAGAGCGGCCGCGGTGGACCGGGCGAGCCCGCGCCGCGACGTACCGTTGAGCACGCGGATGGCGATACCTTGTGCTCCAGCCGGGGATCCGGCACCGAGGCTTGGGCGAGGGCACGACGCGACCCGGCGGGTCGTGGACTGATGCAACAGCCGCCATCCACCGTAGGCGATGCCGGCGAAGAGCAGCAGCGCCGCGGCGGCTGCCCCCCACCCGCGGAACCGTCGCCACGGGGACCGGCCGGACCCGCCGTCGACCGGCGTCCCGTCGGGCCCGATGATGCTCACGGCGAGTCACTGTAGGTGGGTTCGGTGAATCGAGGAAGCACAGCGGGACGTCGAGCCAGCGTGGTCGGCGCTCCACTGCGCGCCCATCGCCAACGGCTGTGGGGGGCAACACGCGGATCAATACGGCCACTGCGAGATCACCTTCAGCGACGTTCTTGTTCCGGTCAGCAACCTCATCGAGACGAGGGTAGCGGGGTCTGCCTTGGTTGGGTCCGGCGAGGTGCACGTCCTGTCGGCGGCCCAGTCTGCATGCGGTCGGCAAGCTCGGCGGCCAGCCCGGACAGTGCCCGCCGGGCGGCCGACCCGGGTGCCACCTCGCGCAACGTGCGGCCCGCCGCGATGGCCGTGTCGTAGGCGGCGCGGTCATAGGGTACGTAGGCCGCGGCGGCGACGCCGGCGTAACGGTCCAGCGCGCCGCCGACTTCTCGGCGCGGGTCACCGCCGACGGCAGTGCGCCGGGCGCGATTGACCACCACGATCGGCTCGACCCCGGGCACGACCTCGACCAACTCACTGAGCCCACGGACGAGCCGCTGGACACCGACAGGATCACCGGAGCCGACGGCGACCACCATGTCCGCGGCGGTCAACGCCACCAACGTTGCCCCGTTGCGGCGGGGAGCCGCGGTGTCGTAGATCAACTCCTCGTCCTGCTCGAGGCTGAAGCCGCAGTCGACCACCGTCACCCGAGCGAGGCTGCGACAGAGGGCGAGCACGGCCTCGAACGCGGCGGAACGCAGCTCCGGCCATCTGGCCGGCCGGGAAATGCCGGGGAGGACCCGCAGGCCATCGCTGCAGGCCCGCGCGAGGGCGGCGAGTCGCGGTACGTCCAGCATGCCGGTGTTGGCCAACCTGCAGGCCGCGGCCAGGCCAGGAGTCTCCTCCAGCATGCCGAGCTGCTGGGCGACCGTACCGCCGTAGACGTCGGCGTCCACCAGCAGCGGCGCCACGCCTTGGGCGGCGAACTCCGCGGCCAGGCCGATCGCCACGCTGGTCCGACCCGGGGCGCCAGCCGGACCCCACACCGCGACCAGCCGACCCCGGCCACCCAAGGGCAGCGTGGACGACCGTGCGTCCCGCCCGCCGCCATCCCATTCCGCCGGCTCAGCGCCGGATGGCGATCCCTCTTGGTCGGCGCCACGGCCGGGCGCGGCGAAGCCGGTGGCCGGTGCGGACCAGGCCGCGGCGGCCAGCACGGCACTGGCCACCTCGACCGCGGCGGCGGTCGTGCCGACGACCGCCGCCACGCCGAGCTCCCGCAGGCGTCGGTCGGCCGCTTCGTCGCCCGGACGCACCACGCCCACCACCCCTACCTCGGCAAGGGACAACCGGGCCAGTGCGTCGCGATCCAGCCGACGCAGGTCAGCGGAGACCACCGCCACCCGGGCCACCCCACTCGCCGCCACGGCCAGGAGGTCGGCCACATCGACGCATCGCCGGACGACCGCCACTCCGCGCTCCACATGCCCCAGGTCCGCGACCAGCGCCGCCTCCCACGCGGGATCCGTCACCGCGGTGAGGATGGGCACCGCAGCCGCGCGCATCATGGCGACCCGTCGGCGGACGGTCTTGGCGGCTCACTCGGGATGCGTACCAGATCCACCGCGCCCTGCCCGGCCGCCACCACGCGAGCCACGCGAGCCACCGGGACCCGTAGCGCGATGCCGACTCCGGCAGTGCTGCTCAGTCGACTGCCGTCGGCGTCGGACACGGCGTTCACCAGCACCCTCGGGGCCACCAGCACCGGAGCGGAGGGGGCGCCTCCCGCCAGCGCCTTCGGGCTGACGTAGAGGTCCACCACGTCTCCGTGGCGAAGCTCGGCCGGATAGTGATGGGTGGCCACCGGAACAGTGACCAGCCTCATCTCGGCGGGCGTACCGACCCGCAGCGCTCGGCGCGGCAGGAATTCATCAGCGCCCAACGGGCGGTCGAGCACATAACCTACGGGCTTGGGGCCGACCGCACTGACATAGCCAGCACGGTCGTCGAGCAGTCGCACCCGGACGGGTCGCAGATCCGAGGCCAGCAGCGGCGTGCCCCCGGCGAGGTCGTGCGTCACCGCGTACACGGAGTCGGCGCGATCAGCGCCCGCGAGCACCCGTGCCCCGACGACCACGGAGACCAGCACGAGCAGCAGACCGAGGACGAACCGGGTGTCCAACCAGGACGGTGCGGACAACCGCCGAGCACGTGGCGAGGCCGGCAGCGCCATTACTCGACAACCTCCATCCAGACCTCCATCCACGACACGCCGCGTCAGAGACGGCACCGCGGGGCGAAATGCGGCAGGATGGTCAACGGTACACAACACATCTGGAGGCAAACGAAGGTGAGTGCACCTTTACCGCCTGACTACGTGTCCGCCGAACCCACGGGGTGGGACCGGAGCCCGGGATGACGGCCGAGGCGCGGCGATTCCTCCATCTGGCCGACGTCGCGGAGGTGCTCAACATCTCCGCGGCGCAGACCTACGCGTTGGTGCGCAGCGGCGAACTGCCCGCCATCAAGGTCGGTGGGCGCGGCCAGTGGCGCGTGGAGGACGTGCAGCTGGAGGCCTACATCCAACGGATGTACACCCAGACCAAGCGCTTCGTCGAGGCTCACCCACTGAGCGCGCCAGGATCTGACGGTGTCGCGCCCACTGCGC
>JADGOV010000108.1 GCA_017882785.1 Frankiaceae bacterium
GCGGCACTCGGGGGGAACCACCGCGGCTGAACCCGCGCCCACTCTTCGATCAGGAGGTGCTTGTCGGTTACCGGCCCTCCTTGGCGAAGAGTGCCGCGGTATCTTCGGAAATCACGGAGCCCTACCGCTGGCTGCGGACCCGAGCCCAACCCTGGGCCGCCGAAGCCTGGCCCCGGGTCCGCCGAACGCGCTCACAGCGGCCGAGCAGCAGCGGGCGCTGGCGGTGCTCCGCTCGGAGCGGTTCGTCGACGCCAGCCCTCATAGCCCAGCCGGTAGCGGAACTTCAGGAACATCATCCGCAGGTAGGTCTCCATCGGCGTCGACGGCCGGCCCGCGGGTCGAAGAACGGCACGAACGGCGTGAAGAACACCCGGTCGTCCAGCAGCGTGTCGACCCGCGCCAGCTCCTCCGGCAGCCGCAGCACCTCCGCCGGCAGCACCGACTCCCACCAGCTCACCTGTTCCGCCCGCGTTCGCAGCATCGCCGCTCCGACCGCTCGTGCCCACCCGTGGCAGACACCATGATCTCGTCATTCCACGGCGCAAGACGGGTGGCGCGCCGACCGAAACCGCTGCGCCACAAAGGATTCCGCTACGACTTCTTCAGGGTGAAGCAGCTAACTTCGCGAGCTCGCTGCCCTCGACGCATAGCGCGAGCTAGACGCCGTTCCCGACGGCGCGGGCGGTCAGACATCAGTTACGGCCGCCGCTGCCCGAATGAGTGTTGACCCGCCCCTCCCATGCCGCCTTCGCGCCTGAGTCACCGATCCGGAAGACCTGCACGACCGAGACCACGGCCACAGCACAGAGCAGCACGCTGCCGACCGGCCGCACCCAGCGGGAAAGCAAAGGCGTAGGTACGCGCCACGCCCGCTTGCTGGCCAGATCAAGCAGCCAGATACTGAGGGTGATCAAGAAAAGCAGACCGGCCCAGACCAGCAGGCCGCCGCCCATCTCCGCGTGCCGGTCGACCAGCGCCGTGTCGGGGACATGCTCTTGCAGCCACTCGCCGGCATTCGACGCCAGCGGCACAAAAACCAATCCGGCGAGGGCGGTCAGCGGCGTTAGTGCGCCCAGATACTGTCGGGCAGCCGGCCACACGGATCCGACGACCGCGAGCAGAGCGGCGAGCGGAACGAGGATAACAACAGCGTGCACGAGCAGAACATGGCTAGGCAACCCATTGATCATGTTGAGCATCCGGCCACCTTAGCCTTAGCGCTCAACTACTCGCCCACATTGGCGCGACGCAAGGCAGCACCCGCGAGCGCGACTGGTCCCGCTGCGCGAGGATCCGCCCCGAGCTGTCGCTGGAAGGCATGCGCCACACCCCGTGCCTGCCACCGTTCGCGTTCCCCGAGAGACAGGCCCTCAGCGTCAGCCGCCCGCTCGGAATGCGGATCTGACCTACATCCGCGAGTTGGGCCGGTCGAGGTCCGCGACACGCGTCCGTAGGGACGACAAATGCCCTTCCTGGCAAGGAGAATCGGGGTTTCGACACCATCCGAGTTCCGTACAGGAAAGGCACCTGTCTGGTGGTTACAGTAGCGCCTCGCCGGCCGATAATCGAGTTCCGCCCGGATGACCCGACGTTGACCGCGAACGGCGGGCTGGTGCTGGTCGCCGAGACCTGCGGGGTGCTCGACGTGGTGGGCACCATCGACCGCCGCGTCGGTCCGGTCAGGGCCCGCAGCCGGGGGGCCGGCGGGGGGAGCTGCCGGTCGGCCTGGCCGAGTGCATGCTCGCCGGCGGCGACTTCTTCTGCGACCTGGACACGATGCGGGCCGACGTGGTCGGCGTGGTCGACCACTATGTCGCGGCGTCGCCACCGGAGCGGCAACGCGAGCTGGTCGCGGTCCGCCTGACGATCGACCTGGACCCCACCGACGTCGAGGTCTACGGCACCGACAAGGAGCGGATCGGCTGGACCTATGCGGGGGTGCGGGCCAGGCGGCCGGTGCCGCTGGTGTGGCCTACGCCGCGGTCACCGCGGGGGCGGAGGTCGCGATCGCCGCGGTACGTAACCCCGCGGTGCGGGCGGCGATCCGGTCGATCCCGAGGACCGCGTGGCGCAGGGCGAAAGGGATGCCCGGCGCGCAGGTCGCCGCCGTCGACTACGCCCCGGCCGGCTGGCCGGCCGGCATTAGCGGGGTGATCTTGCTCGGGGAAGCTTCGAATGCGGTCTGTTGATCTTGCGCGTGGGTGGGGCGTACGGGGGTGTCCGACGTGGTGGTCGGGGTCTCCGGGGTCCTCGGGCAGTCGGGGTGGGGCTGGGGGTTCAGGTGGGTGCGGGTAAGGCTCGTAGCCGGGTCAGGACGGCCGGCAAGCTCTGCTGGTCGGGGGGTAGCCGCAGGGTCAGGCCGCGTGCATGGGAGATGAGCCGGCCAGGCACCGCGAGCAGCCGATGCCGCAGGGTCGCGATCCGCATCCGGCCGGGGCCTGTACCTGCCGGTCCAGGCCGGTCAGGGACTGCAGCATCACGTTGGTGGCGCCGGAGAGGAGGCCGGCCCACATCCAGATCGTGTTCGGGCCAGGATCGACCAACGGCAAGTGGTGGAGCCCGCCACCGAGTGCCGCTCGCTCGCGGCTGGGAATGGCAGATCGAAGCCGCGAACAATCCGCTCTCTTATCAAGAGACGCTCACGGCAGGTTCCTACCGGCTTTGGCTGGCCGCCCGAGCTGTCGGGTGGGTGGCAATACCCGATGCCCCGCTGGATTACGCCGCTGCCGCCGAGGGCCGCCTCATCGCCCGGGGGCAACCGTATCTGCGGTCGCAGTGGCGCGGAACGCACTGGACGCGCTACCGGGTCACGGACCGGAACCCACTCGCCACCGGCTCGGCGACGGTGACCGGGCTGACCGACAGCGCCGTCCTGCTGCAGGCAACCCGCGCCGGACCGGTCGTGGTCCGCACCCCGTTCACCGGGTCGTTGGTGCTCCTCGACGCCGACGGTCATTCGACCGGCTGCCTCGCCTTTGGACCGCAAACCACGACCGTGTTGCGGGTGCCCACCCCCGGCAGCTACCGGCTACAGGGTCAATGGCTTCCGGGCGCTTCCCGTTGCTGACTCAGGCACGGCATGAGAGGCCTGCGGTCGCCGCCGATGACGCTGCCACCGGCTCCGCCCGCTTCGCCGGCAAGCGGTGGTGGGCGGCAGGTGGTGGCGGCCGGTGGATGGTCTGGACGGCCCCGCTGCTGGCCGCGGCAGCCGCAGTGGGCGCACCCTTCGCCGACGAAGACACGCCCGTCGACCTGCTCGGGTCCCTCCGCGCCGCGCTCCGCGGGTTCGGCGCCGTTCGCTGGCAGTTCGTTCCCATCCTCGCTGGCTTGGCGCTCGGTCATTACGTCCTCGCCGCGACCGCGTTACGCGCCGCCGCGGGGCGGTGGCTGCCCCTGGGGGAGGCCATCATGGCGCAACTGGCGGCTACTGCGGCCAATCGGATCACTCCACTGGGCTTGGGTGGCGCCGCGGTCAACATTCGCTCCCTCACCCGCCGCGGGCCCGATCTTCCCGGCGCGGTGGCTGCCGTCGCCTCACTCGCGATTCTCGGCGCTCTCGCCGACGTGCTCCTGCGCGCTGCAATTCTCATCGCCAGGCAGCTGTCCCCCCCACCGCCCGGCGCTGCTCGTTCTCCCGCGAGCCCGACTCACCCACGTCCTCCCCCGCTCCCCCCGGCGGCGGTGTCCCTCAGTGTCGTCGCCGCGGCCCTGCTGGGGTGCCCAGCCGGGTCGTGAATGTGCTGCAAGGCGCGGTGGCCGACGGTAGGCACGTCGCCCACTTCGTGCACCGGCCCCGTGACCTGGCCGTGCTGCTCGGGGCGTCGGGGGCCACCACGCTCATCCTCGGTGTTGCGTTAGCGGTGAGCGTCCACGCTGTCAGCGGTGGCCGGCGCAGCGACAGCGCAACCCTGCTCATCGCCTACCTCGCCGGCGCCGCGGCCGCGTCCGCTGTTCCGGTCCCCGCGGGGCTCGGCTCCACTGAAGCTCACCTCATCGCAGCGGTAGTCAGCGCCCGCGTCCCGGTCACCCAGGCCGTCGACGCCGTCCTGCTGTTCCGCGCCGTCACTTTCTGGGCTCCCGCTCCCCTCGGTCTCGTTCTTACCCGAATCCTGCGGCGGCGTGGGGCGCTCTGAACTGAACTGGCGCGGCCCGTTGGTTGCGCTACGGGGGCTGTCCCTCCCCGGGATTGTCGAGGAGCCGCGCCGAACGGCGTCGAAACCTGCGGTTGCGGCGCTGCCGGCTCGGTGAGCTGGGTACGTTGCGTCGATTCCCGGAGATCGGGGCGATGTCGTCACGTCGGCATCCGTCGCCACACGCTCCTCGGCAGCAGCCGCAGGACCGCGAACACGCCCGCGAGGCGCTGGGGCACCCAGACCACGACGGCCCCGCGGCGCAGGCCGTCGGCGACGGCGTCCGCCACGTCCTCGACGGTGACCGACATCGGCGCCGGTGGGACGTGGGCGCTCATGGCAGTGTGGACATATCCCGGCCGGACGGCCATGACCGTGGCCCCGGTGCCGTGCAGTGCGTCTGCCAGACCGAGGGCGAATCCATCCAAACCGGCCTTGGCGCAGCCGTAGACGAAGTTCGACCGTCGGGTACGGATCCCGGCGACCGAGGACAGCACGACCAACGTGCCGTGGCCCTGCGCCCGCAGGCAGGCGGCGACGGCCAGACCGGTGGAGACGTGACCGACCAGGTTGGTCCGGACGCTGGCGGCCGCCGCCGCCGGCTCACGCTCGTACCTCGCCTGATCGCCGAGCTCCCCCACGGCCGAGACCACGACGTCGACGTCCCCCAGGGACGCGAAGATGCTCCGCACCAGCCGCTCGTGGGAGTCGACGTCCAGCGCATCGAAGTCGACGACGGTCACCGTGGCGCCGAGTTCACCCAACTCGACAGCGGCGTCGGCGGCAGCGCCGCCGCGGACGGCGAGGACGACCCGGCTGGCCCCGTCGCGGACGAGGCGGCGGGCGATGGCCCGCCCGATCTCGCTGCGACCGCCGAGGACGACGACCGAGTCCACGACCCCGAGTGCATTCTTCATCGACGTTCCGGTTCTCTTCGACGTTCCAGCCTCATCTACAACTCCAGCCGTCTCGCCAGGTCTGAACGCAGAATGCGCTGCGGGTCGATCTCCGAACGGAGAGCGCGGAAGTCCATCACGCGCGGGTACATCCGCTCCACGGCGTCGGCGCGCAGCACGGAGTCTTTGGCGAGGTAGACCCGGCCGCCGGCCGCGAGCACCGCCGCGTCGAGGTCACGGGTCAGCCCCAGCACCCGCGGGCGCACGGGCACGTCGAGGGTGAGCGTCCAACCCGGCGCGGGAAACGACATCCAGCCGCCGCTGGCCGCGCCGAGGCGCTTGAGCACGGCGAGGAAGGACGCGACGCCGGACGCGGAGACCCGCTCCACGATCTCCTGCAGCGTGCCCTCGGCGCCGAAGGGCAGCAGGAACTGGTACTGCAGGAACCCCCGCCTGCCGTAGAGCCGGTTCCACTCGGCCAAGGCGTCCAGCGGATGGAAGAACCCGGCCAGGGGTTGGATCTCCCCCCGCCGCTCCCGCGGTGCCCGGCGGAACCACAGCTCGTTGAAAGCCCGCACCGTCATCGGGTTGAGGAGTCCGGACGGTGCCCACGGCGGCACGCCCAGCCGCACCCGAGGGTCGAAACCCAGCGGGTCAACAGCGTCTCGAGGCGTCAGTTCGGCCGGCTCGGCATGATCGCCCCGGGTGAGCACGCTGCGCCCGAGGGCCGGGCCACGCGCCAGCAGGTCGATCCACGCGACGCTGTACCGGTAGGCGTCGTCGCCTTCCGCCATCAGCGCCAGCGCCTCCTCGAGGTTCGCCGCCCGGACCGTGTCGACCCGCATCCGTGAGGTGCGGATCGGGATGCACCGGAAGGTCGCCTCGACGATGACCCCGGTCAGCCCCATGCCGCCGACGGTGGCCTGGAAGAGCCTCCCGTCGCTGCGGTCCACGAGCCGGTGTTCCCCGGAGGGCAGGATGAGCCGCAGGCTCGAGAGGGCTTCGGAGAACGACCCGTCGCGGTGGTGGTTCTTACCGTGGATGTCGGCGGCGATCGCGCCACCCACCGTGACCTGGCGGGTGCCGGGGCTGACCGGCACGAACCAGCCGTGGGGAATCAGGGCGCGCAGCAGGGCGTCCACACTCATCCCGGCGGCGGCGGTGACGACGCCGGTTTCCGGATCGAGGCGCATCCCGGCGAGGCCGGTGCAGTCGATGACCGTACCGCCAGCGTTCTGGGCCGCATCGCCGTACGCGCGCCCGAGGCCCCGAGCGATCACACCGCGGGGGCCGGCCGAGCCGAGGATCGCGGCTGTCTCCGCAACTGATCGCGGCCGCCGGACGGTGGCTGCCGTCGGCACCGTGCGGCCCCATCCGCTGACCAGCGCGCGCTGGGCGTGGTCAGCCTCCACAAACACCGACCAGGAACGTCACGAGCCAGCAGACGCCGAGGAGTTGCAGGGTGCGGTCGGTGAGCGCCAGCTCTTCCGGCGCCTCACCAAGACCGCGGTCGTTGCAGACGGCGTAGCGCAGGAAGGCGGCGGTCAGCGGCAGCGTCGAGAGCAGGGCGGTCCACCTTTCCAGCGGCGTCGTGCGGGTGGCGGCCCATCCCAGATAGGCCACGACGGCACCGGCACTGGCAGCCCGACGGCCGGTGCGCAGAGCAGAGACCCGGTAGCTGGCCAGGACGGGGCGGGCGAGCGCGGCCTGAGGTCCGCATTGACGCAGCTCAGCGGCTCGCTTGCCGAAGGCGACCGTCAACGAACCACAGCCGCAGACGAGGAGGAACCAGCCCGACGGGGGGACGCCGGTCCCGATCGCACCGGCGAGGGGGCGAAGGACGAAGCCGGTGGCCACGACCGCGAGTTCCACCCATGGAGTGTTCTTCAGCCACCGGCCGTAGAGCAGCGAAAGGAGAAGGTAAACCGTGATGACGCCGCCGAGGCCCGGCCGCATGGCGCCCAGCGGGGCGCCGACCGCCAGCGCGGCGAGCACCGCGGCGGCGGCCAGTGCCGTCGCGGGGCTGAGTTGCCCGGAGGCAACCGGTCGGTGCCGTTTCACCGGGTGCAGCCGGTCCCGCGTGCGGTCGCCGACGTCGTTGACCAGGTACACCGCTGCCGCGGCCAGCGTGAAGGCGAGGAGGGCCAGGGCGGCGGCGGGCAGGACGGCCGGGCGCAACAACGCGCCGCCGGCGACCGGAGCCGCGAGGACCAGCAGGCTCTTCGTCCACTGCCGCGGGCGGGTGGCGGCGAGCAGCGCGGCCGGCTGCGCCAGCCTCGTCCGCCGATCGGCCGGTGCGAGATTCAACCGCCCGATCTGTGCCGCCGGTGCGGCCCCGGTGCCGGGCGCTGTCACCGGGCGTTCACCGGGCGTACAGCGCGACGAAGTCGCGGCTGGAGACCGTGTCGTACCGGCGGGGCGAACCCTGCATGTCCGGCAGCAGGTTGCGCTCCTTCGGCGGGTAGAGGATGAAGGAGGTCCAGGCCGGATTGATGTCCAACTCCATGGCCCGCGTGCAGCCACCCCGGAGGAGCAGTTCGGCGAGGGATCGCGCGGTCAGCCGATTGCCCGCGACGTAGACGACACCGCCGTCCCGCCTTACGCCGATGCCGCTGCGCCAGACGTACTTGGCGTTCCCGAGCGTCGCCCCCCACACGCCGGCGTCGCTGTCGACCCCGGGGGTGATCCGGCCGCCCTCGACGAGCAGCGCCAGGTTCTGCCGAACGGCCAGCACGTCGGGGGTGAGCCGTACGTCGCGATTCCAGGTGCCGACAGTCAGGGAGCCGTTGCGACCGAAGACCATCGATGCCGCCCCGGGGCGGAGATGCCCGGCGTGGCGGCCGGCCAGGTAGAACCCGCCGTGGGAGGCAGTCAGCCGGAACCCCGAGTTGAACGCCGCGAGCAGACCGGCCCGCCGGCCCGCCGGCAGGCTGGTCGACCCCGCCCAGCCGGTGCCTCCGGGATCGAGGGTTCCGGGGTGGAGTTGCGCCGAGACGAGCCGCGGGTTGATCCACACCACCCCCGCCACGTAGGAGGTGTGGATGGCGTCGGGCCGCAGGTACGCCGCGGCGATCGCCGGCCGGCCGGAAACCCGGGTCAGCACATGCCAACCGCCCTCGCCCGACAGCGCCGGCGTGGCCAGCGGTCGGACCGGCAGCGGAAGAGTCGGCCCCGCCACTGCTGCGGGCGGCCCGGCCGAGGAGGCGGTGCGCTGGCCACCGAGCGGCGACGTCGCCGGCGGGGTCCCGCCCACCTTGGGCGGGCGGTACGTTCGCCGCTCGAGCCAGGTGACGGCGCCGCCGAGGCGGTGGTCACGGGCCCATTCGGACAGCCGGGCCGAGACGCTGTCGGTGCCGGGCGCGCTCAACACCCGCCCGATCGACACGGCGGGAAACAGCAGCAGGACGACGGCCACGCCCGCCGCGACCGTCAGGACGCGACGGGCTCCTCGACTGCTGCGGACCGC
>JADGOV010000109.1 GCA_017882785.1 Frankiaceae bacterium
AGGTTGATTCCCGTCTTTGCCGCCGCCGAGGAGGTGGGATTGCTCGCCACCACAGCGGGCCCGACCGGCCTGACGAGAACCGAGGTGGTGGCGGTGTAGGTTTTCGACTCCAGAGCAGTGAACCCGGCTGCGAGGGCTAAACCCAGGAGGACGCAGGTAAGGATCAGCCACTTCCGACGCGAGAGCATCGCGCCGTAGTTGGGTAGGTCGTTGACGCCGGCCGACGGAGAAGCTGTGTCCATTGGACGTGTCGATCCCTCTCTCGCTCCTGACGGAAACCCGGGCGTCAGGCTACCGCTAAACCACTAATTCTACCTATGCTCCGTGAAACGGTGCGCTGACTTGGAATAACGTGCGGCAACACCACCTGAGAGGGCGTTCCTGGTGCGCCGATTGGGCCGCGGTGCTTGCTGCATCGGGTCCACTCGGGTTGCCGTCGTCTCGAGCCGATTCAGTACGCACCGTCGGCCCTCATCACGGCGAAGGCGGTCTTCCAGAGGATCATGAAGTCCATGGCCAGCGACCAGTTCTCGACGTACTCGAGGTCGAGGCGCACCGACTCCTCCCAGGTCAAGTCCGAACGTCCGCTGACCTGCCACAGCCCAGTGAGACCCGGCTTGACCAGGAGTCGGCGATGGACCTCGCCGTCATACCGGGCGACTTCGCTGGGTAGCGGCGGACGTGGACCCACCAGCGACATATCGCCCTTGGCCACGTTGAGCAGCTGGGGCAGCTCATCGAGGGAGTAGCGGCGCAGCCAGCGGCCGACGGCGGTGACCCGCGGATCACGACGGATCTTGAAGAGTAAGCCCTCTGCGTGCTCGTTCTCGCTGAGCAGCGTCTGCAGCTGCGCCTCGGCGCCGACCCGCATGGAGCGATACTTGTACATCGTGAACGGCCGGCCCCCTCGGCCGCAGCGAGCCTGCCGGAACAGCACAGGACCAGCGGTGTTCAGCCGGACAGCCAGCCCCAGGCCCACCATCATGGGCAAGATCAGGAGCAGCGTGGTACACGCCACCGCTCGGTCGAACGCGCCCTTGAGAAGGCGGCGACCACCGGAGAGCTCGGGTTCCTCGACGTGCAGGAGCGGCAGCCCGGCGACGGGACGAATGTGGATCCGCGGGCCGGCCACATCGGTAAGCGCCGGCGCGACGAGCATATCGACTCCGCTGCCTTCGAGCTCCCAGGACAGCTGGCGCAAAGCCTGCGCCGACACTTCGCCTCGGGCCGCAATCGCCACCGTCGTGGCCTGCGCGGTACGGACCGCGTCGGCGATGGAGGTCAGATCACCCAACACCGGAACGTCCTCGATCGCCGCAATCCGCATCGCGCGCCGCTGGTTCACGCAGCAACCGACAACGATCAGGCCTGCGTGGGGGGCACGCCGAGTGCTGCGCACGAGGTCGGCGACACCCTGGGCGCTTCCTGCCGCCACAACGCGGTGCAGGCAGCGACCTCGACGGCGCTCGCGAAGCACAACCTTCCTGGCGCTGTAACGCCCCGCGAGGTCCAGCACTGTGGCCAGCGGAAGTGCGACAACCACGAAGCCGCGACCGGTGGTGAACTTCGTGGCGTAGGACACCGTGGCGATGCCGGCGATCAGTCGTAACGCCGCGTTGCACGCCCGCTTGAATTCCTCCGATCCGAGTGTCAGATAGCGGGCCTCGTAGGCCCGACTCAGCCACATGGAGCACACCCACGCAGCCGCCAGCCCGGCGGTCATCGCGGCGAACCGCCCGCGCGGCATGGTAGCCCCCGAGCGCACCAGGAAGGCGACCGCGCACGACAGCAGAATCGCCATGAGATCGACGAGGACGATAAGACCGACCAGGCGGTGTTCCCAGCGCACGGCTCCGCGGTAGCCCTGGGTGCGTGCCGACGGCACCGCTCCCGACGGTGGCCCACTCGCCCGGTCGGCCCGGTCGGCGAGGTCGATCAACCGGCTGCCCAAGAGAACGTCCTGGGTTTCCGAGCCGACGACAGAGCCCTGCGCATTGCGGTCCCGCTTGATCTCGGGTGCCTGCTCGGCGCAAACCGGCCCGCGATCACTGGCACGTGGCAGCGCCGCACGCTTCACTGGCTGCCACCCCGTCCTGAACCCTGTCGAAAGTTCTGCCAGCTCACTACCCTCGGCGGCACTCGTCGCCGGACTCCCGCTACGTCCAGGTATGCCCCGATATGATGCATTGTGCCATGAGTCGCATATTGAAACTGCGCGCAGACCATCAAAGCGGTCATCTTGGTGGCCAAGACATCCCCCGAATGGCCGACCGCGAATCCGCCGTCCACTGATCGTTAATGCCTGTCACCCTACGTGAGGGGGTCAGAGTACGCTGAGAAAGCGAACCCGACCCAGGCACACCCGGTTCGGGCCGAACGCCCAGACCCATGGTCGGGGACCGCATAAAGTGTGCGCGGGGACCGAGCCGCGCAAGGCCGTGCGGCACCAGCGGCGCAGTGACGCACAGAGCACTTGGGGGCCCTGCGGTCGCCCGACCAGGCGCCCCGAGCCGCTGCACGATTCATACTCTGAGGAGTTCTTCCGTGGTCCACCATCTCATCGCCCCGCACGGCGGTGCGCTCATCAACCTGATCGCCGACGAGGAACGGGCGGCGGAGATCGCCAAGCAGTCCCGTGACTGGCCGTCATGGGACCTGACCGCCCGTCAGACCTGCGATCTGGAGTTGTTGGTCTCCGGTGGGTTCTCTCCACTGCGCGGGTTCCTCGGCGCCGCCGACTACGCCGCCGTCTGCGAGCGGATGCGGTTGGCGGACGGCACCCTCTGGCCGATTCCGGTCACGTTGGACGTCGCCGAGGAGACCGCCGCCGGGCTGGAGCCGGGAAGCATGGTGGCGTTGCGGGACGCGGAAGGCGTCATGCTGGCCGCCCTGACCGTCGAGGACGTCTACCGGCCCGACCTCGTTGCCGAAGCCCGCGCCGTGTTCGGCACGACCGATGTCAAGCACCCCGGTGTCGCGCACCTGCTGCAACGCACCAATCCGGTCTATCTGGGCGGGCGGGTGGAGGGGGCTCAGCTGCCGCTGCACTATGACTACAAGGAATTGCGACAGACCCCGGCCGAATTGCGGGCCATGTTCGCGGACAGGGGCTGGCGCAAGGTCGTTGCCTTCCAGACGCGCAACCCCTTGCACCGCGCGCACCAGGAGCTGACGCTCCGGGCGGCCAAGGAGGTCGGCGCGAACCTGCTGGTCCATCCGGTCGTGGGCATGACCAAGCCCGGCGACGTGGACCACTACACCCGCGTCCGCTGCTACCAGGCGATCATGCCGTCCTACCCGCACGGCAGCGCGATGCTCTCGTTGCTGCCACTGGCCATGCGGATGGGCGGGCCTCGGGAGGCCCTCTGGCATGCCATCATCCGCAAGAACCACGGGGTGACGCACTTCATCGTCGGTCGCGACCACGCCGGGCCGGGAGCAGACAGCGCCGGCAACGACTTCTACGGCCCCTACGACGCCCAGGAGCTGCTGCGGAAGCACGAGGCGGAGCTTGGCGTGACCATGGTTCCCTTCCAGCTCATGGTCTACGTCGAGGATCGGGATGAATACCTGCCCGTCGACGAGGTCCCCGCCGGCGCCCGCACCCTGTCCATCTCCGGCACCGAGCAGCGGCGTCGGCTGAACCTGGGCTCCGAGCTGCCGGAGTGGTTCACCCCGCCGGCCGTGGCGGAGGAGCTGCGCCGGTCCTACCAGCCCCGGTCCCGGCAGGGCCTCACGGTCTTCTTCACCGGGCTCTCCGGTTCGGGCAAGTCCACCATCGCCAACGTACTGATGGTCAAACTGCTGGAGTTGGGCGGCCGCCCGGTCACCATGCTCGACGGTGATCTCGTCCGCAAGCACCTCTCCAGTGAGTTGGGCTTCTCCAAGGAGCACCGGGACATCAACATCAGGCGCATCGGCTGGGTCGCATCGGAGATCACGAAGAACGGGGGCATCGCCATCTGTGCCCCGATCGCGCCGTACGAGACCACCCGTAAGGACGTCAGAGCGCTCGTCGAGCCCAATAGCGGCTTCGTCCTCGTTCACGTCTCGACGTCGCTGGAGGTCTGCGAGCAGCGAGACCGCAAGGGCCTCTATGCCAAGGCACGGGCCGGTGTGCTCAAGGAGTTCACCGGCATCAGCGACCCGTATGAGACCCCCACGGACGCTGAGCTCGTCATCGACACTGGGGAGCTCAGCGCGGAGGAGGCGGCACAGGAGATCATTCTCTGGCTGGAAAGGGAAAACTACGTCGGCGCCGACCTCGGCGGCTAGACACCCAACGGGCGTACGAGGGCAACAAGCGGGGCAGGCGGTCCTACTCTTTGTGGTGGCTGATCTCCTGGTCTTCCTCGACCCGGTCAACCCGGAGTTCCGCGCGCAGGTTGTAGGCATCTGACGAGCAAACGCAGGTTGGGCCGGGTCCGGGTCCGCGATGTGCAGCCCCGGACCGTGACTCACTCACTTCGTGGTGAACGTGCGATCCGTGCCGTAGGTCCGTCCGGCGACGTTGCTGGCGACGATGCGGTAGTGGTAGAGGGTGCGGCTCCCGAGCCGGCTGATTGGGGTTCCGGGCACGCTGGCACCCCAGGGCACGCTAGTTACTGAACTGGCTGTCGCCATGCCATAGCTGGCTGTTACGCCGTACTGGAGGTTGTAGGTGGTGGCAAGTTGGTTGCTGTCGACCCAGCCGTTACCGACTGCGCTATTGGCCGTGATGCTCGCGGCGCCGTCCGTGCGAGCACTCGGCGCCCCTGCGCTGGTGAACGTCTGGTCCTCGCTGCGTCCGGTGCCGGCGCTGTTCGTCGCGACGATCTGGTAGTGGTATGTCGTTGACGGGGCCAGCCTGGCGAGCGGAATGGACACCGAGTTCTGGTACTTTGCCTCGCCTGCATCGGTCCAGGTGGTGGTCGTTCCGTAGCTGGCGCTGGTGCCGAACTCCACGCGGTACCGGGTCGCGATGCCATTGGGGTCCACGGCACCGCGGACTGTCACGCCGCCGGCCACGAACATGCCCGCTCCGTAGGCGACGGCAGTAGCTGGCCCTTGTGTGCTGAAGGTTCGGTCGTCGCCGTAGGTCGTACCCGCGGCGTTGTCCGCGACGAGGCGGTAGTGGTACGTGGTGACGGGGGTCAGGCCGGCGAGGGTCAGCGGAACCGCGACCGCCCGGTCGCCGGCCGGCAGAACACCGGCGGCGGTACGGGCGCCGTAGGCTGTCGTCGTCCCGTACTGCACGTAGTAGCTGGTCGGCAGCCCGTTCGGGTCGACTCGCCCGCCGACGTCGGCGGTGGTCACCCCGGCGGTGGTTCCCGCGCTCGTCGTCACGACCGGGGCCGGGCTGGCCGTGACCACCTGGGTCTGCCAGTCCGATTGGCCGTTGACGTCCTGGACGGTCAAGGTGGCGGTGTAACTGGCTGGGCTGGTGGAGTTGGCAAGGTAGACGTGCGGGATGGAGGCGGGCGGGTTGCCGGTGCCGGTGACAGTCGCGGTGCCGTCGCCCGGGTCGAAACTCCACCCGGCCAGCGACCCTCTCGCCGAGGAACTGCCGGCGCCGGTGAAGGTCACTGTCAGCGGTGCGGCGCCGGTTGCCCTGTCAGCCGCGAGGGCCGCCGCGGGCCGCAGCCGCAGGTAGCTGCCCGCGCCGAGGTCGGCCAGGGCCTGCAGGCTGGAACTGCTGGAGTTGATGTCGAAGCAGCTGCTGGGTCCCCAGTACGACACGGCCTTAATCTCGGGCCAGGCGGCCAGCGTGGGCGCCACGTCGCGCACCCACTGCGCCTTGCGACCCGGCGCAGCAGGGTCCTCGCTCGAGCCGTATTCGGCGATGATCTCCGGCTTGCCGTGGACGACGCCGAAGGTGTGGAAGTCGGTGAAGATGCTCTGGAAGGAGCTCCAGCTAGCGTTGCGTCCGTCGCAGTCATACCAGTTGTAGCCGTCCGCGGCGACGAAGTCCGTGTAGTCGTCACCGGGGTAGTAGCTCGGCGCGCGCAGGCCCGAGCCGGCCCGGAAGCTGTAGGCCATCATGATCCATGTCCAGGCGACGTTGGTGGCGCCTTGAGCCCGCACGACGTCGACGTAGTGCCGCCATGCGGCGACGAAATCGGCGGGTCCACCCGCCGCCGTGTCGTCTTCTGGTTCGTGGTTGAACGCGACCCAGATGGGCGCGCCGAACGCCTTCAGGGCGTCCGCCTGCTGGCGGATGAGCGCGTCATAGCGCCCGGACGCGATGTCGGACCACCGTACCGTCGCACCGTTGCCGGTTACCGAATTGACCGAGACGATGACGTTGCGGTTGTTGTCCCGGTCCCACCGCATCGTGTTGTCGACGATGCTGTCATCCCAGCGCTTGTAGACACGTTCGAAGTCGAGCTTGCGCCCGAGGGCACCTTCATAGTTCAGCACCTCCTGCTGATTCGTCACCCCCGCGACATCGGGCACCGCAGCTCCGAAGTATGCTCCGCTGGAGGGGTTCAAGGGTGCAGTCCCGGTCGCGTCGGCGGATGCGGTGGCGAGCAGGCCGGACACCAGGGACACAGCACTTATGACGGCGATTGCCGCGACGACAGCCAGGCTCGCCCGTATCCAGCGTTCGACGGTTCTCATGTGACGCGCTCCTTCGACGTGTACTGAAGGCGTCGTCCGGGGGGCGGTGATCGCTGTTGGCCCGGATGTCACCTGGACCAGGGCACTAGGGCCCGTAGCGGGTCATGCTGTGAGTAGCCCTGTGTCAAGCTGCGTCGGCGTTGATCTTGTGCTGGGTTGCGAGGAGGCGTTGCAGGGCTTTGTGTTGGGTGGGCTGGTAGGCGGTGTTGTCCTGCCAGCAGTGCCAGATCACGTAGAGCCAGGCGCGGGCCAGGATGCGGACGGCGTGCGGGTGGTCGTGTCCGCGGCCGCGGGCGCGGGTGTAGAGGTCCTGCGCCCAGGGGTTGGCGTGGCGGCTGTCGCCGGCGAAGTCGCAGACCGCGTCGCGGAGTTGTTTGTCGCAGGCCCAGCGGAAGCCGACGGATCGGCTCCTGCCGGACTGTCGGGTGCTGGGGGCGACGCCGGCGAGGCAGGCGAGCGCTTCGGGGGTGGGGAAGCGGGCGCGGCAGTCGCCGATCTCGGCGAGGAGCCGGGCGGCGCGCACGGTACCCGAGCGGGGGAGGCTGGTGAAGATGTGCGCGTCGGCGTGCACGTCGAGTTGTTCACCGATCTGTTCGGAGAGGGCTTTGATCTGCTGAACCAGGCTGGCCAGGACGGTGAGCAGCGCCCGGGTGGTGTGGGCTGGGGCGGCGCCGTCGGCGCCGGTCAGCCCGCGGGGGGCCGCGGCCAGCCGGCCGTGCAGCACCGCCGGGTCGATCCGGCCGCTGTATCCGGCGTTGGCCAGCCAGGCCGCAAGCCGCTTGGGGCTGAGCCAGTCGAGTTTGTCTTGGGTGTCGAAGCGGGTGAGGAACTTCAGGCTGATCGCGCTGTCCAACTCGTGGAACAGCCCGACGGCGCCGGGTATCGCGGTCTGCAGATGGGCTCGCAGCTGGTTGGCGAGCGCGACGCGGTGACCGACGAGGTCCTTCCGGGCCCGGCACGTTCCGCGCAGCGCGACGGTAGCCGGGCTGTCCGGGGTCAGCGGGCGCAGCCGGGCCCGGTCGGTGCGCAGCGTGTCGGCGAGCACGTAGGCGTCGAACCGGTCGTCCTTGTTGCCCGCGGAGCCGTAGCGGCCGCGGAGGTTCTTCAGCTGGTTCGGGCTGATCACGACCACCATCAGGCCGGCCTCGAGCAGCTCGGCGACGACCGGCCCGTCCGGGCGTTCGATCGCGACCTCAGCGCAGCCGAGCTTCGCCAGTCGGATCACCGCGGCACTCAGACCGGCTGCGGTGTGCTCGACGGTGAAACGGTCCCGCACCGCGCCGCTGGACGTATCCACCACGCAGACCACGTGGTCGTCCCTGGCCCAGTCCAGTCCGGCCGTCAGCCCACCCGGCGGGGCCGCAGGCAGTCGAATCGCCACGTTGGTGCCGGTCGTGTGTTCTGGGGCATGCTTCATCACAGCCTCCTCGCTGCTAGTCCCAGTGGGGAGGCACCCTTATCGCGGTGCCAGGACGCGGCTGCCGGTTCGCTCACTGATCGGCGCTCGAAGGCGCTCAGCCCTGTCGACGGTCGGCGTGTCCTGGGTAACCGCCGGGCCTCGCAGAACTCACGGCGGACGTCGAAGCGTCAAGCGAGCAGGGCGATGACCCGGCGGCACCTCGGGTGCATCAGCGGCTCATACGAAACCGCCGACACGACAAGGGTGCACCAGTGAGCGTGGAGAATCCCGAGCGCGTGATCCCCCTGCTGGCACCGGTGCGGGAGGCCCTCCTGCAGGCCGCCCGGGTGGACGCAGAGGCAACCCTGGCGATGGCCGACGCGACCGTCGCCGCCCATCTCGCCGCCGCACAGGCCGAGTCCGACCGGCTGCTGGCCGAGGCCCGGGCTGATGCCGCCGCCGACGCGGAT
>JADGOV010000110.1 GCA_017882785.1 Frankiaceae bacterium
GGGTCTCGAAGCGTGCTGACGCTGTAGTCACATCCCAGGCGAGGGCAGCGCAGGCCCGGGCCGGGATCCCACTGGACGTCCACGGTGACCCGGTACAGGGCGGTCCCGTCCGGTTCGGCGTCGCACCAGCCGGCGTGCAGGTAGCAGCGGTCGATGAAGGTCCGGACGACGTACCGGGCGGTCCCGACGCGGACCGGGGCCGCCGAGAACGGGACCAGCGGCGTCGACGCCGGGGTGGCGTCGGCGTCGAACACCGCGACGCTTCCCCTGACATCCATCCCGGCGGCCGCCCGAAGCGCCGCGGTGCGCCATCGGTCCCGTCCGAGGACCAGCAGCCCGGCCGGTACCGCTCGAGTGGTTTCGGTCGCCGCGACGGCGATCTGCACAGCCGTCTGCCGCTGTTCGGCCACCCGCAGGACGCTCAGCGAGCGGGCGCAGAGGACGGCGATCGCCACCGTTACCGCCAGCAACAGCGTCGCGAGGGCGACCTCGACAACCATGGCGCCGGCGTCGGGATCGGTCACCCCCGTCGGCCGCGGCCGCCGGGGCGGTGCGTAGCCCATCGGCACTCCCCCGCTCAGCGCAGGAGCTCGATCGCCCGGGTGAGTGGCAGGTAGAGCACCGCGGCCACCCAGCCGACCAACACCGCCAGCCCCAGTACGAGGGCCGGCTCGATGGCAGCGCGCACGGTTGCCGCCCTGGTCGCCACCTCCAGTTCGGCGAGGTCGCCGATGGCGACCAGGCCGGCGTCCAGCCCCTCCTCCGTCCGTTGCATGAGCAACGCGGCGGGGACCGCCGGGACGACAGGATGGTCGCCCAGCGCGGCACCCAGCGGCTGGCCGCGCAACGCGCTGTCCCGCATGGCCTGAACCGCCCGCCGCACGGCCATCGTGTCCGCGGCGGCGGCCGCCACCTGCAGGCTGTGCAGCAGCGGTACGCCGCAGTGCCGCAGGCAACCCAGGGTCCGGGCAAAGCGCGCGACAGCGACGGTGCGGAGCAGCCCACCGATGCCGGGGAGCCGAAGGGTAGCCGACTCCAGTGCGGCCCGAGCCCTGGAGTCCGGAGCGCCTCGATTGCCCCGCAGCGCCGCGCCGCCCGCGATGAGGAGGGCCAGGACCAGCAGCACCAGGCCCATCAGCGTCGCCACGGCACCGGCCGTGAGCAGCACCACGGTCAGCGGGGGCGGTGGGCTGCCGACCGCGCGCAACGTCTGCGTCAGTGGTCGAACGGCGAAGACAACCACGCCGCCGAACACCAGCGCCGCGAGCACGGCGAGACGGCACGGATCCCGGACAACGGCAGTGGTCTGGGCCTGCAGGCGCGCGTCGGCTGCCAGCATGTCCGCGAACGCCAGAAGCACCAGGTCGACCATGCCGCCGGCCTCCCCGGCGGTGACCGCGGTAACCAGCAGCGGCGGGAACACGCGGGGATGCCTCGCCAGGGCACCGGCGAGCGGGGCTCCGGCGGACACGGCCGCGCCCACCTCTGCCAGGGCCTGGGCAAGCAGCGGATGGGCCGTCTGGCGACGCACCGCACTCAGCGCGCGCAGCAGTGGCAGTCCGGCGTCGAGCAGACTCCCGAGATGGCGGCAGCAGAGCGCCAGTTCGGCCGGCGGGACCGACCGCTGCCATAGACCCGGTAGTCCCCTCCGTCGCGCGGCGGGACCGCTGCCGGTTTCCGTGATCGCGATCGGGGCATACCCCATGTCCTTGAGCCGGGTGACGACCGCGGTGATCGAATCGGCGGCCAGCGAGCCGGTGACCAAAGCGCCGCCCCGATCACGGGCGGCATAGTCGAAGGTCGAGGCGGGCTCGACCGAACCGTCGGTCACCCGACGGCGGCCAGGCGCTGGAATTCCGCGCTGTGCTGGCAGGCGGCCAACGCGACCTCGAAGGTGATGACGCCGTCGCGGTAGAGGGCGATGAGGTCCTGGTCGACGGTGTGCATGCCCTCGGCCCCGCCGATAGCCAGCGCCGAGGTCAGGTGCTCGCTCTTGGCCTCCAGGATCAGGGTGCGGACCGAGGGCGTGGCAAGGAGCACCTCGGTGGCCACCACGGGACCGCTCCGGTCCGCTCGCTGCACGAGGCGCTGGCAGACCGCCCCGTGCAGCGCGGCTGCGAGCCGCCGGCGAATCTGCGCCTGCCGGTGGGGCAGGAAGGCGTCGACGAGCCGTTCGACGGTCTGCGCCGCGGTGGGGGTACGCATCGTCGCGATGACGAGCCGGTTGTCCTCCGCTGCGCTCACCGCCGCCGCGATGGTCGCGGGTCCGGCCAACTCACCGACCGCGAGAACGTCCGCGTCGTGGCGCAGCACGCCGGGAAAGTCTGCTGCGAAGCCCGCCGTATCGGTGCCGACCTCCTGCTGACTGACCAGGCACGAACCGTGCCGGTGGCGGTACTCGATCGGATCCTCGATGGTGAGGATGTGGCCGGCTCTGAGTCGATTGGCGAGGCCGAGGATGGCGGCCTGCGTCGTGGACACCCCGGAGCCGCTGGGACCGGCGACGAGCACAAGACCACGTCGGGCGGTGGCGAAGGAGGCCACCGACGCGGGTAGGCCCAGCTCCCCCAGCGGCGGTATGCCCGGCGGGAAGGCGCGGACCACAGCCCCGACAGTCCGTCGTTGGCGGAAGAGGCTGAGGCGGAACCGGGCAAGTCCGGGCACGGTGTGGCAGAAGTCCAGCTGCCGGCTCTCCTCGAAGCGGTCGCGTTGCTGGCTCGTGAGCAGCGGCACCAGCAGCTCACCCAGCCGCTCACCGGTGAGCGGTGGCTCGGCCAGTGCCTCCATCCGGTCGGCCACGCGGAGCGTGGGCGGCGCACCGGCGAGCAGATGCAGCGCGCTGGCATGGCGCTCGACCATCGCGGCCAGCCACCGATAGACCGGGTCGGGGGCACGTGGGGATGGCAGCTGGTCGGGTACGAAGCCCGACGCGGCAGCGCCCACATACCGGTTCACGCTGGCTCCTCGACATATCACGGCTCACCGGAGGGCTCGGTCGGGATGCCCGCAAGCTTGAGGAGCTGCCGCCCAGCCGGTTACGCAACGCCGCCGCGGTGTGGCACACTCTTGTCATGGCAACCGGTGCACCCCTCGTCGCCCGGCTGCACATCGACCTCAAGCGGGTCGCCAGCGCCACCTGTCCGCGCTGACTGCCCCTGCCTGCCCGTTCCGCCCCCGCCGCGCCCCGTCGGCCTGCGGCCGCAGCCTGTTGAGGTCCTCACCCGGTGACTGCCGATGTCGCTCCGCGCCCCCGATCCCGCCGCCCGACGCCGGCCAAGCCTGCCGGCCAGGGACAGTGGGCGCTGGGCCAGCGGGAGCCGCTCAACGCCAACGAGCGGGTCAAGCGCGACGATGACGGGCTGGCCGTTCGGGCGCGCATCCTCAACCGGTATGCCCACACCGGCTTCGCCGGCATCGACCCGGCCGACCTGCGGTCGCGTTTCCGCTGGTGGGGGCTCTACACCCAGCGGCGGGAGGGGATCCCGGGCGGCCAGACGGCGGTACTCGAGCCGGCGGAGTTGGACGCCGAATACTTCATGCTCCGGGTGCGGATCGACGGGGGCCGGCTGACCGGCGCCCAACTGCGGGCGATCGCGGATGTGGCCACGACCTACGGCCGGGACGTGGCTGATGTCACTGACCGGCAGAACATCCAGTTGCACTGGATCCGGGTGCAAGACGTCCCGCAGATCTGGGCACGGCTGGAGGGGGTCGGGCTGACCACGGCCGAGGCCTGCGGGGACACCCCCCGGGTCATGCTCGGTTGCCCGCTGGCCGGCGTCGCGGCCGGTGAGATACTCGACGCCACGCCGGACCTCCTCGCCACGGTCGAACGGTTCATCGGCGATCCGGCCTTCTCCAATCTGCCGCGGAAGTTCAAGACGGCGATCTCCGGCTGCCCCGACCAGTGCGCCATGCACGAGATCAACGACTTGGCCTTCGTGGGGGTTCGCCTCGAGGACGGCGCCGTCGGGTACGACCTGTGGGTCGGCGGCGGGCTGTCGACCAACCCCCGCCTGTCCGAACGGCTCGGCGCCTTCGTCCGGCCAGAGCAGGTGCCCGAGGTGTGGGGCGCGGTCACCTCGGCCTTCCGGGACTACGGTTACCGGCGATCTCGGACCAGGGCACGACTGAAGTTCCTGCTGGCCGACTGGGGGCCGGAGCGCTTCCGCTCGGTGCTGGAGAAGGAATACCTCAGCGCGCCGCTCCCCGACGGCCCGCCACCCCCGGCGCCGCGCAGCGCACGTCGCGACCACGTCGGTGTGATCGCGCAGGCGGACGGATTGTTCGCGGTGGGTGCCGCGCCGGACGCGGGACGGTTGTCCGGCACGGTGCTGGCCGCGGTCGCCGATCTGGCCGAGCGGTACGGCAATGGCGAGATCCGTACCACGACCAGCCAGCAGATCGTCGTTCTCGGCGTGCCCGGTGAGGACGTGGAGACGATGGTGAGCGGCCTGGCCGCCGCCGACCTGCAGGTGCGACCCAGCGCCTTTCGGCGGGGCACGTTGGCCTGCACCGGCATCGAGTTCTGCAAGCTGGCCATCGTCGAGACCAAGGCCCGGGCGGCGGAGCTGACCGCGGAGATGGAGCGACGGCTGCCCGACTTCGATGAACCGATCGGCATCACGGTGAATGGCTGCCCCAACTCCTGTGCCCGGTTCCAGACCGCGGACATCGGGCTCAAGGGTTCCCTTGTCGGCGACGTCGAGGGCTTCCAGGTGCATCTCGGCGGCCAGCTCGCTGGCGGCGACGCGGCCGAGTCGGGGTTCGGTCGCAAGCTCCGCGGGCTGAAAGTGACCGGTGAGGACTTGCCGGACTATCTCGAACGCGTGCTGCTGGCCTATCTGCGCGACCGCGGGGGCGGCGAGCGGTTCGCCGCCTGGGCCCGGCGGGCGCCGGAGGAGGCGCTGCGATGAGCGCCGGTGGGGCCAGCGCGCACGCTGTGCCGTTCTACTGCCCGTACTGCGGTGAGGAGTCCCTGGAGCCGGTCGGCGACGCGGCCGGCGGGTGGGGCTGCCGGGACTGCCGGCGCGAATTCACCCTGCGCGCCGGCGTGCGACCTGCCGGCGGCAGTGCGCACCCGCCGGCCCGGATCGAGGCCACCGCCGAGAACTGACCATGCCCGACCACCCCCGTACGACCGATGATGATCTGGTGGGACCGATGACCTGGTGGGATAAGGAACTGGCCGAGCAAGTGGGCCGCGACTTCGACGGCGCTCCGGCCGAGGGCGTCCTGGAGTGGGCGTTGGATCGCTTCGCTCGGCGGATTGTCCTGACGTGCTCGATGGCCGACGCGGTGCTGGTGGACATGGCCTCCCGCCTGCGCCCAGGAGTGCCGGTCGTCTTTCTCGACACCGGCTACCACTTCGCCGAGACCGTCGGGACCGCCGCCGCGATGGAAACCCGGTATCCGATCACGCTGCTGCGCGTCACGCCCCGGTTGTCGGTCCCGGAGCAGGATGCCCGGTACGGCCCCAGGCTGCACGAGCGCGACCCGGACCGGTGCTGCGCGATGCGCAAGGTGACCCCGCTCATCGAGGCGTTGGCGCCCTACGATGCCTGGGTGTCCGGTATTCGCCGTGGCGAGACGGCGGCCCGGTCCGGCGCGGGCGTCGTCGAGTACGACGAACGGCGTGGCAAGGTGAAGATCAACCCGATCGCCAGTTGGAGCGACGCCGATGTGGAGAGCTACATCGCCGAGCACAATGTGCTGCTCAACCCGCTCCTAGCCGAGGGCTACGACTCCGTCGGGTGCGCGCCGTGCACGCTGCCCGCGCTGGCCGGCGCCCGCAGCGGCCGTTGGGCCGGCACCGGCAAGACGGAGTGCGGCCTGCACGGTTGACGGCGTCGGTGTCGACGCCTCAGGAGCTAGCCGCCGGGCCCGCCCTGCTTGCCGTCGCGCACGGTAGCGCCGACCCGCGGGCGGCGCAGGCCAACACCCGGCTGCTCCGCCAGGTCGCGACGACGTTGCCCGCGGTGACCGTACGGCTGGCCTACCTCGACCATCTCGCCCCCTCGGTACCGGAGGCGTTGGCCGCTCTGGCAGTTGCCGGTGCGCGCGAGGTGGTCGTCCTGCCGTTGCTGCTCACTGTTGGCTACCACAGTCGGACCGACATTCCGGCGCTGTTGCACGACCCGCCGCTGGCAGTGCGCTACGGCCGCGTGCTCGGACCCGACCGACTGCTCGCCGCGGGACTCGCGGATCGGCTCACCGAAGCGGGCGTCGCCCCGCGGACGTCGGTCGTGTTGGCCGCAGCCGGCGCCAGCGACCCCGACGCTGCCCGCGACGTCGCCGTCATGGCGGACCTGCTTGCCGCGGTACGGGCCGCCCCAGTGACGCCGGCGTACGCCAGCGCGATCCCCCCCACCGTGCCCGAGGCGTTGGCGGCGGCCGAGGCCGACGCGGCCGTCTCGCGGTATTTCCTCGCCCCCGGGCGACTGCCGGACAGGGTGGTCCTCCAGGCTGGCCCTCGCCTGGTGGGTCAACCCCTGATCGATCACCCCGCCCTGGTGCGGGTCGTCGTGAACCGGTATCGGGAGGTCTGGACAGGGTCGGCATGAAGCCGATCGAGAAGCTGCCGATCGGAGTCCTCGACGCCCAGGTCCTCGGCTGGACGCGGCTGCCAGGCTGCTGCTTCACGCCCAGCCCCAGCTGACTGCAGCGCCAGAGCCGCCCGGTAGGCGCGCCCAGGCCCAATGCGAGTATCACGACGACGCCGCGGCAGCCAGGGGTGACGAGCAGGCCGCCATGCGCCGGGCCGCCGAGCAGGCCCAAGCGCGCGCAGCGACCGAGAAGAACCGGGCCGAGGCCGCCGCCAAGTGGCTGCGGCGCGTTGCCGACGCCCAGCGCACCCGCATCGACGCCCGGAAACCCACTGCCGTCGGGCCGAAGGCCGGCCGGCACGCTCGATGACACCTCGTGGAACAATGATGCGCAGTCGAGGACCGCCTCGCTGAACGCGCCCACACTTCCGTGACCGCCGATCGCCGATCGCTGCTCAGCCCTGGATGCGCCGGGTGTGACCGGCCCATTCTTTCTCGCGCAGTTCGAACTTGCGAATCTTGCCGGTGGAGGTCTTGCCCAGCTCGGCGACGAAGGCGATCGTCTTCGGCGTCTTGTACCGGGCCAGGCGGGTTCGCACGTGGGCGAGCAGTTCCTGCTCGCTGGCCTGCTGCCCCGGCCGGAGCACCACGAACGCCTTCACCACCTCCCCCCACTTCTCATCAGGGGCACCCACTACGGCAGCCTCGAGCACGGCCGGATGGGAGGCGAGGGCGTGTTCGACCTCGATGGTGGCGATGTTCTCCCCGCCGGAGATGACCACATCCTTGGCCCGGTCCCGCAGCTCGACGTACCCGTCTGGATGCATCACCCCCAGGTCGCCGGAGTGGAACCAGCCCCCGTCGAAGGCTTCCGCGGTGCCCTCGGGGTCCCGGAAGTAGCCCGTCATCACCGTGTTGCCACGCATCACGATCTCCCCCATCGTGGTGCCGTCACGGGGGACGTCGTTCAGCTGCACGTCGACCACCCGGACCGGGTCGGCCGTCACCATCCCGACACCCTGGCGGGACTGGAGCCAGGCTCGCCGCTCTGCGGTCTCGTCCAACCAGCTCGGCTGGACTTCGTTGACTGTGTACGGGCCGTAGGTCTCGGTCAGACCATAGAAATGGATCACCCGGGCGCCGAGGGCGGACATCCGGGCGATCACCGTCGGGCTCGGTGGGGCGCCACCGACGGTCACGATGACCTCGCGGTCCAACCGCCCCGCCTCTGGCGCGTCGATGATGGTCGTCAGCACCGGTGGGGCGCCGTTGAGGTGGGTCACGCCCTCCTCCCGGAGCAGCCGCCAGATCACCTCGCCGCGGACCTCCCGCAGACAGACCTGGGTGCCGGCGACCGCGGCCAGCGCCCAGCCGGTGCACCAGCCGTTGCAGTGGAACATCGGCAGCGTCCACAGGTAGACGCTGTCCCGGCTGTGCTGGGAGTGCACGATGTGCGCTAGTGCGTTCAGATAAGCCCCTCGATGGGTGTAGGTGACCCCCTTCGGCGATCCCGTGGTGCCAGACGTGTAGTTGATCGAGATCGGCGCCAGCTCCTCGGACACCGCCCAAGGCAGCGGCTCGGCGGACCCGCGGGCGAGGAACCTGGCATAGTCGACGTGCGGCACCACCTCCGAATCCTCCCGGGGCACTGCCTCCACCCCGACGACGACGACCTCGCGCACCCTCGGCGCCCGGTCGAGGACGGTCGACACGCGGGCCTGCAGCTCGCCGTCGACGATGAGCAGCACCGCGCCGG
>JADGOV010000052.1 GCA_017882785.1 Frankiaceae bacterium
CCGGCAGGTCGCAGAAGCGGACGTCGATGAACCGGACGTCTTTGTCCCTGATGTAGCCGAGTACTTCGTCGGCGGAGCTGAACAAGACCGGCCTCCTGGCTGCGCTGGTGAGCCCGACACCGAGCCGGGCACGTCCTCGATGGCCCTGACGCTAGGGCGAAGCAGTTTCCCCACAGTGTCCCCGATGTTTCCGGCGTGTTACGCGGACGGGAACCAGCCGCCTCAGCGGCTGTGCCTGATCAGGGGACTCAGCGTGGGCGTCCACGCGGCATCCGTGCGTTGCGCGGCATCGGGCCCTTGGGTACGGGCGGCTGCGCGGTCCCCAATGCGCGCAGCCGATCCTCGAGGAGGCGGACCTGAGGCTGCCGCAGGTTATGCGGCAGCTTCATCATGTGCGACTGCAGCTTGCGCAGCGGGACCTGACCGTCCTCGTCGCCGATGACGAGGTCGTACACCGGGGTCTCCGAGGCCACCCGGGAGATCCGGCGTCGTTCCTGAGCCAACAGCGACGTGACCCGAGCGGGGGAGCCCTCGCCGATGAGGACGATCCCCGGACGGCCGAGCACCCGGTGGATCACGTCCTGATTGCGGGTCGCGGCGACCACCGGTGTGACCTCCCACTGACCGCGCATGGACTGCACCACCGCGACGGCTGCTCCGGGCTGCCCCTCGACCTGGGAAAACGCCGCGCGTTGCGCCCGCCGGCCGAAGATACTGACCCCGGCCAGCAGTCCGAACAGCACGCCGAAGATCGTGAAGAACACCGGATGGCCGATGAGAATCCCGAGCAGGACGAACAGCAGGAGCACGGCGAAGAAGACGGCGATGACGATCGGCAGCATCTTGGGATCGCGCTGCCGGGTGAGGGTGAAGGCCTGGCGAAGCTGGGTGAGCCGGGCCCGGCGGCCGGCCCGCCGGTCGGCGCGGGACCTCTTGGCCTTGGGAGGTTTGGCCTTGGGAGGGGCCTTGGGTTTGCCCTTACTCTTGCCGGCGGGAGCCGCGCCGGGCCGGCCGGCGGACTTGCGGCCGGGTAGGCGAATGCTGGGCAGGCTGGGCATGACCCCGAGGATACGGGGAGGGCACGGGTCAGCCGGAAACGGCGGCCCGGCTTGTCATGGCCTGTTGGTAGAGCCGGCCGGCCCGGTAGGAGGAGCGGACGAGCGGGCCGCTCAACACGCCGCCGAAGCCCAGCCCGGTGGCCTCATCGGAGAGGTCGAGGAACTCCTCCGGTCGCACCCAGCGGGCCACCGGGTGGTGACGTGCCGACGGCCGCAGGTACTGGGTGATGGTCAGAAGTTCACAGCCCGCGTCGCAGAGGTCGCGCAGCGTGGCGCTGACCTCGGCCCGCTCCTCACCCATACCGAGGATGAGGTTGGACTTGGTCACCAGCCCGGTGGCTCGGGCCGCCCGTAGGACATCGAGGGACCGTTCGTAACGGAAACCCGGCCGAATCCGCTTGAAGATCCTCGGTACGGTCTCGATGTTGTGCGCGAGCACCTCGGGAGACGCCCCGAAGACCTCCGCGAGCAGCGCGGGTGTGGCGTTGAAGTCCGGGATCAGCAACTCAACGCCGCAACCGGGCACGGTGGCATGGATCTGCCGGACGGTCTCGGCGTAGAGCCAGGCGCCACCGTCGGGCAGGTCGTCGCGGGCCACGCCGGTGATCGTCGCGTACCGGAGACCCATGGTGGCCACCGACTCCGCGACCCGCCGAGGCTCGTCGCGATCCAGGGCCTGCGGGCGGCCGGTGTCGATCTGGCAGAAGTCGCACCGTCGGGTGCACTGGTCGCCGCCGATGAGGAACGTGGCCTCCCGGTCCTCCCAGCACTCGTAGATGTTGGGGCAGCCCGCCTTCTCGCAGACAGTGTGCAGGCCCTCGCGCTGCACCAAAGCCTTGAGCTGGGTGAACTCCGGGCCGGTCCGTACCCTGGTCTTGATCCACGACGGCTTCTTCTCGATGGGCGTCGCCGCGTTGCGGATCTCCACGCGGAGCATCCGTCGGCCGTCAGGCTGCACTGACAACGGATCCCTCCAGCACGGCGGCGATTTGCTGCTCCACGATGTCGAGCACGTCTCGGACTGAGACTGGCCTACCCAGTTCCGCCCGCAGCGACGTCACGCCGGCGTCGGAGATGCCGCAGGGCACGATCCGGTCATAGCAGCTCAGGTCGCAGTCACAGTTCAGCGCGAAGCCGTGCATGCTGACCCCACCGGCCACCCGGATACCGATGGCAGCGATCTTGCGCGCGCCGTCCGCCGTCCAGACGCCGGTGCGGCCCTTGACCCGGATGGCATCGACCCCGATCTCGGCACAGACACCGATAAGGGCGGCCTCCACCCGGCGCACGTGGTCCACGACGTACACCCCGTTGCGCAATGCGACGATCGGATATCCTACGAGCTGGCCCGGACCGTGCCAGGTGATCTTCCCGCCGCGGTCGACGTCGATAACGGGAGTGCCGTCGCGGGGTCGCTCGTGTGTCTCCGTACGGCGTCCCGCGGTGTAGACCGACGGATGCTCCAGCAACAGGCAGGTGTCCTCCACGCGGCCGGCCACCCGCTCCGCGTGCAGTCGGCGTTGCTCAGCCCACGCCTGTGCGTAGGGCACCGGGTCCGGCATGAAGCCGGCCCGGACGAAGGTGGGCACGGGGCCCAGCGTACGTCGTGACAGCATGATCGACTGGTCCTGCCTGTGGACGGCCGTTTGCCGCCGCCCGCCGCCCACTGCTGTCATTCCTGCCATGGTCGTCCCGCATCTGCCCGGCTACGACGTCGAGGCTGCGCTCTCCGTCGACGAGACGACCTGGCGCGCCCGGCGAGACGCGGACGGGCGGACGGTTCTGCTGCGCTGGGTCGCACTCCCAACGGACCCGGCGGCCGCCGACGCGGTCCGGCGCACCGCCGCGCGCGTCGCCGGGCTCTCCGCCGAATCGCTGCTTCCGTTGCAGACCGTGATCACGACTGCGGATGCCCTGGTCCTCGTGCACGACTACCCCGCTGGGGGGACGCTGGTCGGCCTCCTCGCCGAGCGAGGTCGGCTGAGCGCCGGTGAGGTGGTCACGTTGGGAACGTCAGTGGCCGGGGCGCTGGAAGCCGTGCACGCTGCCGGGCTCGCGCATGGCTCGTTGACGGATCGCAGCATCTATTTCGGTCTCGCCGGCACCCCGCTGCTCACCGACGTCGGGCTGGTCTCGACCGGGGACAGCAATGACCTGGCGGCACTGGCGAACGTGTGCCGGCAGGCGCTGGGCGGTGGACGTTGGCGGGGCGTCGGGCCAGGCGCGTCCCTGGCCGCCGTCCTCGATGAGCTGGCCCGGCGCGCGGAAGGCGGTGCTGAGGGCGGTGCGGTCGAGTTTGCCGCAGCCCTGCGCGGGGTGGCCCCGGCCGTGGCGATCCGGCTGTCCCCGCCCCTTGCCGCGGAGCCGGCCGAACGGTCCGCCGGGCCGGGGGCACGGGAAGCGGCAACGGGCCTGCAGGCCGTGACGTCGACCCGTAGCGAGTCGGTTGCTCCGCCCATCACCGAACCTGCTCCCTCGACCCCCGGGGCGCGGAGCACCGGCCGGTGGCGTCCACACTTGGGGCGCCGGGTCGTCGGAGGGCTCAGCCTTCTCGCCGCGCTGCTGGGCGCCACCGCCCTCGGGGTCTACTGGGCGCGCGTTGGCGCGGCACCCACCGCCGCGGCACTGCCCACCCGATCGCTGGGCGCAACCCCACCGCCGTCCTCGGAGCAGGCCCGAACGTCTTCACCAGCCCCGTCGAGGTCCCCGACCGACTCGGAGCGGGCTTCGGTCAGCACCGCCGCGCCGCGCCCGGCCACGCCGGGACCGGGTAAGCCAGCAGCGTCCGCGTCATGGCGGGAGGTGATGACCAGCCTGGATCGGCGCCGGGGGGCGGCGCTGGCCGCCGCGGACCGGAGAGGGCTGGCAGCTGCCGACGCGGTGGGGTCCGCGGCCCTGCGCGCTGACCTGCGGGCCGTCGCCGAACTCAGCCGGCGCGGAGCACATCCCGAGGGGCTGAGCTGGGAGGTCCTCGATGTCGCCGTGGCGAGCGCCGGGCCGCCTGGGGTCACGCTGCGCGTCACCGACAGGATGTCCGCCTACCGAATCGTCGCCTCCGATGGCGCTCTGCTGACATCCAGGCCGGCCCGTGGACCGACGGTCTGGCGGGTCCAACTGCTGCCCACGTCAGGCGCGTGGCGGGTCGCCCAGGTGGCGGCCGGGTAGGTCCTGGCCCGCCGGGCAGATGCGCGCGACGCGCGGCCGCCGGGCGGCTCAGCGCAGCAGGGCGGCGAGCGCTGTGTCGAGATCTGGCAGCGACCAGCGGAAACCGGCCCGACGCAGCCCGGCCGGGTCGACCCGCTGGCCGCCCAGGACGGCCTCATCCGCGAAGCCGCCCAGAACTGCCCGCAACGCGAAGCCGGGTACCGGCAGAATCGCCGGCCGGTGCACCGCTCGAGCGATGGCCGCGGTGAGTTCGACGTTGCGGACTGCGCCGGTGACCACATTGACCGGACCCGATACGTCCGCGGTGAGGAGGTGACGGATGGCGGCCACCTCGTCCGGCAGGGCGATCCAGCTCACCCACTGCCGCCCGGAACCGAGTCGGCCGCCGACTCCGAGCCGGAACAGCGGCAGCAGCTTGCCCAGCGTGCCGCCCTTCGGCGAGAGCACGATGCCGCTACGGAGGTAGACCACCCGGACACCCGCCGCGACGGCGTTTTCGGCGGCCGCTTCCCAGCGACGCACCACATCGGCGAGGAAGCCCTCACCGACCGGATCGGTCTCGTCGACCTCGCGCTCGCCGGTGTCGCCGTACCAGCCCACGCCGGAGGCTGCGAGCAGGACAGTGGGCGGTCGGTCGCAGGCGGCGATGGATCGCGCGATCGTGGTCGTCCCGTCCACGCGGCTGTTGAGCACCTGCGCCTGCCACGATGCGCTCCAGCGCCGGTCCCCGACGCCGGCGCCGGCGAGGTGGAGGACGGCGTCGACGCCCTCGACGGTCTCGGGTGCGACCACCCCCGGGGTCCAGCGCACCTCGTCCGGCCGACGAGGTTCCCGCCGGACCAGGCTGCGGACGTCGTGGCCGTCGGCGCGCAGGGCGCCCACCGCGGCAGACCCGATCAAACCCGAAGGGCCGGTCACTGCGATCTTCACAGCGCTATCGTGCCCCCGTGACCGCCGACCTCACCGTGCGCCAGGCAACGGCTATGGACGGCCCGGCCCTCGCCATGCTCGACTTGGCCACGGCCGAACCCGGCACGTACGTGCTGCCGCCCCTGCCCGGGGAGCCCTTCTTCGGCGCCGACACCGTCCCCCAGGACGTCCTGGTCGCCGAGGTCGGGCGTCGCATCGTGGGATACCTGAAGATCCGCCCTCCGACGTCGTTGGAGTCCAACGCCCACGTGCAGCAGGTCCAGGGCTTGGCGGTGTACCCCGCGCTGCGGCGGTCCGGCGTGGCTCGCGCCTTGTTGGCGGAGGGCCTTGCCGAGGCGGCTCGAC
Organism: Frankiaceae bacterium; assembly: GCA_017882785.1. Taxonomy (GTDB): domain Bacteria; phylum Actinomycetota; class Actinomycetes; order JADGOV01; family JADGOV01; genus JADGOV01. The sequence continues at coordinate 5,499 of JADGOV010000052.1, forward strand.
GGGGCGCCCGCAAGCTGTCGCTGCGCGTGCTCTCCAGCAATCCCGGCGCGATCGCGCTGTACCGGGCGGCGGGATTCCGGGTCGAGGGCGTGCTGAGGGAGGAGTTCGCGACCGACGACGGCGGGTACGCCGACGACGTGCTCATGGCCCAACGCGTGTCCTGACGGATCCGCTACCAGCCGAGTTGGGATTCGAATGCGCCTTCCTCCAGCCGCCGACGCACGGTCGTCAGGAAACGGGCGGCGTCCGCACCGTCGACGATGCGGTGATCGTAGGTGAGTGCGAGGTAGACGATGGATCGGACGGCTGTGACCTCACCCAGTTCGGGGTCGTCGATGATGACCGGCCGCTTCACGACCGAACCGGTGCCGAGGATGCCCACCTGCGGCTGATTGATGATCGGCGTGTCGAACAGCACCCCTCGGCTGCCGGTGTTGGTCAGGGTGAACGTGCCCCCGCCAAGTTCGTCCGGGCTGACCGCGCTGTTGCGTGTCCGCTCCGCCAAGTCCGCGATCTTGCGGGCCAGACCGCTGAGGTTGAGGTCGCCGGCGTCCTGGATGACCGGCACGAGCAAACCCCGGTCGGTGTCGACCGCGATGCCCAGATGGACCGCGTCGTGGTAGGTGACTGTCCCCTCGGCGATGTCGATGGAGGAGTTGACCATCGGATGGGCGCGGAGGGCGTCGCAGGCCGCGGCGGCGAAGAAGGGAAGGAAGGAAAGCCGAACGCCTTCACGCTGCTCGAACTCCGCCTTGGCGCGCTCGCGGAGCCGGGCGAGGATGGTGATATCCGCTTCCGTCACCGTCGTGAGCTGGGCGCTGACCTGCAGTGACTCGGTCATCCGCTTGGCGATCACCGTCCGGAGTCGGGACAGCTTCTCGGTCCGGCCGCGCAGGTGCGCCGCGCTCGCCGCCGGGGCCGGTACCGCCGATGGCTGCCGCTGTGGGGGCGGCTGGGCCGGACGGTCGGTGGGAGCCGGCCGATCAGCGGGTGTGGCCTCGAGGACATCCTGCTTGCGGATCCGACCACCGACGCCGGTCCCGGAGATACTCCCGAGATCGACTCCACGCTCCGCGGCGAGCTTGCGGACCAGCGGAGTGACGTACGCCGCGTCCCCATCCCGCTGACCTGCGCCGCTCGGGCTCGCAGGTATTGCGGGTTCCACCAGGGCGGCTGGCGATTCGGCGGCGGGTGCATCGGCGGGCGGTTCGGCCGCCGCCGGCGGCTCAGCCGGCTCAGTTTGACCAGTTTGCTCGGCTACGGGTTCCTCGGCCATCTGCTCGGCGACCACGGGGGTCGGCGTACCACCGGCTGACCCGCCCTCGTCGATCGTCGCCAGTTCCGCGCCGACCTCGACCGTCTCGTCCTCGGCCACCCTGATGGCCGAGACGATCCCGGCGGTCGGTGACGGGATCTCGGTGTCCACCTTGTCGGTGGACACCTCCAGGAGTGGCTCGTCCGCCTCGACCCGCTCGCCCTCCTTCTTGAGCCAGCGGGTGACCGTACCTTCAGAGACGCTCTCGCCGAGGCGCGGCATCGTGACTGAGACCGACATGGGGCCCCTTCTTGCTGACGGAGGAATGCGTTGTGGTGCCGGCTAGCTGTGGCTGTGCAGCGGCTTTCCGGCGAGGGCAAGGTGGGCCTCGCCGATCGCCTCGGACAGGGTGGGGTGCGGGTGAATGAGCTGCGCGACCTCGGCAGGCAGCGCCTCCCAGTTGGTGATGAGTTGCGCCTCGGTGACGAGGTCCCCCACGCGGGAGCCGACCATGTGGACGCCGAGCACCGGCCCGTCCTTGGCGGCGATCACCTTGACCGCACCGGCGGTACCGAGGCACTGGGCGCGACCGTTGCCGGCGAAGTCGTAGACGGCCTCCACGGTGTCGTAGCCGCGCTCCTTGGCCTGAGCGGAGGTGATGCCGACGGAGGCGACCTCGGGCTCGGAGTAGGTCACCCGCGGCACGCCGTCGTAGTCGATCGCCGGCGGGTTCAGTCCGGCCAACCGCTCGGCGACCATGATGCCCTCGGCGAATCCGACGTGCGCCAGCTGGAGCCCGGGCCGCAGGTCGCCAATCGCGTAGACGTTGGGCACGTTGGTCTGGCACTGCGCGTCGACGGGGACGAACCCACGATCGACCTCGACACCGGCCTCGGCGAACCCCAGGCCCTCCGACACCCCCCCTCGGCCCACCGCGACCAGCAGGATCTCGCCCTCGAGCGTCGTGCCGTTCTCCAGGGTCACGGTGACACCGGCATCGGTCGCCTTGGCATCGGCGAGCTTCACCCGGAGGGTGAACCCGATCCCGCGCTTGCGAAACGCCCGTTCGAGCAGCTTGGAGCTCGACTCCTCCTCGGTCGGCAGCAGGTGCGGCAGCGCCTCGACGATGGTGACCTCCGCACCGAAGGAGCGCCACACACTGGCGAACTCCACTCCGATCACCCCGCCGCCGAGGACGATGGCCGAGCGCGGCACCCGGTCGAGCGTCAAGGCGTGGTCGCTCGTCAGGATTCGCTCGCCGTCGATCTCCAGGCCGGGCAGCGACTTGGAGTACGACCCGGTGGCCAGCACGACGGCCCTCGTCGCGGTGTAGGGAGTGCCGGCCACCTCGACGGTGGTGGCCGAGGAGAGCCGACCCGTACCCTCCACGTAGGTGATCCTCCGGGCCTTGATGAGGCCCTGGAGCCCCTTCCAGAGCTTGGCCACCACCTTGTCCTTGTAGGCGTTGACGCCCGCCATGTCGATGGACTCCAGAGATGCCTTGATCCCGAAGAGCTCGCTCTCCCGGGTCTGATCAGCGATCTCCGCTGCGTGCAGGAGTGCCTTCGTCGGGATGCAGCCGCGATGCAGGCAGGTCCCGCCGACCCGGTCTCTCTCGATCAACGCGACGGAGAACCCGAGCTCGGCCGCGCGCAGCGCGCAGGCGTAGCCGCCACTTCCGCCACCGAGGATCACCAGGTCGAACGCGTTGCTCTCCGCCACGGCAGTGCTCCCTCATTGAGACGTTCCTGACCTCGATCGCTGCCCGGTTGCCTGCGCAGACGTTCCCCCACTGTCGCACCGCAGGCAGGCGAACCCTAACCGTCGGCGATGGACTCCGCCAGTTCCACCAGCGTGCGTACCGCCGCCCCGGTGCCACCCTTGGGGGTGTAACCGTGCGGCTTGCCGCTGTTGAAGGCGGGACCGGCGATGTCCAGGTGGGCCCAGGGGATGCCCTCGCCGACGAACTCGCGCAGGAACAGTCCGGCGACCAGCATGCCGCCGTAGCGGTCCCCGATGTTCGCCAGGTCGGCGATCTCGGAGTCCAGCGACGTGCGCAGCTCCTCCGGCAACGGCATCGGCCACATCAGCTCGCCGGCCCGACCGGCGGCCGCGATCACCTCGGTGCGGAAGGTGTCGTCGTTGGCCATCACCCCGGCCACCCGGCTGCCCAAGGCGACGGCCTGGGCGCCGGTCAGGGTCGCCACGTCGAGGAGGTAGTCGGGTCGGTCCTCGCTGGCCCGGGCGAGGGCATCGCCGAGGATCAACCGTCCCTCGGCATCGGTATTGAGCACCTCGACGCGCTTGCCGCCGTACATGGTGAGGACGTCGGAGGGCCGGATAGCCGAGCCGGACGGCATGTTCTCCGCCATCGGCAGCCAGGCGTCCACCCCGATGCGGAGCCCGAGGAAGCCGATCGCGGCAGTCGCGGCCAGCACCGCGGCCCCGCCGGCCATGTCGGATTTCATGTCCTCCATGGCCTGCGCCGGCTTGAGCGAGAGGCCGCCGGAGTCGAAGGTGATCCCCTTGCCGACCAGGCCCAGGCGGCATCGCGCACCGGATGGCGCGTACCGCAGGTGGACCAGTCGCGGCGGGTGGGCCGCGCCGGCTCCGACGCCGAGAATGCCGCCGTAGCCGTGGCGCTTGAGTTTGCGTTCGTCGAGCACCTCGACCGAGATCCCCGCCTCCTCGGCGAGGGAGACCGCGACGGCGGCGAACTCGACCGGGTGCAGGTCGCTCGGCGGGGTGTTGACCAGGTCCCGGGTCAGGGTCACCGCCCGGGTGACTGCCTCGGCCCGCCGCAGGACGTCCTTCGCCCGACGCTCGGCCGACACGACGGTGATCTTGGAGACCGGCGGTCGGCCGTCCTGGCTTGTCGTGCGGTAGCGGTCATAGGCGTACGCCCCGAGCAACGCCCCCTCGCAGACCGCCCGTAGGGTCGCTGGACCGTCGATCGGCAGGGCGAGGACCGCCCGCCGATGGCCGGCGGCCGCCCTGATGCCGGCCCCGGCCCCCTGGCGCAGCACCTCGGGGTCGCCGACCTCGCCGGCCCGGCCCAACCCCACCGCGATGACGGCCTGGGCCCCCAACGCGCCCATCGTCGGTACTGTCGTCACCTCGCCCGCCTTGCCCGTGGCCCCCACCGCGCCGAGCGCCCCGGTCAGCCGGCCGCCGAACGCGGCGTCGACGGCCTGCGCGCCGTCCGCCAGAGCCACGCCGTCTGTGCTTCCCGTGCCCGTCGTGATCCCGACCACGACGACGTCCGCCTTGAGGCCGCTCGCGTCGGCGCTGGACAGGGAGATCGACGTCATGCCCCGATGCTAGGGGCCGGCGGGCGGCGGTAGCGTGCCGAGCATGTCGGACGCTCTCGCTCAGGACCTCCCGCCGGGTGCTCGGCCACCGTCGCACGGCCCACTGCACGACCGGCACCAGGCGCTGGGGGCGAAGCTGGCCGATTTCGGCGGCTGGCTGATGCCGATCGAGTATCCCGGCGGCGGCGTACTCAAGGAGCACGCGGCGGTGCGGACCACCGTCGGCATCTTCGACGTCAGCCACCTCGGCAAGGCCGAGCTGCGCGGGCCGGGGGCCAGGGATCTCGCGAACCGGTGCCTGAGCAACGACCTGGACCGGATTCGTCCCGGTCAGGCCCAATACACCCTGTGCTGCGACGATCCCGGCGGCGGCGTGGTGGACGATCTCATCGTCTACCTGCGCGGTGACGACGACGTCTTCCTCATCCCCAACGCGGCCAACACGGCGGAGGTCGTCCGCCGGCTGGCCGCGGCCGCCCCAGCCGGGGTCACCGTGGCGGATCTGCACACCCGCCTCGGTGTGCTCGCCGTGCAGGGACCCCGCTCGGCGGAGCTGCTCACCGCGCTCGGGTTGCCCACGGAGCTGGGCTACATGGCCTTCACCGCGGTCGAGTGGCGCGGCCGGCGGGTCGTGGTCTGTCGGACCGGGTACACCGGGGAGCACGGGTACGAGCTGTTGCCCGACTGGTCGAACGCTGGCGAGTTGTGGGACGCGCTGCTCGCGGCGGCCCCGGCGTTGGAGGGGCGACCGTGCGGGCTGGGGGCCCGGGACACGTTGCGCACCGAGATGGGCTACCCCCTGCATGGCCAGGACCTGTCGCTGTCGATCACCCCGGTGCAGGCCCGGCTGGGGTGGGCGGTGGGGTGGGGCAAGCCGGAGTTCTGGGGCCGTACCGCGCTCCTCGCCGAGAAGGAGCAGGGGGCCGCTCGGCTGCTCCGCGGCCTGGAGGCGCTGGATCGGGGGATTCCCCGACCGCACATGCCCGTGCTCTCGGTCGGCGGAGATCCGATCGGAGAGGTGACGAGCGGTACCTTCTCCCCGACCAAGCGGGTCGGGATCGGCTTGGCGCTGCTGGACCGGGCAGTCACCGACGGAGCCGAGGTACGGGTCGACATCCGCGGCCGGCCATCGACGATGCGGGTGGTCAAACCGCCCTTCGTACCGGCGCACACCGCCTGACCGCCGACGGCTCTGTGGGGGTGGCGGCAGCCAGAGGTTGGCCGGCTCGACTCAGCCCGTCTGGCCGTAGGGGAACTGCACCGCCATCACCAGCAGCACCGTCAACGTCGCGATCTCCACCAGCGCGCCGAGCACGTCGCCGGTGATCCCACCAAGGCGCCGTACCGCGTGCCGGCGAACCAGCCAGGTGACTCCCAGGGCCAGGAACAGCGCGATCACCGCCCGCAGCCCGCCTCGCAGGGTGCCGCCGTCCCGGTCGAGCCGACCGTAGGCGAACGCCTCCGCGGCCACCGCCAGCGTCCACAACACCGCGAGGGGTCGCCGGACGGTCCCGGCGACCAACGCTCCGAGGCCGCTCGACCGGGCTGCCGGCACCCCGCGCAGGCATGACCACAGCACGGCGAGACGACCGGTCAGCACCGCGAGCAGCACTGATTCGGTCCCCCGGTGGTTCGCGATGTCCATGGTCAGCGCGTTTACCTGCATGATCAGCGTGAGGGTCAGGGCCGAGGCCCCCATCGCCCCGATCTGCGGCGAGCGCATGATCTCCAGCGCCCGCTCGGCCGGTGCGTGCGAGCCGAGACCGTCGACCGTGTCGGCGAGACCGTCCAGGTGTAGGCCCCGGGTGAGCAGCGCCAGCAGAGCCACCGCGACCGCCGCCGGCAGCAGGGGACCCGGCTCGTCGGCGAAGGCGAGACGACAGGTGAACATGACCGCGGCGACGACGAGCCCGAGCAGCCCGCCGACCAGCGGCGCCCACGCCATGGCCCGACGGGCGACGGCCCGGTCGACCCGCCCCGGACGGAGCGGCAGCACGGTGAACGTGGTCAACGCCAAGCGCAGACCGTCACCCACTGGTGCTCACGCCGGAGTCGGAGAAGGTGGCCATCTCCGCCAGCGTGGCCACCGCGGCCGACAGCACGGGTACGGCCAGCAAGGCCCCGGTCCCCTCGCCAAGGCGCAGGCCGAGGTCGAGGATCGGGGACAGGCCGAGGCGTTCCAGCGCCGACCGCTGTGCAGGCTCCGGGGATCGCGAGCCTGCCACCCACCACTCGTGCGCGCCGGGCGCCGTGATCTCGGCAAGCATTCCGCAGGTCGCGGACACCACGCCGTCGAGGACCACCGGGGTCTTGCGGAGCGCGGCCTGCAGGAGGAATCCGGTCATGGCGGCGAGGTCGGCGCCACCGGCGCAGGCCAGCAGCGCAAGTGGGTCCTCCGCTACCCGACGTGCCCGGCGCAACCCGTCCCGGACGGCCGCGACCTTGCGCATCCAGCCCGCGTCGTCGATGCCCGTACCGCGTCCGGTCACACCGGCCGCCTCCTGATCGGTCGCGGCGGCCACGAGCACCGCGCATGCGGTGGTGTTGCCGATGCCCATGTCACCCGGGATCAGCAGATCCGCGCCGGCGTCGACCTCTTCATCCGCGAGGGCCCGACCGACCCCGACGGCGGCCGTGGCCTCGGCGAGGGTCAGCGCGTCCTCGACGTCGAGCCGGTTGGTCGACCGCCGGATCTTGTACCCGCCCGTCTCCGCCGGCGTGTCCGTGTCCACGCCCAGATCGACGACCCGGACGGTAGCCCCGACCTGGCGGGCGAGGACGTTGACGGCAGCGCCGCCGGCCAGGAAGTTGGCGACCATCTGGGCGGTCACCTCGGCCGGGTAGGCCGACACGCCGGCCCTGGCGATGCCGTGGTCGCCGGCGAAGACCACCACGCGGATTCGCTGGAATGGCCGGGGCGGGCACAGTCCCTGGACGGAGGCTACCCACACCGACAGCTCCTCCAGCCGACCGAGGGCACCCGCCGGCTTGGTGAGCAGGGCCTGCCTGGCCCCTGCCGCCGCGGCGGCGGCGGCGTCGCGCGCCGGCACCTGAGGCACATCGAGCGTCATGTCGTCCACTCACGATTGATCACGGTCGTCACGCTAGTCGCCGGGCGATACCGGCGGTGACCAGCCAGACCTCGTCGGACACTTCGGCCAGCCGTGTGTTCAACGCGCCGAGCGCATCCCGGAAGCGGCGTCCCAGCGCGCTGGCTGGGTGGACGCCGGAGCCGACCTCGCTGCTGACAAGGACCACCAGACCCGACGTGTCCCGCCAGCCGGCGACCAGCGCGTGCGCGGCCGGCTCGTCGTCGAGGTGCGCGCTCAGCCAGAGCGGAAGGCAGTCGATCAACAGGGGGCCCGGTGGGTCGGCCAGCAACGCCAGCAGGTCCGTCGTCTCGACGGTTCGCCAGGCCGGCGGGCGGCGCGCCCGGTGCTGGGTGACCCGTGTGGCCCAGTCCACGTCGTCCGGGCCGGGCGCCGGCCCGGTGGCCACGTAGGTGACGTCGGGTTCGGCGGCGAGTCGCCGTTCGGCCTCGACCGACTTCCCCGACCGCGCGCCGCCCAGGATGAGGACCCGACGTGGTGGTCGTCGTGCCGTGGGCGACCGGGGCTGTCGGGGAGGCTGATCGCCGGCAACGTCGAGGACCGTGCCGTCGGGCACCGCCTCGGCTCCCCAGCCGGCCAGCCTGCGGTCCAGCTCGGGCCCGATCGGGTTGCGGTGCCCCAGGTGGACGGCGACCACGCGGGTGGCGTCGGTGACCGCGCCGCGTCGGCGAAGCGCTGCCAGTTGGGCTGGGAACGTTTCCTGATCGAGGTGCTGTCGGGCACACCCGGTCAGCTCCAGGAGGACAAGTCGGTATTCGGCGCCCGCCGTGGCCGCCAGGGTCTCCGCCGGCAGCGGACCGGTGTCGGTGGCGTAGAGCAGTCTCCGGTCGATCTCGTAGAGCACAGCGGCATCGGGATGGTCGGCGGCGAGGACCCGTACCTGACGGCCGCCGGCCTGGAGCGCGTCGCCTGCGGCGACCGGGGTGATCGTGACCGGGTCGGTCGGCCCGATCCACGCCGCGCACTCCCGGAGCGCCGCGGGCGGACCGATGAGCTCCAACGGCTCGCGGCGCTGCGCCCAGGAACGCCACAGCAGCGCCGGGGGAGCGGTGTGGTCGGGGTGGCGATGGGTGAGCAGCAGGTGCCGGACGCCGGCCAGCGAGATCCCGAGCCGGGCGGCTGCGCGAGGTGCCTCAGGACCGCAGTCGAGCATCATGTCCCTATCGATCAGCGCCGCGGTCTGACCGCGGATCGTCCCGGTGGCCCGCGCCCAGCCGCAGCTCGAGCAGCTGCAGAACGGGTTCGGCCAGCCGTCGGCGGCGCCGGTACCGAGCAGGGTCAGTCTCATGGCCCCCCGGCCCCTCGGTCGGCCGGTCGCAGGCGCACCGCGCGTCCCTTACGGTTGCGGGTCAGCGGGCGCATCGATACGAGGAGTGGGGCATGGCGTGGACGTGGCGGTACGAGGGCCCTGACGGGGAATCGGTTGACCCGGCGGAGGCTCCCAGTGGGGAGTCCTTTCCGAGCCAGTCGGACGCGGAAAGTTGGTTGGGGGAGAACTGGCGGGAGCTGCTCTCGGCCGGGGTGCACCAGGTAAGGCTGCTCGAGGACGCCCGCCAGGTGTACGGCCCGATGGGCTTGTCCCCGGTCGAGGAGTGAGGGTCGCCGGCAGTACGCCTCACCCGGTCTTGGCCGGGTCGCGCACGACAACCGGGTCCACCACCTGCTCGATTGCGGCGATGAGGTCCGGTTCCAGTCGGACGCTGGCGGCTTGCACGTTGTCGCGGACCTGCTCCGGGCGGGACGCGCCGATGATGGCGGCGGCCACGTTGGGGTTGTGCAGCACCCAGGCCAGAGCCAGTTGGGCCATCGTCAGTCCCGCGGACTCGGCCAACGGGCGCAAGCGCTGCACCCGGGTCAGTACGTCATCGCGCAACAGTGGGCCCACGAAACCGGAGCCGGTGGGGTCGGTGGCTCGTGATCCGGGCGGGGGGGCCGCCCCGGGCAGATACTTGCCGGTGAGTACCCCCTGTGCGATCGGGGACCACACGACCTGGCCGATGCCCTCCCGCTGGCACAGCGGGACGATCTCTGCCTCGATCACCCGCCACAGCATGGAGTACTGCGGCTGATTCGACACGATCCGGTCCATGCCGAGGTCGTCGGCGATCCGCAGCGCGTCAGCGATCTGGTCGGCGCGCCACTCCGAGACGCCCACATAGCCGACCTTGCCGGTCCGGATCAGGTCGTCGAAGGCGCGGAGGGTCTCGGTCAACGGCGTCGCCGGGTCGAAGCGGTGCGCCTGGTAGAGGTCGATGTGGTCGGTTCGCAACCGGCGCAGCGAGTTGTGGCAGGACTCCAGGATGTGCTTGCGGGACAGCCCGCGGTCATTCCGCGTCGGGCCGGTCGGCCAGAACACCTTGGTGGCCAGCACGCAGGACTCGCGGCGCACTCCGCGCAAGGCCGTACCGAGCACACTCTCGGCGGCACCCTGGGCGTAGACGTCGGCGGTGTCGAAGAAGGTGACGCCGGCGTCCAGCGCTGCGTGCACGCAGGCCTCCGCCGCCTCGGCGGCCACCTGACTGCCGTGAGTCAGCCAGTTGCCGTACGCGATCTCGCTGACCTGCAACCCGCTGCGTCCAAGGTGTCGATGCTGCATGCGCGCCGTCAGATCTTCTCGCCGGGCCTGACCCGCGGGGGTGGCAGCCGGAATCGCCGCATCTGGAACGTCCGCATCACCGCGTACCCACCCAGCCCGCGGGTCTGCTCGGCCGGGAAAGCCTCCTGAACCCGGCGTCGGACGACGCGGACGAGCAGGATCGAATCGGTGAGGACCCATACGAACATCACCGGGTAGGCCACGACGACGAGCAGCCGGAGAAACGCGAGGCCGGGGAGCGCGGTGGCCAGCGTGCTGACCGCCACGACACCCAGGGCAACCCACAGCACATAGTTGCCGGCGTTGCGCCGAGCGTCCACGATGTCCCGCACATAGCGGCGCACCGGACCGGCGTCGCGCGGCGGTAGGTTCCGCTCGTCCCCGGTGCGCAGGGCCCTGCGATAGGTGGACCGGGCCGCCTTGGCTGCCGTCCGGTTCTGTTTGGTGGCCTCCTTGCGGTTCTTGGGAAGGGGGCCGGGGGAGTTGGGGCGGCGCTCGGCGTCCCGTCGCTTCGGGGTGGGCCGGCCCTTCTTGGCGCCTGCCTTCTCCGGTGATTGAGACTCCGTCACCCCGTCACGTTAGCCGTAGGGTGAAGGGACTGGGAAAAGCACTAGCGTCACAACCGGCACCCTCATGTGCCGCTCGATGTCCGTTTCGATGTCCGTTCGATGTCCGCTCGATACAAAGGGGTCCGCGGTGGCAGGGCTTGCCAAGCGATTGAGTCTGATCTTCAAGGCGAAGGCCAGCAAGGCGATCGACCGAGCGGAGGATCCGCGCGAGACGCTGGACTACTCCTATGAGAAGCAGCTCGAACTGCTCCAGAAGGTCCGCCGCGGCGTGGCCGACGTGGCCACCTCGCGCAAGCGCCTGGAGCTGCAGATGACGGGCCTGCAGCAGCAGAGCGACAAGCTGCAGAACCAGGCCCAGAAGGCCATCGGCGCCGGACGCGAGGATCTGGCGCGTGAGGCGCTGACCCGCCGCTCCGGCCTGCAGGCCCAGATGGGCGACCTGCAGGCCCAGCATGCCCAGCTCGACCAGGAGGAGCAGAAGCTGATCACCGCCTCCCAGCGACTGTCCTCCAAGGTGGAGTCCTTCCGAACCCGCAAGGAGACGATCAAGGCGACGTACACCGCGGCCGAGGCGCAAACCAAGATCGGCGAGGCATTCTCCGGAATCAGCGAGGAGATGAGCGACGTCGGCCTTGCGATGCAGCGGGCGGAGGACAAGACCGCCACCTTGCAGGCCCGCTCCGGCGCCATCGACGAGCTGCTCGCCTCCGGCGCCCTGGAGGACGCCAGCTCCAGCGGACGCGGTGATGACATCCAGCGTGAGCTGGACGCGCTCGGCTCCTCCTCCGACGTGGAGTTGGAGTTGGCCAAGCTCAAGGGTGAGCTGCCGGCCGGGGCGCCGGCGAAGCAGATCGAGGCCCCGCCGGCCGGCGCGGAGGCGGCCCAGCCACAGCAGAGCACCCAGCAGTCACCGCAGCAGCCCACCCAGCAGCCGGGGGAGGCCCAGCCATGATCGTGCGCATCCTCGGCGAAGGCCAGCTGAGCGTGCCGGACGCGGAGATGACCGGGCTCAACGAGCTCGACGATGCCCTCGGTGAGGCGGTCGAGTCCGGCGACGAGACGCGGTTCCGCTCCGCGCTGGCGGCTCTGCTCGGACGAGTCCGACAGGTGGGCGCGGCGCTGCCCGATGACGCCCTGAAGCCCTCCGAACTGGTGTTGCCCGGGCCCGAGAGCGACCTCGACGACGTACGCGACCTCCTCGGTGAGGAAGGCCTCATCCCCGGCTAGACCAGTTGACCCCGTCGGCACCGTGTTTGTGTCGGCACCGTATCTGCAGAGGAAGGAACGTCATGGCGACCGGCCGTTTCCGTTCGGACCGCGGCCTCAACACCCGGATGGTCCTCGTCATGTTCCTTCTGGGCGCGCTCTACGTCGCGGCGATCTCCATCGTGATCGCGTACGCCAACGTGTCCCCGGTGCTCGTGCTGGTCATCGCCGGCGGCTTCTTCGCCGTGCAGTACTGGTACTCCGACAAGATCGCCTTGTACTCGATGGGTGGCCGCATCGTCACCCCCGAGGAGGCCCCGGAGCTGCACGGCGTCATCGATCGGCTCTGCGCCATGTCCGACATGCCCAAGCCTCGGGTGGCCATCGCGAACTCCGACATGCCCAACGCCTTCGCCACCGGCCGGACGCCGCAGCGGGCGGTGGTCTGCGCGACGACCGGCATCCTGCGGCGGCTCACGCCGGAGGAGCTGGAGGGCGTGCTGGCCCATGAGCTCAGCCACGTCGCCCACCGGGACGTCGCGGTGATGACCATCGCGTCCTTCCTCGGCGTACTGGCCGGCACGGTGACCCGGATGGTGCTCTACTCGGGGATGTACGGCGGTTTCGGCGGCCGACGCGGCGGCGATGACCGCGACAACAACGGCGCGGCCATGGTCATCATCGTGCTCACCGTGTCGATGGTGGTCTACGCGGTGAGTTTCGTCCTGATCAGGACGCTGTCGCGTTACCGCGAGCTGGCCGCTGACCGGGCAGGCGCGATGCTGACCGGCCGGCCGGCCGCGCTGGCCGCCGCGCTGACCAAGGTCACCGGCGACATCGCCCGCATCCCGACGAAAGACCTGCGGGCGGCCGAGGCCTTCAACGCGTTCTTCTTCACCCCGGCCATCGCCAGCGGCTTCTCCCTGTCCTCGCTGTTCTCCACCCACCCCAGCCTGCAGGTTCGCCTGACCGCGCTGGACAAGGTGGCCGCCGAGCTCGCCCGGCCGCTGTAGGGACGTGCCTCGATGGGTTTGCTCGACGCCATGCTCGGCCGCACCAAGGTGCCGAAGGCGAACCTCGATGACCTTTTCGCGCTGCCGCCGGCCGCGCTGACCTTGGAGGCCGCCACCGGGCTCCGGCCCGGTGGCACCGGCTCGGTCTGCTTCAAGGCCGCGCAGGGGGGCGCCTTCGCCCAGACGCAGAGTGACATCGAAGCGCTTCTCGGCGCCGGGGGACTGCGCCCGGAGCGGGTGACCGACTCCTATGGGTTCACCTGGCTGGTCACCAGCCGGGACGATGTCGGCGAACTGGTCACTGAGCTGCACGCCATCAACAGCTCCCTGGTGGACGCCCAGTTCGGCGCGGCGCTGCTCTGCTCGGTCGTCGGCTTCGCCGACGGTGCTCGCCGGCTGGGCCTGGTGTACCTGTTCAAGCGCGGCACCTTCTACCCGTTCGCACCGTTGAATGGGGAGAAGCGGGACAACGCGCTCGAACTTGAGGTACGTGGGCTGCTGTCCGGCGAGTTGCGGATCGAGCCCGAGCTCGACAGGTGGTTCCCGGTGTGGGGCGCCCCGGGCGTGTAAAGAATCCAGCCATGCGCATCCTGGTGGCGCCCGACTCCTTTGGTGGCACGCTGTCGGCGGTGGAGGCGGCGGCGGCGATACGCGCCGGGTGGAGCCGGGCCGTGCCGGGGGACGAGCTGGATCTCGCCCCGCTCAGCGACGGCGGCCCCGGCTTCATCGAGGTGCTGCACACCTCGATGGGGGGTGACCGGCGGAGCGTGACCGTCTCCGGCCCGCTGGGCGGGGAGATCGAGGCCACATACCTGCTCCACGACGGCAGCGCGTACGTCGAGAGCGCCCAGGCCGCGGGCCTGCACCTCGTGCCGCCCGAACAGCGGGATCCGTTGCGCGCGACGACTGTCGGCGTCGGTCAGCTGCTCGCGGCCGCGCTGGCCAGCGGGGCGCGCCGGGTGGTGGTCGGGCTCGGCGGTTCGGCCACCAACGACGGTGGCGCCGGACTGCTCACCCCGCTGGGCGTCGGGCTGCTGGACTCCGAGGGGGAGCCGTTGCCCCCCGGTGGCGCGGCTCTCGCCCAGCTGGCCGAGGTCCGGCCGGCCGACTCGGCGGCGGGACCGCCGAGGGGTGTCGAGGTGCTGGCCGCGACCGATGTGGACAACCCCCTGCTCGGCCCGCAGGGGGCGAGCGTGGTGTTCGGACCGCAGAAGGGCGCGTCCCCGGCGGACGTGCTGCGGCTGGAGGCGGCGCTGGCGCACTTTGCCGATCTCCTCGAGCGGGACTGGCCGGCGGCCGCGCCGCATCGCGCGGAGCCAGGCGGCGGCGCGGCCGGCGGGATGGGTTACGCGCTGTTCGCTCTGGGCGCGCGCCGCAGGTCCGGGATCGACCTGGTCCTGGCAGCCACCGGCCTCCCGGACCGGGTAGCAGCCGCGGATCTCGTCATCGCCGGCGAAGGCAGCTTCGACTGGCAGTCCCTGCGTGGCAAGGCGGTCAGCGGCGTGGCCCGTGCGGCGACCGAGGCCGGCGTGCCCTGCATCGTCCTAGCCGGCCAGACGGCGGTAGGTGGCCGCGAGTTACGGGCCGCGGGGGTGACGGCCGCGTACAGCGTGGCGGAGGCCGCGGGTTCGGTCCAGGCGGCGATGGCCAGGCCGGCCGTGGAGCTGGGCAACCTGGCTGAGCGGGTGGCCCGGACATGGACCCGCTGACTCGCCGGGGGCCCGAGACTGTGCGAGCATGGAACCCAGCCGCGTCGGTTCTTCTGCGCGGATGCGCGGAATGCCAGGTCACGCTGCCGGGTTTCTGCCAGTAGCCACGAATCCGAAGAGCCACCCCCTCCGATCGGGAGCCTCGCATGACCGTTCAGGACACCTCTCAGGACAGCGTCACGCAGACCGGGCGGACGGTGCTCCTCAGCGACGTCGCCGCGGCGAAGGTCAAGACCTTGCTCGAGCAGGAGGGCCGGACCGATCTGGCGCTGCGCGTCGCCGTACAGCCCGGCGGTTGCTCCGGACTGCGTTACCAGCTCTTCTTCGACGAGCGGACCCTCGAGGGCGACACGGTCAGCGACTTCGGCGGGGTGAACGTCGTGGTCGACAGGATGAGCGGCCCGTACCTGACCGGCGCCACGATCGACTTCGTCGACACCATCGAAAAGCAGGGCTTCACGATCGACAACCCGAACGCGGGCGGGTCGTGCGCCTGCGGGGACTCCTTCCACTGAGGGAGCCTGCGGTGAACGCTCGCCGCAGCGTCTGCTCCGTTGATCATGCTCGTTAGGGCGTTGGTTCCGTCGATCATGCTTGTTAGGACCCCCGATTCGACTGGTCAACGCGCGTTCGAGCATGATCAGCGCAGGTGATGCGTGATCGAGCGCTAGCCTCGTCCCTCGTGACCGCCTCCCAGCCGGACGACATTCTCCCCACCATCGCCGTCACCGGTTCCATCGCGACGGATCACCTGATGACCTTCCCCGGGCGTTTCTCCGAGCAGCTCATCGCCGATCGGCTGGATCGGGTCTCGCTGTCGTTTCTCGTCGATGAGCTGGTGATCCGGCGCGGCGGGGTGGCCGCCAACATCTGTTTCGGCATGGCGGCACTCGGACTGCGGCCG
>JADGOV010000009.1 GCA_017882785.1 Frankiaceae bacterium
ACCGCCACGGCACCCTCACCCACCGCGCCGGCAACCCGCTTCACCGATCCGCGGCGCACGTCCCCGGCCGCGAACACCCCCGGCATACTCGTCTCCAGCAGCATCGGCGGACGCTCCAGAGTCCAGGCACCGTCAGTCACCAGCTCCTGACCGGTGACGAGGAAGCCCCATTCGTCGCGGACGAGCGCATCAGCGAGCCAGTCTGTGCGCGGCGTGGAGCCGATCAGCACGAACAGCACGCCTTCGACGGTCTCCTCCTCACCCGTGTCCAGGTCGCGCAGCACGAACGACTCGACGAAGTCGGTACCACCGCCGTCGACCACCTGCGCGCGGTACCGGACGCTGGCCTTCGGCAGCGACTCGATCTCCCGGATGAGGTAGTCCGACATGCTGGCCGCGAGTGAACGCCCACGGACTACCACGGTGACGTGGTCGGCGTACTTGGCCAGGTGGACCGCCGCCTGGCCGGCCGAGTTCCCGCCGCCGACGACATAGACCTGCCTACCGGCCATCGCCGGTGCCTCGCTGACCGCCGCGCCGTAGAAGATGCCGCGGCCCTGTAGGGCCTCCAAGCTGGGTACGTCCAAGGTCCGGTAGGTGGCCCCGGTCGCGATGATGATGCTGCGGGACCGTACCCGGGTGCCGTCGGAGAGCGACACGATCCGGTGCTGACCGTCGCTGCGCAGGCTGCCCGCCTCCCGCATGAAGGAGAAGGTGGCGCCGAAGGACCATGCCTGCTGATAGGCGGTCAAGGCGAGGCGGCTTCCACTGATGCCCATCGGGAAGCCGAGGTAGTTGCGGATGTAGGAGCTGGTACCGGCCTGACCGCCGACCGCTTCCCGCTCGACGACCAGCGTCTTGAGCCCCTCCGAGGCGGCGTACACGGCGCAGCCCAGCCCGGCTGGCCCGGCCCCCACGACGATGACGTCGAAGACCTCGTCCTCGCTCGGGCCCGACATCAGCCCGAACGCGTCGACGATCTCCATATTCGTCGGGTTGACCAGCACGGGTCGTTCGGTCTGGAAGCGCAGCACCAGGACAGGCAGTTCGGCATTGGCCACATCCAGGTCGCGGAGCATCGCCTCGCCCGCCGGCGTGTCGGCGTCGTAGAAACCGATGGGGATACGCTGCCGGTCGAACATGTCCCGCAGCTCCTGGGACCGTGGTGACCAGCGGGCCCCGATCACCCGGACCGCCTCGAAGCCGGCCCCGCCCCGACTTGCCCACTCCTCCAGGCACTCGGTGACCGACCGGTGGAACTCCTCGCCCCGGTCGCCGTCGGTCCGGGTCACCCACCGGTCGATGCGGCCCAGCGTGACCGCCTCGAAGATCGGTGTTGCCGTGGACCAGTCCCCCCAACGCACCACCGCCACCCGCAGCGCTGTCGGCTGCCTCGGGCCGACCTCGGCCAGCACGTCGAGGCCGTCCGGGTCCTTGCCGCCGAAGCCGGCGAGCAGCACGGCGACCCCACCGTGCTCGCGCAGGGTGGCCATCGCCTGGCCGGCATCCTCGACGCCCTCGCAGACCACGACCTCGTAGTCGTCGCCGTAGCGCCGACGCAGCTGCTCCCCCGTCCCGGCCCGCACATCGGCATCGCGACTGATCAGGACGATGCCCGGCCGCGCGGTCGTCGAAGTCTCGCCATCCTCGGCACTCACGGTGCCCTCCCCCCTTGTGCGATGCGCCAGCCGTACGCTCCGGTCGCGGTGATCAGGACCAGCATCCCGGTGTAGACCCACGCGGCGGGTCGGTCCCAGTGGACCTGGCCGGTGTACCGGGCGAGCGCTATCAGCTCGAGGATGCCGAAGACGGTGTAGGCGATCGCGGCGAGCTCCAGCCGTCCGAGGTCCCGCTCCCACAGGCTGAGTCCGGCGGCAAGCGCGAACGCCAACAGCCAGGATGCCACCGCGCGCGCGGTCAGCGGCGTCAGTCGCCAGGGCCACCAATGGTTCGCCTGCTTCGGGAACACGTAGAGCGCTACGCCGGCGACGAGGAGCACGGCGCCCTGAGCAGCCAGGATCGGGCGGAGCGGGACAGGCAGGGGCAGCCGTTTCGGTGGGTCCTCCCCCGGCTCCCGTTCCTGCTGGATGATCACGGCAAGCATCGACGCCGGGATGACGACGTAGACCGCCATCCAGAACCAGGCCGCGAAACGGGCGATCCCACCGCCAGCGGTGAAGTGGAAGCGGTCCAGGTGCAGCAGGGTGGCCAGCAAAGTCAAGACCGTGAAGACAAAGATCGTCGCGATGGGGACCCGCGCCACCGCCCAGTACCGGGTCCGCAGGGAGAGCACGACCAGCGTCGTGCCAGCGCCGTATCCGGCCCCCATGAAGGCAGCTGTGAGGGGCGGGGCGATGGTCCACGCGAAGTAGCGGTCGGTCCGGCCGCTCAATCCGAATAGGCTGGCCACGGCCAACAACGTCAAGGCACTGAAGGCGACAAGCAGGACCCGCAGGGATCGGTAGACCAGACGGCGGTCGGTTGCGATGTCGTGCGGCATCGGAGCTCGGCTCACCTAGACGGGACCAGATCGAACCGGGACATTGAACACTATTCGTCCGAGGCTGTCATCTCCGTGGAGGTCTCCGTGACGTTGAGGTCATGGGTGAGGTCATGAGTGAGGTCACCAGCAGGGACCGCGCCATCCGCCCGTCCATTGCGACTCCGGACCAGCGGGTCCGGGTCTTCGTCTCCTCCACCCTGGAGGAGCTGGCCGAGGAGCGGGCAGCCGCCAAGGCGGCTATCACCGCATTGCGGCTCACTCCCGTGCTGTTCGAGCTCGGTGCCCGGCCACACCCGCCGCGGTCGCTGTACCGGGCCTACCTGGAGCAGAGCGATGTCTTCATCGGCATCTACGGCGAGAAGTACGGATGGATCGCGCCCGGCGAGGCGGTGTCCGGTCTGGAGGATGAGTACCTGCTCTCCGGTGATCGGCCGAAACTGATCTACGTCAAGACCCCCGCCCCCGGCCGTGAGCCTCGGCTGGAGGAGATGATCCTGCGCGTCTGGGCGGACGACCGGGCCTCGACGAGGCCCTACCGGACGGCGACAGAACTCGAGGCGACCATCGCCGATGACGTGGCGGTGCTGCTCACCGAGCGATTCACCGCCGCGCGGCAAGCCGGCGGCGAGCCCCCGCAGACGGGGCTGCGGGCGCCCAGGTTGCCCGTACCGCCGACCCCGTTGGTCGGCCGCAGTGCCGACATCGCCGCGCTCTGCTCGTTGTTGCACCAACCCGACATCCGCCTGGCCACGGTGGTGGGCCCCGGTGGCATCGGCAAGACCCGGTTGGTCCTGGAGGTGGCCAGCACGCTGCACGCGGAGTTCGACGGGGTCTGGTTCCTCGACCTCGCCCCGGTCGCGAACCCGCTGCTCGTCCCGGCAGCCCTGGCCGCCGAGCTCGGCATCATCGGCGAGGGGAGCCGGCCGGTGCTCGACGTCATCGCGGAGCGGCTGACCGGCTGCCGGTCGTTGCTGGTGCTCGACAACTTCGAGCAGGTACTGTCCGCAGCCGACGACGTGGCGCACCTGCTGGCCGAATCACCCGGCCTCCGGGTGCTCGTCACCAGCCGCAGCCTGCTCCAGGTGCGCGGCGAGCGGGCATTCCCGCTGACCCCGCTGGACACCCCGCCGGCCGAGGCCCGGCTCGTCGAGGCGGCCGCGTCGCCGGCCGTCCAGCTCTTCCTGGCCCGCGCCCAGGACGTGCGGCCGGACTTCGCCCTGACAGCCGAGAACGCGCCGGCAGTGGCCGCAGTGGTCCGTCGACTCGACGGCATCCCGCTGGCCATCGAACTGGCCGCCGCCCGGGTGCAGCTGCTGACCCCGGCCATGCTGCTGCGGCGGCTGGACCGCCGGCTGGACCTGCAGGCCAGCGACCGGGATATCCCCGAACGGCAACGCACCTTGCGGGCGACGGTGGACTGGAGCCACAGCCTGCTCGGTCCCGCCGAACGCGCGCTGTTCGCCCAACTGGGGGTCTTCGCCGGCGGCTGGACGATCGAGGCCGCCGAAGCGGTCGGCGCCGGTGGGGGGGACATGGATGTCATGGAGACGCTGTCCGCCCTGGTCGGACACAGTTTGGTGACAGTCGACCAGCGCCCCGAGGCCGAGCCGCGGTTGCGGATGTTGGAGACCATCCGTGACTACGCTCGCGAACGGCTCGTGGAGCGCGGCGAGTACGACAAGACCATGCGCCGCCTGGCGGAGTATCTGCGCGACTTCAGCCCGCGGGCGGCGGCCGGCCTGGCCGGTGTCGAGAGCCGGCTGTGGATCGAACGGGTCGACGCGGAGTTGGACAACCTGCGCGCCGCCCTGGCATGGGCGGTGGGCTCGGACGAAGCGGAGTTGGCCATCCGCATCGCGGCCCCGCTGTCGCGCTACTGGTGGAGCCGCTCCCTGCTGGCGCCGATGCTGGACCTCGCCGAACAGACCGCCGACCTGCCCTCCGTCGACCGGCTGGCGCCGGATGCCGTGGCCCTGCTGCTGTGGTGCCGGGGCGTCATCCGCATCGCACTGGGCCGGGTCGCCGAGGCCCAACCGTTCCTCCAGCGGCTCGTGGGGGAAGCGAGAGCACTTCAGGACGACTGGCTGCTCGCGCACGGACTGACCGGTCTGGCGTTGACGCTTCCCTATGAGACGGCGGCCGCCGACATGCGGGGGATGCTGCATGAAGCGCTCGACATCTTCCGTCGGCTCGGCGACGAGTGGGGTGTGGCCTTCGTCCTGAGTCCGCTCGGGCAGGTCGCGGTCCGCGACGGGGACCCGGCCGCCGCCTCGGACCTGCACCGCCAGGCGCTGACAATCGCCGACCGCATCGACGATGACCAACTCCGCGGGCAGGCGCTGACCCTGCTGGCGCTCGACGCCATGCTGGGCGCCGACGTGGCCGGTGCCCGTCGCTGGCTCGTGGACGCGGCCGCCCTGCACCGTCGCCTGCAGGACCGGGAAGGTCTGGCGTACTGCCTTGACGCGTTCGCGGCCGTCGCGCTGGCCACCGGCGCGCCAGTCGCCGCCGCCCGGCTGGTTGGAGCGGCGACCGGGATCCGGACCGCGATCGGGGCGGCGGTGTGGCCGCTCATGGCGCCCCTCACCGACGCGCTCTACGACGGCGTACGGGCCGCCGTGGGCGCCGACGCGGATCGCCGCGAGCGCGCGGCCGGTGCCGCCTTGCGCCCATCCGACGCCCTGGACTACGCGATGGCGTCCACCGCGGACCCCCCACCGGGCAGGTGAGGGGCCGCGCGACAAGACTGCGGCTAGGTCGCGCTGGCGCCCGCGCTTGCCTCGTTCCGGTCGACCCACATCTGCTGGATCTCGGTCAGCGACTTGCCCTTGGTCTCCGGCAGGAAGAACCACACGAAGAGGAAGGCGACCACACACATCCCGGCGAACAGCCAGAACGTACCGGCCTCGCCGAGGGTGTCGGTGAGGGTCAGGAAGAATTGCGTCACGACCCAGGCCGCTCCCCAGTTCGCGGCGGTGGCGACCGCGACGGCCCGACCGCGGACGGTGCTGGGGAAGATCTCGTTGATCACCGTCCAGACCACCGGGCCGAGTGAGAACGCGAAGCTCGCGATGAAGATCACCATGGCGACGAGCATGATGACGCCGGCATCATTCGGGGCGTTGGACGTCGCATCGCTGTGGATCGTCACGTCGCCGAGGCGGCGGAAGCAGAAGCCGATCGTCAGCAGCGACAGCCCCATGCCGACCAGGCCGGCGAGCAGGAGAGGTCGCCGACCCAGGCGGTCGACGAAAGCGACAGCGACGAAGGTGAACAGGACGTTGACCGCGCCGATCGACCAGGTCGAGGCGGAGGTCTGAGCCTGCGCAGTCGTGAACCCGGCCGCAGCGAAGATCTTGTCCCCGTAGTAGATGACGGCGTTGATCCCGGTGAACTGTTGGAGGACGGCAAGCACGATCCCCAAGGTCAGCGGGGCGCGCCAGGTGGGGGAGAAGACCTCGCCCCAGGACGTCTGCCGGCTGCCGAGGCTGGCCTCGATGTCCTTCATGTCGGCCGCGACGTCCTCACCCGGCCGCACGTCGCGGAGCGCCTTGGCGGCGCGGTCCCGCTGCCCGACCTTGAGGTACCAGACCGCGGAGTCCGGCAGCGGCAGCATGGCGATCACCAGCAGGATCGCGGGGACAACCGACAGGCCGAGCATCAGCCGCCACCAGTCGCCCGCGGCCAGCAACTGGTCCACGAGGTAGGCGGCGAAGATGCCGATCGTAATCGCCAGCTGGTAGACCGACACGAAGGTGCCCCGGAGCCGGGTGGGGGCCATCTCCGCGGCGTACAGCGGCGCGGCCACCGAGGCCACCCCCACCCCGAAGCCCACCAGCAGGCGCCCGATGATGAGGATCCCCGTGCCGGGGGCGAATGCCTCGACCGCCGCGCCCAAGGCGAACAGCACCGCGGCCCAGACGATCGTGCGGCGCCGACCGAGCCGGTCCGCCACGCCCCCCGCGATCAGGGCCCCTACCAGGGCTCCCAGCGTCACCCAGCTGGTGATGATCTCGATGACCAGGGTGCCGGGGCGGAAGTCACGCTGGATCCCGTTCAGTGCGCCGCTGATCACCCCCTGGTCGTAGCCGAAGAGCAGGCCGGAGAGCACCACGACCGCGGCGACGCCGGCGAGCCACTTGTTGATCCGGGGTGCGCCTGCCGACCCCGCAGCCGGCGGCCCGCTGTGCGCCGCGGTCGGGGTCGTCGCGGGCGGCGAGAGATTTCTCACTCGCGCAACGTCGGCACCCAACGCCGTGCACCTGAGGCCATCCGTGCGAGCTTGCCACGCTCGCGGGCCGCGGCTGTTGTCGGTGAGGGCCACAGTCTGTCGATCTCGGCGTTGACTTCGGCGCCGAGCAGGACAGCGAGCGCGGTGACGTAGAGAAACAGCAGGACGGCGATGGTGGCGGACAGCGAGGAGTACGCCGAGGACGCCCGCACGACCAACCCGACATACCAGCGCAGCCCGATGCTGCCCACCAGCCAGCAGATCATGGCGAGGATCGAGCCGGGCAGCGCTCGCCACCAGTTGGTCCGCACCGGCACGGCCAGGTGGTAGAGGGTGGCCAGCAGCGCGAGGCAGCCGCACACCACTGTCGGCCAGTACAGGATGGTGGTCAGGCTCCTCGTCGACGCCCTGGCCGCCGCCGGAGACAGTCGCACGATCAGCGTCGGCCCGAGCACGAGCGCCGGCAGGATGACGATGCCGACGACCACCGCGCCCAGGTAGAGCCCCAATGCGAGCAGCCGGCTGCGGATGGCCGAGCGGTAGTCCCGCAGGTCGTAGGCGATGGTGATGGTGTTGACGTAGGTGCTCATCGCGGTGGAGCCGGACCAGAGCGAGAGCACGAACCCGATCGAGACAACGTCGAGCCGCCCGGCTTCCAGTACCCCGGACACGGCCGGTGCGACCACGTTGGACACGGCGTTGGGCGCCAGCACCCGGCGGGCCCCGGCGAGGATCACCCTCTGCACGTCGGTCACGGTGTCCGGCCCGAGCAGGCCGCCGAGGAAGCCGATGGAGCCCATCACCGCCAGCAGCAGCGGCGGCAGGCTCAGCAGCGCCCAGAACGCCGCCTCGGCGGAGAGGCCGAGCACGCGGTCCGCCCAGAACTCGCGGGCAGTGCCGACGACGAGCAGTCGCAATCCGAACACCGACAGCGGTCGGCAACCAGGCGGTGCGGGTTCCCGCGTACTGGTCACCCCGCCCATTCTGACCGAAGTCGCTTCGGCCGGGGCCCGCGACGCCACCCAGCGCCCACCGTCCCAGGGCTGCCGGCGCGGCGTCCTAGAGTTTGGCCATGGAGACCTGGCCCGGCACTGCCTACCCGCTGGGCGCCACCTACGACGGCATCGGGACGAACTTCGCCCTGTTCTCCGAAGTCGCCGAGCGTGTCGAACTCTGCCTGTTCGACACCGACGGCGCGGAGACGCGGATCACCCTGCCCGAGGTGGACGCCTTCGTCTGGCACGGCTTCCTACCCGGCGTCACCCCGGGCCAGCGCTACGGCTTCCGGGTGCACGGGCCGTACGATCCGTCGCGCGGGCACCGCTGCAACCCCGCGAAACTGCTCCTCGACCCTTACGCCAAGGCGATCGACGGACAGATCGACGGGGACGAGTCCCTGTTCTCCTATCACTTCGCCCACCCCGACGACCGCAGCGACCTGGACTCGGCGGCGCACACCATGAAGTCCGTGGTGATCAACCCTTTCTTCGACTGGCGGGGCGACCGGCACCCCCGCCGGCCCTACAACGAGACACTGATCTACGAAGCACACGTCCGCGGACTCACCATGCAGCACCCCGAGATCCCGAAGGAGATGCGCGGCACCTACTCCGGGCTGGCGCATCCGGTGATGATCGACCACTACCACCGGCTGGGCATCACCGCAGTCGAGTTGATGCCCGTGCACCAGTTCGTGCAGGATCCGCACCTGGTCGACAAGGGCCTCCGCAACTACTGGGGATACAACACGATCGGCTTCCTCGCCCCGCACAACGCCTACGCCGCGAGCAGCGACGGGCAGCAGGTGCAGGAGTTCCAGGCGATGGTCCGCGAACTCCACCGCGCGGGCATCGAGGTCATCCTCGACGTGGTCTACAACCACACCGCGGAAGGCGACCACAAGGGTCCGACGCTGTGCTTCAGGGGCATCGACAACGCCGCGTACTACCGCACAATGCCCGATGACGCTCAGTACTACATGGACTACACCGGCACCGGCAACACCTTCAACGTCCGCCATCCCCACGTGCTGCAACTCATCATGGACTCACTGCGGTACTGGGTGTTGGAGATGCACGTCGACGGCTTCCGCTTCGACCTGGCCGCGACCCTGGCCCGGGAGTTGCACGACGTCGACCGGCTGGCCACGTTCTTCGACCTCGTCCAGCAGGACCCGGTGGTCTCCCAGGTGAAGCTCATCGCGGAGCCCTGGGACGTCGGCGAGGGCGGCTATCAGGTCGGCAACTTCCCGCCGCTGTGGACGGAGTGGAACGGCAAGTACCGCGACACCGTGCGGGACTTCTGGCGAGGCGAGCCTGGGGCGCTGGCGGAGTTCGCCTACCGGATCACCGGCTCCAGTGACCTGTACGAGTTCAGCGGCCGCCGACCGTTCGCGTCGGTGAACTTCATCACCGCGCACGACGGGTTCACCCTGCACGACCTGGTGTCCTACAACGTCAAGCACAACGAGGCGAACGGCGAGGACAACAAAGACGGCGAGAACCACAACCGCTCGTGGAACTGCGGCGTCGAGGGCCCCACCGACCACCTGGAGATCGTGGCACTACGCGAGCAGCAGAAACGGAACATGCTCACCACGATGCTCATCTCGCAGGGCGTACCGATGCTGGTGTACGGCGATGAACTCGGCCGTTCCCAGCGCGGGAACAACAACGCCTACTGCCAGGACAACGCGGTGAGCTGGGTCGACTGGTCGCAGGCACGCGAGGACTGGACGCTGATCGAGTTCACCACCCAGGTGACGAGGCTCCGCCGCGACCATGCCGTGTTCCGCCGCCGCCGGTTCTTCCAGGGCCAGCCCGTCAAACGCAGTGCGCTGGATGACATCGCCTGGTTCACCCCGGCCGGAGAGGAGATGTCCAACCAGGACTGGGACACCGCGTACGTGCGCAGCGTGATCATGTTCCTCAACGGGCAGGGCATCCCGGACCACGACGCCCGCGGTCAGCGGGTCACCGACGATTCCTTCCTCGTCTTCTTCAACGGCCACCACGAGACGATCGGCTTCCGCCTCCCCGATTCCTCCTATGGGGAGTCCTGGGAGGTCTGCGTCGACACAGCCGCCCCGATGGCCGCGGACGAACGCTATGCCAAGGCGCGCGGTGAGATGCAGGTGGACGCGCGGTCGATCATCATCCTGCGCAAGGCGTTCTGAGGTGAGCTCACCCGGCGCCACCTATCGCGTGCAGTTGCGTCGGGATTTCGACTTCCGGGACGCCGCTCGACTGGCGCCGTACCTTCGCGAATTGGGCATCACGCACCTCTACTGCTCGCCGGTGCTGCAGGCGGTCCCCGGCTCTGCCCACGGCTACGACGTGACGGATCACTCGAGGCTCTCGACCGACCTCGGTGGCGATGCAGGTTGGGCGGAGCTGGTTGCGGCAACGAGGGCGAACGGCCTCGGGCTCGTGGTCGACGTGGTGCCCAACCACATGGCGACCGACCCCCGCAACGCCGCGTGGATGACCCTGCTGGCCACCGGTCGCGACGGTCCCGCAGCCGCCTGGTTCGACATCGACTGGGACGCCGGCCAGGGCAGGGTACTGCTCCCGGTGCTCGGTGAGCCCCTCCTGGACGCTCCGGTGGAGCGCGACGGCGACTGGGTGCGCTACTACGACCACAGCTATCCGGTGTCAACGCACTACCGACTGTGCTGGTGGCGGTTGGGCACGGAGGAGCTGAACTACCGCCGGTTCTTCGACGTCACGTCGCTGATCGCCGTCCGGGTCGAGGACCCCGACGTCTTCACCGCCACCCACCGCCGCCTGCTGCGGCTCTTCCGCGACGGCGAGGTCGACGGACTGCGGATCGACCATCCGGACGGGCTGGCCGACCCGGCGGGTTACCTGCGACAACTGGGCGCGGCAGCGACGGCCGCAGGCGGCGCAGGCCCCTCACACGGCACCGGCGGCACGGCCTGGATCGTGGTCGAGAAGATCCTCGAGCCGGATGAGGCGTTGCCGCGGGACTGGGCCTGCGCGGGCACGGTCGGCTACGACGCGCTGCGCCGCGTCGGCGGCATCCTGCTCGACCCGGACGGACAGGCCGGGCTGGACGCGCTCTATGCCGACCTGACCGGGCAGCCGACGTGCTTTGCGGACGTGGTCGACGCCGCGAAGGACGACGTGGTGGCATGGGTACTCCCGGCGGAGGTGACCCGACTGGCTCGGGTCGCGGCCCGGGCGGCGGACGAGCGCTGCCGTGACCTGTCCGAACGTGGCCTCCGGGAGGGATTGTGCGCCCTGCTCACCTGCTTCGACGTCTACCGGGCCTACGTCCGCCCCGGCGAGCCCGTGCCGCGGGAGTCGGCGGTCCGGCTCGACGAGGCCATGTCGCGGGCCGTGCCCCGGCTCCCCCACCGCGAGGCGGAGATCCGTTTCCTCCGCGAACTGGCGGTCGACCATGAGGAGTTCTCGGTCAGGTTCCAGCAGACCTGTGGCCCGGTCATGGCCAAGGGCGTGGAGGACACCGCCTTCTACCGCTGGTTCCGGCTGTCCTCCCTCAACGAAGTGGGCGGCAGTCCCGGCCACTTCGGTGTCAGCGTGGCCGAGTTCCACCGGGACAACGCCCTGACCCAGCGCGACTGGCCGGTGTCGATGACCACGTTGAGCACCCACGACACCAAACGCTCGGAGGACATGCGGGCCCGGTTGGCGGTGCTGTCCGAATGTCCGGCGGCCTGGGCGGACGCCGTCCGGCGTTGGCGGTCCCGGCACAGTTTCCTCGATCCCAACCTGGAGTACCTGTGCTGGCAGACGCTCGTCGGCGCCTGGCCCCTGGACGAGCTGCGGATGATGCACTACCTGGAGAAAGCCTCCCGGGAGGCGAAGACGCATACCAGCTGGACCGATCCGGACCCGGTGTATGAGAATGCCCGCGACGATTTCGTCCGGGCCATCTTCGCGGATCGCCTGCTGCTCGCTGATGTCGGGGAATGGGTGGGCTCACAGTTGGCCGAGCCGGCGCGCTGCAACGTGCTGGGTCAGAAGCTGCTGCAGCTGGCCATGCCCGGTGTTCCGGATGTGTACCAGGGCACGGAGTTCGAGACGCTGGCACTTGTCGATCCGGACAACCGGCGGCCGGTGGATTTCGCCCGCCGAGCCGCCGCCTTGCGGGCACTGGACGGCCCGCCTGCCGCTGCGCCGACGGCGCGCAGACTGGACGAGGAGAAGCTGCTGGTGGTGAGTCGCTGCCTGCGGGTCCGCAGTCGGCTGCCGGCCGCGTTCCGCGGCCCCTATCAGCCGTTGCGGGCGAGCGGTCCCGGGGCCGAGCACCTGGTGGGCTTCACCCGGGGCGCCGAGCCCGGGCCGCTGGTGGCCGCCCTGGCCACCCGGCTGCCGGTGGGTCTGGCTCGTGGAGGTGGGTGGGGGGCGACCACTGTCGCGCTTGCGGCCGGGCGCTGGCGGGACGAGCTGAGCGGGATGACGTACCAGGCGCGGTCGGAAGTCACCGAAGTCTTCACCCGGCTGCCGGTCGCGCTGCTGGTACGCGAGTGAGCCACCGGCGTTTGCCGGCGCCGCCCGACTGGGCAGGCCTGCAACCATGAGCACACTGAGGGTGTGGGCACCGGAGGCCGCCACCGTCGAGATCGAGGCCGGCGGTCAGCGGCACGCCTTGGTGCCCCTCGCCGGCGACTGGTGGGAAGCGGAGCTACCGGACCTGGCAGCCGGTGAGGACTACGCCTATGTGCTCGACGGCGGGGAGCCGCTGCCCGACCCGCGCTCGATGCATCAGCCGCACGGTGTCCACGGGCCGAGCAGGGTCGTCGACCCGGGAAGCTTCGACTGGCACGACGCGGACTGGCACGGCGTGCCCCTGGCCGGCGGTGTCATCTACGAGCTGCACGTCGGCACCTTCACCCCGGAGGGGACCCTCGACGCGGCCATCGGCAAACTCGACCACCTGGCCACGCTGGGTGTGGACTTCCTCGAGCTGTTGCCGGTTACGGCCTTTCCGGGTCAGCACGGCTGGGGGTATGACGGGGTCGCCCTCTACGCGGTGCACGAGGCCTACGGCGGGCCGGCCGCGCTGGCCAGGTTCGTGGACGCGGCGCACGTGCGTGGGCTGGGTGTCATCCTCGACGTGGTCTACAACCACCTGGGCCCGAGCGGGAACTACCTCGAGCGGTACGGCCCGTACTTCACCCAGCGGCATCAGACTCCCTGGGGTCCCGCGGTGAACTACGACGACGTGGGGTCGGCGGAGGTCCGCCGTTTCGTCGTGGAGAACGCGCGGATGTGGCTGCGCGACTACCACGTCGACGGACTCCGCCTCGACGCCGTGCACGCGATCATCGACACCTCCGCGGTACCCATCCTCGAGCAGCTGGCCGCCGACGTGGAGTGGCTGGGCGCGCATCTGCGCCGCACCATGTTTCTCATCGCGGAGAGCGACCTCAACGACCCGCGGATGGTGCGCAGTCGAGAAGCCGGCGGACACGGCATGGACGCGGTGTGGAGTGACGACTTCCACCACGCACTGCACGCCGTGCTGACCGGGGAGCGTTCTGGCTACTACGCCGACTTCGGCGAGCTGGACCACCTGGCCACCGCGTTCGCCGAAGGGTACGTCTACGCCGGGCAGCACTCCGCCTACCGCGGGCGCATCCACGGCCGGCCGCCCGTGCTGGTGCCGACCTACCGCTTCCTCGGCTACCTGCAGGACCACGACCAGGTCGGCAACCGCGCCCGCGGCGAGCGCTCCGCCGCGCTGATGAGCCAGGGGCGACTGCGCGTCGGTGCCGCCCTCGTACTGCTCGCGCCGTTCACCCCGATGTTGTGGATGGGCGAGGAATGGGGGGCCTCTACGCCCTGGCAGTACTTCACCGACCACGACGACCCGGCGTTGGCCGACAGCGTCCGCAGGGGGCGTCGGGCCGAATTCGCCGCCTTCGGTTGGAAGCCGTCCGAGGTGCCCGACCCACAGGATCCGGCCACCTTCACCCGGTCGAAGCTGAACTGGGCCGAGGTGACTGAGACATCGCACGCCGAATTGCTCGAGTGGCACCGCAAGCTGCTCGCCCTGCGACGAGCCGAGCCGGCGTTCACCGACCCCCAGTTCCAGCACGTGTCCGTGTCCTACGACGAGGACGCCGGCTGGCTCGTCCTCGGTCGCGGAAGCACGATGCTCGTCGTGGCCAACGTCTCCCGGGAACGCCAGCTCGTGCCCATCGACGGCACCCCCATCGACGTCCTCGCCGCGTCGGCCCACGGGTTCGCCTTCGCCGCCGGTGCGGTGGAGATCGACGGCGAGTCAGTGTGCATCGTTCGGTTGAGTCAGTTCGGTTGAGTCAGTTCGGTTGAGTCAGTTCGGTTGAGTCAGTTCGGCAGGGTTGAGCACCACGAATTCCCCCACTGAACCCACTAACCCCCGCTGGGGGCTAGATTGCGAGCGCATGGGCGATGATCCCGGAGCCGGCGGCCCGGTTGGCAAGGCTGCACCAGATTCCGCACCAGATTCCGCACCGGATCCCGCACCAGCGCCGGAGGGCCCGTCGGGGGACAACGAACACCACGACGAGCAACGTGAGCACCGCCTGGCAAAGATCGAAGCCATGCGGGAGCACGGTCGGAATCCGTACCCCTTCCGCTACGCACCTGACCACTCACTGACCGAAATCCGCAGTCAGCACGCCGATCTCCCGCCTGGCCAGGAGACCGCCGACCGGGTCTGCGTAGCCGGCCGCGTCACGCTGATCCGCCGGCAGGGCGGACTGACCTTCGCCACCATCCGGGACCGCACCGACTCGATCCAGCTCTTCGTCGACAGCTCCGTCGTCGGCCCGGAGGTGCACGCGGACTTCGACGAACTTGACCGGGGTGACTGGGTCGGCGTCGAGGGCACGGTGATGACCACCCGGCGCGGTGAGCTCTCGATCAGGGTGGCCGCATTCGAACTGCTCGGCAAGGCGTTGCGCCCGCCGGCGGACAAGGTCAAGGGCCTCGGCGACGTCGAGACCCGCTACCGGCAGCGGTACGTGGACCTCATCGCCAACGAGCGGACCAGGCGGATTTTCGACATCCGCCGCAAGGCCATCGCCGGTGTGCGCGGCTACCTGGAGAGCCAGGGCTTCTGGGAAGTCGAGGGGCCCATGCTGCAGACGATCCAGGGCGGTGCGTCAGCGCGTCCGTTCATCACGCATCACAATGCGCTGGATCTCGACCTGTACCTGCGGATCGCGCTCGAGTTGCACCTGAAGCGTCTCATCGTGGGCGGCATGGAGCGGGTCTTCGAGCTTGGCCGGGTGTTCCGCAACGAGGGCATCGACACTCGGCACAATCCCGAGTTCACCATGCTCGAGGCCTACCAGGCGTTCGCGGACTACCACGACATCATGGACCTGACTGAGGGAATCATCCTCGCCGCGGCAAAGGCGGCGCTCGGGGACAATCTCACGGTGCAGGTAGGCGGACAGCCGCTGGACCTCACCCCGCCCTACCCGCGGATCACGATGGCCCAGCTCATCAAGGACGGGGCCGGGGTGGAGATGCACCCCGGGATGCCGCTGGCTGCAGCTCGCCGCGTCCTGGACGACCACGGCGTGCCCTGGGAGCAGGACTGGGGCGCCGGGAAGATGATGAAGGCGATCTACGACGAGAAGGTGCAGCACGACGTTCGCGGCCCGGTGATCTGCATGGACTACCCCAAGGAGGTCTCGCCGCTCGCCCGTACGCATCGGGACGACCCCGACTACGTGGAGCGCTTCGAGCTCATCGTGGCCGGCTTCGAACTCTGCAATGCCTACAGCGAGCAGAACAACCCGGCCGAGCAACTCGCCGCGTTCGAGGAGGAGGCGCGGGCCAAGCAGGGTGGCGACCCGGAGGCCGGCGACATCGACTACGACTACGTCCGGGCTCTGGAGTACGGCATGCCGTGCACCGGCGGTCTGGGAATCGGCATCGACCGCCTCCTCATGCTGCTCTCCGGCGCGGAATCGATCCGGGAGGTCATCCTCTTCCCGACGCTGCGGCCCGAGTTCAGCCTGCCGCCCGAGCTGACCCCGACCCCGAGGGGGCCGGTCCAGGGATCCAGCCGCGACGGTGCAGGCCAGCCGGCCCAACCGACCCAGCCGGGTCAGCTCGGTGCCGAGGGCCGGACGGCCACAGTGACCGCCTTGTCCAGCGTTCCCTCGGCGAGCGCCGGGACGCCCCGGCCGACGTCGCCGGGACGTCGAACCGCGCGGACGATCGCCAACCTGACGGGGCTCGGGGGTGTGCTCATGCTGCTGACCCTGCTGCCCTTCGTACACACCGTCTATCCCCCGTTCCGCGATCCGATCTCGCCGCTGTGGTTCCGGGTGACCGGCCATGTCGTGACCACCGTGATCGGCGTCGGCCTACTGTTCCTGGCCAGCCAGTTGGCCAAGCGCAAACACACCGCCTGGCAGATCGCCTTCGGGCTGTTCGTGCTGGGCACGGTGACGAACGTCATCAAAGGCCCGCACCTCGTCGCGGTGCTGTACTGCGCGGGCATGGTCGCCGCGTTGGTGGTGAAGCGGGAGTATTTCCAGGCGCCGCCCGACCCGCCCTCGCTGTTCCGCCTCGTGCGTCTGGTGCCGGCCTACATCGCCGCGGTCCTGCTGTTCGGCTTCGTCAGTTTGTGGACCGAACGCCACCACGTCGATCCGCCACTGACGTTCTGGGGCCAGCTGACCACGATAGGCAAGGGCCTCGTCGGCGTCTCGGGGGACTACACCTACAGTCGACCCTTCTTCGACTCCTTCTTCCCGGCCGGGTTGCTGACCCTGGGCATTCTGGGCCTCGTCGGATTCGGCGTCCTGCTGTTCCGCCCGCTGAGAAGCCGCCGACCACACACCGACAACGACTGGCGCCGCGCCGAGGAGCTGGTGCACGACTACGGCTGGGACACCCTGGCCTACTTCGCGCTGCGCGATGACAAGAGCTTCTTCTTCGCCACCGACGGTGGGGCGATGGTCGCCTACACCTATGTGGGCGGGTACGCCCTGGTCTCGGGTGACCCGATCGGGGCGCCGGAGTCGGTGCCGATCGTGCTCGATGAGTTCCTGGAGTTCTGCGAGGCCAGGGCATGGAAGACGGCATTCCTGGCGACTCGGGAGGCCGACATGCCGCTGTACGAGGCGCGCGGCTACCACTCGTTCTACCTGGGAGACGAGGCCATCATCGACTGTCGCTCGTTCACCCTCGAAGGGCACGACATGAAAGGCGTGCGCACCGCCGTACGCCGAGTCGGCAAGCGGTACCGCTTCTCCCTCGTTCGGGAGTCCAACGCCTCGCCGTCCCTTGTCACCCAGCTCAACGCCATCAGCGCGAAATGGCGGGGCAAGGCGCCCGAACGCGGCTTCACCATGTCGCTGAGCCAGGACGTGCGAGGCAGTGGGGCGAACGAGGAGTTCCTGCTCTGCGTCGCGCTCGACGAGCACAACGTTCCCGGCGGTTTCCTGCGGTTGGTGCCGGTCTACGGGGCCAGCTTCGGCTACACCCTCGACCTCATGCGGCACGACCCGGACGCCCCGAACGGGATGACGGACTTCCTCATCGCCTCGACGGCGATGGCCCTGAAGGATCGGCGTGTCGAGCGGTTGTCGATGAACTTCGCGGTGTGGGGCCGGTTGTTCCAGCCCGACGTCGCGTACACACCGACGCAGAAGGTGGCGAAGCGCGTCGTGCAGCTGATCAACCCGTTCTTCCAGATCGAGTCGCTGCACGACTTC
Source organism: Frankiaceae bacterium (assembly GCA_017882785.1). Lineage (GTDB taxonomy): Bacteria > Actinomycetota > Actinomycetes > JADGOV01 > JADGOV01 > JADGOV01. The sequence continues at coordinate 17,446 of JADGOV010000009.1, forward strand.
AACGCGAAGTTCGCACCGCAGTGGCTGCCGAGAGTGCTAGTTTACCGGGAGCCCGCCGACCTGCCCAAGGTGGGGCTGCTGTACGCAGGGGCCGAAGGGTTCCTGGCCATCCCCGGGATCGGCGAACTGTTCGTGCCGAAGGCGGTAGGAGGCGAGCTATCACCGTCGACTCCGCAGCGCCAGGCGGCCTGACCGGATCGGGGCGCTCTCCCATCCGACCGGGTGTGCGGGCCGTCGTCTACGCCGCGCTCGCCGCGCTCGTCCTGCTGACGGGCCTCGCATTGATCCTGACGTTCTCCAACGGGCGAGCGTCGTTCGGCGGCGGCTCATTCGCCGAGATCGAGCATTCCATCCGGGCCGGTGGCCTGCGGATCTGTTCGACTGTCGACCGGCCGGACGGGCAGGCCAACCAGGCCGTCGCCAGCCGGCAGTACGACGTTGCGGTCGACTGCGGCTCCGGGGACACCGCCCGGGTGGTGGCCGACGAATTCGGCAGCCAGGCCGCCCGGGACGCAGCGGTGCGTAACGCCGAGGTGCAGGTGCGCCCCGCGGCCAACGGCGTGTCGTTCACTCACGGCCGCTTCTCGCTGTTCGTCTTCGGGCCGAGCGACGACGCCGTGCAGGACCGTCTCGGCAGTATCTTCCGCCGGACGGGTGCCGAATGAGCCCCACGAAGTGGAGCCGGGGTCACGCCCGGCTCGGCGTCGGCGCCCTTGCGATGATCAACGTCGCGGCGATCGTGAGCGCCCGCAACCTGCCGGTCATGGCCGTCTACGGCTGGTCGATGCTCGCCCTGTTCGGGATCGCCATCCTGGTCTTCCTCATTCCACTCTCGATGGCCGCGGCCGAACTCGGGACGACCTGGCCCAAAGACGGTGGCATCTACGCCTGGGTCAAGGAGGCCTTCGGTGGTCGAGCCGGCTTTCTCGCGGTCTGGTGCGACTATTCGGAGAACGTGGCCTGGTTCCCGACCGTGCTGTCGTTCATGGCCGCCAGTCTGGCCTACGTGTTCACTCCGGCGCTGGCCACGAACAAGCTGTTCCTGCTCACGGTGATGCTGGGCTTCTTCTGGGGCACGACACTGCTCAACCTGCCCGGAGTCAAGACCTCCAGTGCGGTCGGCTCGATCGGCACGATCGCTGGCTCGATCCTGCCTGCCGTCCTCGTCGTCGTCCTCGGCGCGGCATTCCTGCTGCAGGGCAACCCGTCGCAGATCCCGTTCTCCGCCGCCGCGCTGGTCCCCGACATCCAGGTCAACAACTTGGCCTTCCTCGGCGGCATCATCCTGCTCTTCACCGGCATGGAGATGGCCGGGTTCCACGCGCGGGAGACCCCCCATCCCGGCCGGGACATTCCGCGCGCCATCGCCCTGGCCGTGGTGATCATCGTCACCTTCTCCGTGCTGGGTTCGTTGTTCCTCGCCTTCGTGTTGCCGACGAAGGAGATCAGCCTGGTTTCCGGCACGATGGAGTTGTTCGCCAGCGTGCTCGACAAGCTGCACATCGGCTGGTTGCTCAAGCCGCTGGCCCTGGTCGTCGCGGTCGGCGGCATCGCGCACCTCACGCCGTGGATCCTCGGCCCGGCCAAGGGAGTGGGCGAGGTCGCGCGGCAAGGCTATGCGCCGGCGCGGCTGGGCCGTACGAACGCCCACAACGTGCCGGTCGCCCTGCTCATCATCCAGGGCATCGGCGGGTCCATCTTCTCGCTGCTGTTCCTGTTGGTGCCCAGCGTGAGCACGTCGTACTGGATGCTGTCCGCGGTCACCGCCCAGATCATTGTCATCATGTATGGGCTGATGTTCGCCGCGGTGATCCGCTTGCGCTACTCCCAGCCGGACACGCCGCGGCCCTACCGGATCCCCGGCGGCACAGTCGGTGTGTGGGTCGTCGCCGGCGTCGGACTCATCGGATGCGCGGTGTCGTTCTATCTCGGCTTCATCCCGCCCAGCCAGCTCAAGACGGGCAACACCGTCACCTACGTCAGCCTGCTGGCACTCGCGGTCGTCGTGTTGTCACTGCCGCCGTTCGTCTTTGCCGTGCTGGCCAAGCCGGTGTGGCGGCGGCCGGGGGCGGCTGGGCGGGTCGCGCCCGGCGGACCGGGGTACGAGCCGGGGTGAGCCGGTTCAGCTCCTGACAGCCACTGGTTGAATCCGCCCCGCGGCCCGCGACAGGGCGTACGTCCCGGCCACCATGCCCGCCACGGCAATCGCGATCAGCACCCACTCCGGACCATTCGCCCGGATCCGCTCGTGCATCAGCGTGAGACCAAGCGTAACGGCCACGATCGGTTCTAAGACGGTCACCGCCGGCAGCGAGGCCTCCAAGGCCCCGGCCTGGAAGGCGGCCTGCTGCAACAGCGTGCCGACGCTGGCAGCGATGATCAAGACGTACGTCTCCCAGTTCGTGATCACTTGCAGCAGGCCGGCACCGAGAAGGCTGATCACCGACTTGGTAAGCGCCGCGGTCACGCCATAGAGGACACCGGTGGCGACCGCGAGCAGCACGGCTCGGCCCACGCCACTGACCACCCGCGCGCCCAGGACGCAGCCGATGACCACCGGCAGGATCACCGCGGCGGCCACGAGCCACCTCGGCACCGCCGCCCGGTCCACACCGGCCGTGGGATTGCCGGCCAGCACGAAGATGGCCAGCGCGACCGTGAGGACGACCGCCCAGGTCCAGTCGCTGGTGGCCAACTGCCGTCCGGCGAAGGCCGCACCGAGCGGCAACGCGAAGAGCAACGCAGTCACCAGGAGCGGCTGGACGAGCAGCAGCGACCCGAGTCCGAGGGCGACCGCCTGCAGTCCGTAGCCACCGAAGTCGCCGACGAAGCCGGCCCACCACAGCGGCCGGTGAATGAGGTTACGGAACAGCCCGAGCCCCTTAGCGCTCTCATCGGAAATGTCGCCGGCGGCCCGCTGCTGGGCCACGGACGCAACGGCATAGAGAAACGCCGCGACTAACGCGACGAGTACGGCGGCGATGGTCATAATGTCCTAGAGTCTGCAGCATCGAGATCCTGCTTGACATTGACATCACCGATTGGTGGCCGACCCGGGTCGTCCTCATCGGCCTCACTCTCTTGTGCCTCGTCGCCATCGTCGTCTGGGCTCGCCGGCTCGTGACCCGCCTTGCGTTGGGCGTTATTGCCGTAATCTTAATCTTGCTGAGCGTAGGCGCCGGAATCAACGCACATTTCGACTATTTCCCCACGTTGGCCGACGCGCTCGGTCGCAATGGCGCCGAGGGGTCGCTGCACACGCTGCGAACAGCGGGACCTCGCTCGACCTCGCTCGTCGTCACAGTCACCATCCCGGGGCGGCGCTCGCACTTCTCGGCCCGGCAGGCGCTGGTCTACGCGCCTCCGGCGTACTTCAACCGGCCACGCCCGCAGCTGCCCGTGATCATCATGCTGCACGGCACCCCGGGAACGCCGGACAACTGGGTCGTGGCCGGTGATGCCCAGAGCACTGCTGATGCCTTTGCCCGCGCCAACGGCGGCGTCGCCCCGGTGCTCGTCATGCCGGACGTCAACGGCAGCTACACGGCTGACACGGAATGCGTGAACTCCCAGGCGGGCAACGCCGAGAGCTACTTGACGAGAGATGTACCGGCGTTTATCGACGCGCAACTCTACGTGGCACCGGCGGGGAAGAAGTGGGCGATCGCCGGCTTCTCCGAGGGCGGCATGTGCTCGGTGCTCCTGGCGCTGCGCCACGACAAGCTCTTCACGACGTTCGGCGACTACGGCGGTCTGGAGGGTCCCAGGGCGACGGAGAACAACAACCTGGGGGATACCGTCCGCCATTTCTTCGGCGGCTCGCAGTCCGACTTCGACGCCCACCGGCCACGCGTCCTGCTGGGCCGGCACCGCTACCTGGACATGGGTGGCTGGTTCGAGGTGGGCACCGCCGACGCCGGGCCTTACCAGGCTGCGCAGTTGCTGGTCCCGCTGGCCCAGCGGGCCGGCATCGAGACCTGTGTCACCTATGTCCCGGGAGGCGAGCACACATTCCAGGTCTGGAGCGCCGCTTTTCGGGACTCCCTGCCGTGGATCGCCGGCCGACTGGGGCTGACCCCGCGCGTCGGCTGCTCCGGACCGTGACCCCGGAGACTTCATGATCGGCTGGATGTTCGACCACTACCACGACCAGATCCGTACGCCAGGCAAAGAACCTGTCGTCCTGTTCCTGCTCGGCATGGTGTCCGCCTTCGGCTTCATCCGGCTCAGTACCCGAATGATTCGGGCCCGCGTGTCATGGTGGCCGGGCAACATCGAGCCCGGCGGTCTGCACCTGCACCACGAGATCTTCGGCATCGTCCTCATGCTGGTCAGCGGCGGGCTGAGTTTCGCGGTCCGGACGGTGTTCCCGTGGCGGGAGTTGCTGGCCCTGCTGTTCGGCATCGGGGCGGGACTGGTGCTCGACGAGTTCGCCCTGCTGCTCTACCTGCGCGACGTGTACTGGAACGAGGAAGGGCGGACGTCCCTGGACGCCGTCCTCATCTCCGTGGTCGCCACCGTGATGGTCCTTGTCAGTGCGGTCCCGTTCGGGTTCAACGACATCAGTGACGGCGAGACGCGGGCGCGCTGGGTGGCGGTGGGCATCGTGACACTCAACCTGTCACTCACCGTTGTCACCGCGCTCAAGGGCAAGCTGTGGACCGCCCTGGTGAGTGTCGCGGTACCCCCAGTCGGCATCATCGGCTGCGTGCGGCTGGCCGCGCCGAGCAGCCCGTGGGCCCGCTGGCACTACCACGACAAGCCGCAGCGGCAGGCGACGGCGCAACAGCGACACGAGCGCATCCAGCGACTGCGGAACGCGGCGCTGGATACCATCGGCGGGAAGCCGATCCACGCCCGTCATCGCACATAGGGTCGGCGCACGTAGGGCCGGAGGAAGCTGGCGACCCGGCGCTCGTACCTCGTGGGATCCACGTTCCAGCCCTGGGTGTGCCCGGCCCGTGGCACCGCCACGAACGTCACCCCTGCCGACTCGGCCGCCAGATGGCGCGCCGGTTGGATCGGCACCGTGGTGTCCTGCTCGCCGTGAAAGAGCAGCGTCGGAACGCGCAGCCGGGACGGGGTGTCGTCGAGGTCGAAGTCGCCCCACCGGATGCCGATCCGTTCGTGCACCACCTCCTCGGCGGTCCAGGTGAGCGGCAGCGGGAGACCCCGTTTGGCGCCCTGCAGGGCCAACGTCGCCCGCCAGTCCAGAACCGGCGCGTCGAGGACGACGGCCGGCACGCGGCTGGCCAGCGGGGAACGCTGCAGGAAGGCCGTGACCAGCGCCCCACCCATCGACCAGCCGTAGAGCACGACCTGCCGCGCGCCGTGGAGGAGGGCGTAGGCCACCGCCGCCTCCACGTCGCGCCACTCCCGGTCACCCAGGTGGTACAGCTGGTCCCGTTCCGCCGGCGCACCGACGTCGTTGCGGTAGCTGATCGCCAGTACCGGCAGACCGAGGCGATGCAGCGTCGGCAGGATGCGCAGCTGATCCAGGCGGTTGCTGCCGCGGCCGTGCACGGCGACCACCCAGGTGTACGCGGTCCCGGGGACGTACCAGGCGGGCATCGCTCCCAGCGGCGAGGCGAACCGGACGTCGGTGTAGCGAAGGCCGCGTGCATGCTGCGGATCGCTGAGCCAGACCGCGGTCTCCAACCTGGTGGCCGTACCGGGCGGTGGCGGGCTGCCCTGTAGTCGCCGGGTGACCGTACTGGCCGTGGTGGCGATCACCCCGGTCACGACCGCCCACCCCCCGCGCCAGGAGAGGCCGTACACGCCTGGCCGCTCTGTGTCGCGGTTGCGGGGCAGCGTCACGGTGCTGGCGGCGCCTCTGGTACGGGTGGCGGCTGTGTGGGTGGCGGCTGTGACCTTGAGGCCGTAGCCGGCGGGCCGGTGGCTGACCTGCAGCAGCTGGTTGGAGTAGTACAGCCCGAAGGCGGCGAGCGACCCGGCGGCAAGCAGTGCCAGACAGAGCAGCAGAATCAGCCACCCCCGAAGGGAGCGGAAGCGCCGGCGGCGCCCGCGCACGGCCCCGTCCGGCACCGTTTGATCTGCGGTCGTACTCACGCCTGCGGGCCACCGGCCAACACCTCGGCGAGGTCGAACCGGACGGGCTGTTCGAGTTGGCTGTAGGTGCAGGACCGGGGGTCGCGGTCGCCACGCCAGCGGCGGAACTGGGCGGTGTGCCGGAAGCGGGTGCCTTCCATGTGGTCGTAGGCAACTTCAACGACGAGTTCCGGGCGGAGCGGAAGCCAGGACAGGTCCTTCTTCGGATTCCATCGGGACTGGGCGCCGGGCAGTCTGCCTGCCGCATGCGCCTCGGCCTCCGCCCACGCTTCCCAGGGGTGCCCGGCGAGCGCCTCGGTACGGTAGGGCGCGAGCTCCGCCACAAGCTCGGCCCGCCGCTTCATCGGGAACGAGGCGGACACACCGACGTGCTGCAGGGAGCCGCCGTCGTCGTAGAGACCGAGCAGCAGGGAGCCGACGATCGGCCCGCTCTTGTGCCAGCGGAAACCGGCCACGACGCAGTCCGCCGTACGCTCATGCTTGATCTTGAACATGCTGCGCTTGTCGGGCGTGTACGGCAGGCCGACCGGTTTGGCCACCACCCCGTCCAGGCCCGCGCCCTCGAAGACGTCGAGCCAGCGCCGACCAAGGTCGACGTCAGCAGTCGCCGGGGTAAGGAAGACGGGGGCGCCGGCATCACGCAGGGCCGACTCGAGCAGGCGACGTCGCTCGCCGAAGGGGGTGTGCATGAGCGAGTCGTCGCCGAGGGCGAGCAGGTCGAAGGCGACGAAGGAGGCCGGCGTTTCGCTGGCCAGTAGGGTCACCCGCGAGGTGGCCGGGTGGATGCGCTGCTGGAGTGCCTGGAAATCCAGTCTGGAACCGCGGGCGATGACGATCTCGCCGTCGAGGACGCAGCGCTTCGGCAGGTTCGCCGTGACGGCCTCGACGACCTCCGGGAAGTAGCGCGTCATCGGTCGCTCGTTGCGGCTGCCCAACTCGACCTCGTCACCGTCGCGAAAGACGATCGTCCGGAAGCCGTCCCACTTAGGCTCGACGTGACCGACGTCGGGGATCTGGGAGACAGCCTTGGCCAGCATCGGCGCAACGGGCGGCATGACGGGCAGCTTCACCGGCGTAAGGCTATCCGCAACGGTCGATCTCCCCGCCCACCTCGGCAGCAGTGGTGACTGCCCGGAAGCACCCGGCCGGCGTAGTCGCGCCGGGCGGCGGCGGGGGGTGCTGGGCGCGCTGCGGGGGTGCGTAGTCGCGCCGATCATGCTCGATCGGACGTCGGTGGAGCCGGTGCAACGTACTTTCGAGCATGATCGGCGAGGCCAACGTACGTTTCAGCATGATCGGCGGACCCACCGGAAGCGCAAGGCGAAGCCCGGCGTCAACGAGCGGCGCGGTACCGGTGGCGCTGGGGCTGGGGCTGGGGTATCGCCCGCAGTGCCGCCAGCCCGCCGACGTCGAAGCGTTGCCGGACGAGGTCGATCGCCGCTGTCAACGGAACCGCCGCCGAGAAGTACCAGCCCTGCCCGGAGTCGCAGCCCAAGGAGTGCATGAATGCTGCGGCGGCCGCGTTCTCGATGCCCTCGGCGATGAGCCGGATGTCCAGCGCGTGGGCCATCGCGGCGACGCCTTCCACCAGCGTGGCCGCCCGGATATCCTCCGGCAGGCGCTGGACAAACGACTTGTCGATCTTGAGGCTGTCCACGGTCAGGCGATGCAGGTAGGAGATAGAGGAGTAGCCGACCCCGAAGTCGTCGACCGAGAGGCATACGCCGGATTCCCGGACCGCCTCGAGGGTCGCCGCCGTTGCCCCGTCCTCACCGAGGAGGGTGCTCTCGGTGAGTTCCAGGACCAGCTGGACTGCCTCGTGGGCTTGCGCCATCTCGGCGACCAGGGGCGGGAAGGACTGTTGGGCGAGCTGGACGGCGGAGACGTTGACCGCCATCGACAGCGGTCGGTCCGCAGCGGCGACAAGCGCCCCCGCCTCGGCTACCGCCCGGCGCAGGATGCGCTCCCCGAGTTCTGAAATGAGCCCGATCTGCTCGGCCAGCGGGATGAAGACGTCAGCCGGGATGGTGCCGAGCTGGGGATGGTGCCAGCGCGCCAGGGCCTCGAAGCCGGTGACCGTCCCGGTGGCCAGTTGAACGATGGGCTGATAGTGCACCTCAATCGCGTTGCGTTTGAGAGCCAGCCGCAGTTCTTCCTCCAGTTCCATCCGCTGCTTATTGGCTGTCCGCAGCGCGGGCTCGAACGCTTCTACCCGGTCCCCGCTCAGCGTCTTGGCCCGGTACAGCGCGAGGTCGGCGTTGCGCAGCAGGTCGGCCGCGTCGGTGGCGTCGCGGCCGAATGCCACCCCGATCGAGGCGCTGATACCGACGTCGGAGCCGTCCACGACAAAGGTTGAGGCCATCGCGCCCAGGACGCGGCCGGCCACCTCGAAGGCCTCCTCGTCGCCGCGGATCTCCTCGAGCAGGACGAAGAACTCATCGCCGCCGAGTCGAGCCAGCGTGTCGGTATCCCGGGTACAGGAGCGCAACCGCTCGGCCACCGCCATCAGCAGTTCGTCCCCGGCCGGGTGACCCAACCGGTCGTTGACCGCCTTGAAGCCGTCGAGGTCGAGGTAGAGCACACAGATCGTGCGCCCGCCGCGGGCGGCGAGTACCAGCGCGTGGGAGAGCCGGTCCACGAGCAGCGTACGGTTCGCCAGCCCGGTCAGCGGGTCGTGCTGGGCCAGGAAGGCCATCTCGTCAACGAGCCTGCGCCGTTCCAGGGAGTCGGTGGCCACTGCCATGAGCGCGTCCAACGCCCGCTGGTCATCCGCGTCGAAGTACTGGCCGCTGGAACCTAGCCTTCGGGCGATCAGGTAACGGTCCGACCGACCGTCGACGGCGAGCTTCGCGCCGATCTCGCGGCCGAAGGGCGGCGTGTGTCGCCAGCAGGCGGTGGTGCGCCGCAGCACCCGCTCGGCGTGCCGGGCGACGGCCGCATCCAACTCGGCACTCTCCGGCAAGTGGTTGACCATCGAGGCGGCGTCGAAGAGTGCGATCAGCCGGTGCTCGTGCAATCGGGCCCGACTGACCGCGCGGGCGGCGATGACGATGCTGCCCACCGGAACGAGCAGCAGGGCCAGCGCCGCGCCTGGCAGCCGCTGGTACATCAGTGCGGCCAGGTAGCCCAACGTGTCGATGCCGACGAAGCAGGCCAGTGGGAGCCATACCCTGCGCATGGGGATGACGTCGCGCAGGGGGCCGTGCCCCTCGGTGGCCAGGCTCAGCCCGGTGAGGACGATGTCGAGCAGGAAGTACACGGCGCAGGCGCCGCTGACCTTCAGCAACTCGCCCCACACCGAGGACCCGATGGGCTTCGCCTCGGTCAGCAACCTGACCAGGATCGGCCCGAGCAGGTTGGTGAGACCGATGTTGAAGGCCCGAGCGCCAAAGCTCTTGCGCTGGAAGGCGTGCGCAACGGTCGTGCCTATCGCCCACAGCGCACAGGCCTGCAGACTCGAGGTGGTCAGTGTCAGGTAAACGAGGACGCAGGACTCGAAGCCGATGACCGAGTCGCCGCCGCGCTTGGAGACGATCAGCGGAAACTGCGCCAGGACGATCACGATCAACGGCGCGAGCGCGAGCCAGGGGGAGCCGGCCGGCGGCGCCGCAACCCATCGGATGACGTTGATCGCACCGATCGTCGATCCGACGGCAACGATGGCCGCGTCCAGCACGGCGGCGCGACTCGGCGGCACCAGCCGTGCCGTCATACCAGCGCCCCCGTGCTCGTCCAGCCGGCCGCCATCGCCGGCGGGGGCAGGGACGCAGACAAGCCGGACACGGTTCGGCATCGGCAGCCGCGTGCCGGTGCTGAAGCCTTCGGGAGTGTCCCGGGGCGGCGGCCGCGGTCACCGCCCGGCAGGCAGTCTGCTAGTCGCGCCGCGCCGCCAGCTCCGCCGCGTCCATCGCCGCCGCCTCCTCCGGTGAGGGTGCGGTGCCACCCAAGGAACGGGGCAACCAAAACGTATCAGCCGGACCGTCCGGCACATCAGGGTAGCCCCGCTGCACGATGTCGAGCAGGCCGGCCATCCGATTCCGCAACTCGGCGGTGACCTTCTCGGCGTTCTCCCCTCGATGGGGCGTCAGCGCCTCGCCGACCGCAATCGATATCGTCCGGCCACGGTGCAGATCCCGTCGGTGCCCCTTCGTGAACATCCGCTGGCCACCCCAGGTCACCATGGGTACCAACGGCACCTCCGCGCGGATCGCCATGCGAGCCGCCCCGGTCTTGAAGTCCTTGAGCAGGAAGGACCGGCTGATCGTCGCTTCCGGGAACAGTCCGATGATCTCCCCATCGCGCAGGGCCTCCAAGCCACGGCGGTAGGAAGCCGAGCCAGCGCTGCGATCCACCGGGATGTGCTTCATGCCGCGCATCAGCGGCCCCGAGACCGGATGGGTGAACGTGGCGTCCTTGGCCATGAACCGGACGAACCGGCCGGCTGGTTGCGCGGCCAGCCCGGCGAAGATGAAGTCCAGATAACTGACGTGGTTGCTCGCCAACACGGCGCCGCCGGTCCTCGGGACGTGCTCGGTGCCGTCGAGGAGGAAGCGCAGTCCGAAGGCCCGAAAGCAACTCTTGGCCAGCAGAATAACGGGTGGATAGACAAGTTCCGGCACACCTTGACCCTAGGACACCCCCGATGCCGGTGGATCGGCTGCCAGGCCGGCCATCGCGCACGCGGGCCCCGTCAGTCCGGGCGGGGATCGGCCGCCCGTTTCGCCCGGCTGGGCTGCACGCGCTTCGGTTCGCCGGCCATCTTCGGAAAGTTCGGCGGATACGGCGCCTCGCCAAGGTCCCGATCCCGCTCGTCGCGGGCCACCCAGGCCAGCAACGGCTCCAGGCTGAAGGCCCGCCCGTCGATGCCGGCGTGGAGGTCCCCGCGCTCGGCGTAGCGCGCGGGCATCGTTGCCATCGTGAAATCCTCGGTGTCCGCCTCCGGCACTTCCGACCAGCTCAGTGGCGCGGAGACGGTGGCATCCGGCCGGGCGCGCACGGAGTACGCCGATGCGATCGTACGGTCCCGGGCGTTCTGGTTGTAGTCGATGAAGACCTTCGCCCCGCGCTCCTCCTTCCACCAGGCCGTTGTCGTGTCCGCCGGACGGCGACGCTCCAACTCCCGGGCGAACGCCAGCGCGCAACGGCGGACGACGGGGAAGGTCCACAGCGGCTCGATCCGGACGTAGACATGCAGCCCACGGTTGCCGGAAGTCTTGGGGTACCCGGTGTAGCCCAACTCCCCCAAGATCTCGGCAACTGTGAGGGCAACCCGGCGAGCATCGGCGTAGGTCGTGCCGGGTTGGGGGTCGAGGTCGATTCGCAACTCGTCGGGCGACTCGGTGTCGGTCCGCCGCGACGGCCAGGGGTGAAAGTCGATGGTGCCGAGGTTCGCCGCCCAGGCGACGTGAGCGACGTCCACCGGGCACAGCTCGTCGGCATGTCGGCCGGAGGGAAAGGTCACCCGCGCCGTCTCGATCCACGGCGGTCGGGACGCCGGCACCCGCTTCTGGTAGATCGCCTCGCCCTGCGCGCCCTCCGGGTGCCGCTTGAGCTGGGTGGGGCGGTTGTAGAGCGCGCGGACGACGCCGTCTGCGACGGAGAGGTAGTAGGTAACCAGGTCCAGCTTGGTCTCCCCGCGGGTGGAGAAGAAGACCTTCTCCGGGTTCGTCACCTTGACCACGTGTGGACCGGCTTCGACCTCCACGTACGGCGACGGCATGCGGCGACGCTACCCGGCCATCCGGTGAAACTGACGCACACTGGAGCGATGGACCGCATCGAGAAGACAGACGAGCAGTGGCGCGCCGAGCTGACTCCCGAGCAGTACGAGGTGCTGCGCCGCGCCGGCACCGAGCGCGCCTTCACCGGCGCCTACACCGACCTCGAGGACTCTGGTGTCTACCGCTGCGCCGGGTGCGAGTCGCCGCTGTTTCGCTCGGACACCAAGTTCCACTCCGGCAGCGGGTGGCCGAGCTTCTCTGACGCCATCTCCCCAGACGTCGTGACCCTGAAGAAGGACCGCTCCTTTCTCATGGTGCGCACCGAGGTCACCTGCGCACGGTGCGGCGGTCACCTGGGCCACCTCTTCGACGACGGGCCGCGGGAAACGACGGGGCTGCGGTACTGCATGAACTCGGCAGCGCTGGACTTCGACCCCGTCGAGGACCCCGTCGAGCCCACCTGAGCCGCTAGACCGGGATGACCAGCTCCGACAGCGGCTTTCGGGCCCCGAAGAAGAACGGCAGCTCCTCACGGGTATGCCGACGGGCCTGGGCAGCGCGCAGGGCCCGCATCAGGTCGACGATCCGGTGCGGCTCCGCGGCCTCGAACGCGAGCAGCCATTCGTAGTCGTTGAGCCCGAAGCAGGCGACGGTGTTGGCCCCGACGTCGGTAAAGTCGGCGGCCATGCTGCCGTGTTCGCGAAGCATCTCCCCCCGCTCGCGGCCGGGCAACAGGTACCACTCCAGCGAACGGACGAAGGGGTAGACGCAGAGGTAGCGTTGCGGCTCCCGGCCGGCGACGAACGCCGGCACGTGGTCGGGGTTGAACTCTGCCGGCCGGTGCACGCCGACGACCGACCACACCGGCTCCAACTCGCGGGCAGCCTCGGTGGCCCGGAAGCGGCCGTAGGTCTCCTGCAGGTCATCCGCCGACTGCGAGATCCACCACATCAGCAGGTCGGCGTCGGCGCGGTAGCCGGACACGTCGTAGGTGCCTCGGGTGGTCACGCCCTTGCCGGCGGCCGCCTCGAGGACGGCTTGCACCTCCTCGTCCCCACCGAGGAGCGGGCCGGCGAAGACGGCGTACATCGTGTAGACGGCCGTGGAGTGGGCGCCCTCAGGCTGCGGGGCAGCCGACGGGGACGCCGCAGTCGCTCTGGATATGCCGGTTGAAGTGGATGCCATACGGCCCATTGTCTACGCGGACTCGGCTTGTCTACGCGGACTGGGCCGCCGACAGCGCCGCGGCCACCTGCTGACCGGCCCGCTCCCCCGACGCGATACACGCCGGGATGCCGATCCCGTCGTAGGCCGCCCCGGCCACAGCCAGCCGTGGCTGGAGTGCGGCAGCGGCCCGGATGCGAGCCACCCGGTCGAGGTGACCGACCGCGTACTGCGGCAGCCCACCACCCCAACGGGTGACCCGCGTGGCGACCGGCCAGCCCCGCTGTCCGGTCAGGCTGGCTACCTCCTCGGCGGCAGCGCGCGCAAGCTCCGGGTCATCGCGCTGCAGGTCTGCGGTCTCGCCGTGCCGCCCGATGGAGCAGCGCAGGATGTGCAGTCCCGAGTCGGCCGCCAGGTGTGGCCACTTGGCGCTGGCGAAGGTCACCGCCTTGACCAGCCGACCCTCCACGGCCGGGACGAGCAGCCCGCTCCCGGCCACCGGTGCCGCACTCGGGTAGGCCAGGGTGACCACGGCCACGCTGGCGTAGTCCACGGCCGCGAGTTCCGCCGCGGCCCGCGGCACGTCGGGCGCGAGGAGCCGCGCGGCGGGGGCGGCCGGCACGGCCAGCACGACGCCGTCGACGAGAACCACCTCCGGTGCGGCTGCCGAGCCGACGACCAGCCGCCACCCGCTCGGGGTGCGGCGCAACTCGCGGACGACGGCATTCGTGCGGACCTCCGCGGAGCTGGCTTCGGCCACAGCGGCGACCAGCCGGGCGAGCCCGCCGGCCACGGTCTGGAAGACCGGCCCGTTCTGCGGCGGCCGGTGCGCGGCCCTGGCGGCGCGCAGCAGGGACCGGTCCCGGCGGACGGCCCGCATCAGGTCGGGCACGGCCACCGCCATCGACAGGTCCGCCGCCCGCCCCGCGTAGACCCCGCCCAGCAGCGGATCGACAAGCCGATCGACGATCTCGGGGCCCAACCGGGCAGCGACGTAGCGCCCCACCGCGACATCGGTACCCAGCTGGGTCCGCGGCAGCAGCAGGTCGGCCAGAGCCCGGGCCCGCCCCCGGGGACTCACCACACCGTCGAGGGTACGCACGTCGGTGGGCACGCCGAGGACGGTGCGCGGGGGCAATGGCCGCAGCCGACCGCGGCTCCACACCCAGGCAGCCAAGGTGGCCGGGCCGACCAAGTCGGAGCCGAGACCCACGTCCCTGGCGAGCGTCAGCGCCTCCGGTCGTCGGACGAGGAAGGCCTCGGCGCCCTCCTCGACCGGCAGCCCGGCGAAGTCGGAGGTGTGGAGCTTCCCACCCAGTTCCGAGGAGGCCTCCAAGACGGTGAGGTGGGTCCCCGCCGGGGCCGCCCGAGACACAGCGAGCGCAGCCGTCAGTCCCGCGATGCCACCGCCGATCACCGCGACCCGCTGGCCGGGAGCAGGCACGGCGGTCACGTCCTCGAGCGTAGAAGACTCCTGACCCGCGGATCGGCGCGCGGCGGTCAGTGGGGCGCAGTCTCGGAGTGCACCAACTCCACGATGCGCCGGAGCACGTCAGGGTCGGTCTCCGGGAGCACGCCGTGCCCCAGGTTGAAGATGTGCCCTTCGGCCCCGCGGCCGCGCCGGACCGTGTCCCGCACGCGGTCGGCCAGCACTGGCCAAGGCGCGAAACACAGCGCGGGATCGAGATTGCCCTGCACCGCGCGACCCGGACCGACGCGACGTGCGGCCTCGTCCAACGGGACTCGCCAGTCCACCCCCACCACGTCCGCCCCGGCCTGCCCCATCAGGGTCAGCAACTCCCCGGTCCCCACGCCGAAGTGGATCTTCGGGACACCGGAGACGCTGGCCAGCAGCGCGGCGCTGTGCGGCTCGACGCTCTGCAGGTAGTCGGCCGCGGACAGCGCACCGGCCCAGGAGTCGAAGACCTGCACGGCGCTGACGCCGGCATCGATCTGCACCTGTAGATAGCCGGCGGCGATGACGGCCAGCCGGCCGAGGAGGGCGTGCCAGGTGGCCGGGTCGCCGTACATCAGCGCCTTGGTGTGCTCGTGAGTGCGGCTCGGCCCGCCCTCGATGAGATAGCTGGCCAGGGTGAAGGGGGCACCGGCGAAGCCGATCAGTGGCACCGGGCCCAACTCGACGGTCAACGCCCGGACAGCCTCGCTGACGTACGGCACGTCGGACGGGCTCAGCGCCGGCAGGCGGTCCAGGTCAGCGGCCCGCCGGAACGGCTCGGCGATCACTGGGCCGATGCCTGGGGTGATCTCCACATCGACGCCGACGGCCTGCAGCGGCACCACGATGTCACTGAAGAGGATGGCAGCGTCGACGCCGTAGCGACGGACCGGCTGCAGGGTGATCTCCATGATGAGCTCGGGTTGCCGGCAGGCCTCGAGCATGGTGTTGCCCTGCCGGACGCGTCGGTATTCGGGCAGCGCGCGGCCGGCCTGGCGCATGAACCAAACAGGCGGGTACGGAGTCGCCTCCCGTCGGCAGGCGCGCAGAAAGACACTGTCGCGAAGATCGGCCACGGCCTTACCCTAGGTCGGAACCCAAGATTCAGACGACACGCGGCCAGCCTCCCGAAAACTGTCGCTGCCCTCTGCCACGGTGAAGGCATGCTGACGGTGAGGTACTGCTCGGACTGCGGGGACGAGCGACCCTTCGAGCGGCCGCCATGCCCGGACGGTCACGGGTCGGACTGCCCGGAATGGATGTGCACCGACTGCGGGCTTGCCATCGTGGTCGGCGACGTGATGCCCCGAGTGGCGATCCCCCAGTCCCACGCCGCCTGACAGCGTCTCGGACGCTTGACTCAGCCGGTCCCGCCGCTGGCGATCAACAGGATGCCACCGAGCACGACGGCGATACCCACACTCTGCACGGGACGCAGCCGTTCCCCGTGCACCTCCCGGGCGAGCACGACGGTCACGGCCGGGTAGAGGGAGCTGAGCACGGCGACGACACTCAGTGCGCCGGTCTGGGTGGCCAAAGAGTAGGTCGCATTGGCACCTGCGTCGCCCACCCCGATCGCCGCCAGCACCGGAAGGTCGGCCCGGCCGATTCCGGTCGTCGTCCGGGTCAGGACGACCGCGACGGCGAGCAGCAGCACGGTTTCGGCTCGCATCGTGACCAGTGTCATGGCAATGCTGTACTCGGCACCGAGCGCGAGGAAGACGATCACCGCACCGAATCCGCCGGCGGCGACGAGCGCCAGCAGCAGCGGACGCACCGCGGCCCGATCCCGCCGGCCGCCCGCTTCCGGTCCGCTGGCCAGCACCACGCCGCAGACAGCCGCCACCATGCCGCCTAGCTGCACTCCACTTGGCGTGTCGCCCCGCGCCAGACCGACCAACACGGGCACCGCGACCCCGGTGGCGGCGATCGGGGCGACGACGCCCATGGTCCCGGTGGCCAGCGCGAAGTAGAAGGCGGCGAGCGCGACCAGTCCGACCGCCCCGCCGGCCAAGGCCCACGGCAGGTAACCCAGGGGGGCCCGCCACGCCCCGAGGACCACGGCGAAAGGCACGAGCAGGAGCAGGACCAGGGCCTCCGAGGCGCCGATCACCGCCCAGGCGGAGAGCCGGCGACTCGCCGTACCGCCGAGGAAGTCGCTCGTGCCCCAGAGCGCACTCGAGGCCAACGCCAGCAGAAATGTCACCGCCGAGGGCCGTAGCACCAGCCGCGAGTCACGCCGGCACTGTACGGGAGCCGCTTGGACAGGGCTCGGTGCTCAGATGCAAAGTGATGCAAGTGTTGTGCAACCTTTGTGGTGCACCACACGAAGTATCGGGTGTAGGCGGCAGCGGGCCGCCGAACCGGAACAAGGAGATTACTGTGCGCCGACGTGTACTGACCCTGACCGCCGCGCTGGGGATAGCCGGTGTCGCCGCCGTTGGTGCCGGTGCCGGCGCCGCCTCGGCCGCCCCCGATGCGATGGTGCGGGTGGCTCACTTCTCACCCGATGCGCCGAACGTCGATGTCTACGTCAATGGCACGAAGACCTTGTCCGACGTGGCGTACCCGACCGTCTCGACCTACCTGAAGCTGCCCGCCGGCCAGTACCGCTTCCAGGTGCGGCCCGCCGGCGCCGCCGCCAGTTCGAAGGCGGTCATCGACGCGAGCAGCAGGCTGTCCAGCGGCAGCGCGGTGACGGTGGCCGCTGTCGGCGCCCTGGCCACCATCCAGGGCAAGATCTACTCTGATGACCTGTCAGCGCCGCCGGCCGGCAAGGGGAAGATACGAGTGATCCACGCGGCCCCCTCTGTACCGGCGGTGGACGTCGGTGTGGCCAACGGGCCGACGCTGTTCCGTGGGGCGACCTTTCCGAGCGCTACCGACTACAGCGCCGTCGCGGCCGGCTCCTACCCGCTGCAGGTCCGGGCGGCCGGCACGCGGAACACACTGCTCAGCGCCACTCAGGCAGTAAGGGCCGGCAGCATCTACACCATCGCCGCGATCGGTGGCTTCGGTAAGCCGGTGCGACTGCTGCCGGTGGTGGACGCCGCTGGCATGAGTTCCATGCCCGCCGGTGGCGTGGCCACCGGGGCGGGCGGCACGGCACCGGGTTCTTCGGGTAGTGCCGGAGCCGGCGCGCTCGCGCTGGGAGCAGGCGCGCTGCTGGCGGTGGGGTCCGGCGTGGTCGTCCGGCGGCGCCGGTCCGGGTCCGCGGCCGGCGGCTGAGCCAGAGATGCCGCGCAGGAAGGTTCGTTCCGGTGGCCGGGTCCTCCCGGCTGCCGGAACGGCCTGTGCGCTGGCGGTCATGCTGACCGCGTGCGCCGCCGGTGTCGGGGACCGGTCGGCGCCCCCGGCCCCCACCGGCTCACCGGCAGCCAGCCCGGCGCCCGCATTGCGGGCCCTGCCACCGGCTTCGGGCACGGTAACCGCCAGGTCGATCCCGGCGGCGGCCGAGCCGGTCTCCCTGACCATCCCGGCCGTCGGCATCACCAGCCGGTTGGCGCGGCTGCACCTCACGCCGGGCGGCGCGCTGTCCGTGCCCGCCGCCTTCGACCAGGCCGGTTGGTACAGCGGCGGTCCTCGTCCCGGCGACATCGGGCCCGCAGTGCTGGCCGGCCACGTCGACAGCACGACGGGTCCGGCCGTGTTCTACCGCCTTCGGGACCTCAAGCCCGGGGACAGCGTTCGCATCCGACGGGGCGACGGCACCGTGGCCGCCTTCGCCATCACCGAGCTTCGCCAGTACCCCAAGAACGCGTTTCCTACCGACGCGGTGTACGGACCGGTGCCAGCCCCCGAACTGCGGCTGATCACGTGTACGGGCGTCTTCGACCGGGACCGCTCGAGCTACCGGTCCAACCTGGTGGTCTTTGCGACGCTGAAGCGGCCCTGAGCTAGCCGCCACTGTGAGCCACGTGGGCGACACGCCCCGAGGTGTCCTGCTGGCACCCGGTTCCGGTCGTACGCTCAGGTCATGGTCGCCCGCGAGGCTGTCGAGCTCCCTGCCGAGTTTCGGTACGCACTGGGCACCTTGCGTGACGCCACCGTTCGAGACGAGGTGGCGCTGAGCGAGGCGCCGGCGCCGCAGCGGCTGGCGCCGCACACGGTGGCCTTCCTCGGCGACGTCGTCGTCGGTGGGGAGGAGCTGGCCACCGGCCGGCTGGTCGTGCTGCACGATCCGGACGGTCAGGAAGCCTGGGCCGGCCGTACCCGATGCGTGGCGTACGTCCGGGCCGGCATGGAGGTC
The DNA here is from genome assembly GCA_017882785.1 of Frankiaceae bacterium. Classification (GTDB taxonomy): domain Bacteria; phylum Actinomycetota; class Actinomycetes; order JADGOV01; family JADGOV01; genus JADGOV01. The sequence goes on from JADGOV010000009.1 coordinate 36,104, forward strand.
GAGATCGCCGGCGACCCGCTGCTGCCGGCTGTCGGCTGGAGTTGGCTGGTGGAGGCCCTGGAGGGGCGGGCTGCGCCCTACCTCGCCGCGGGCGGGACCGTGACCAGGGCCGCTTCGGAGCGCTTCGGCACTCTGGCCGGCGGCGTGGACGCCGGCGAGTTCGAGGTACGGGCCTCCTGGACGCCGGTCCCGGCCGACGGATTCCTCGACTTGGCGCCCCACCTGGCGGCGTGGGCCGACTTGCTGTGCACGGCGGCCGGACTGCCGCCGGATCCGAGCATCTGGTCGGGCTCGGGTGACGGCACACTGGTGCATTTTCCGCAGATCCCCCGCCATGCCGGTACCTGACGGGAACGGGCCGGAGAAAGTTTCGCGCCACCGCCACGATCGACGTCCGGCAGCCTCCCCAGCGGTTTAAGCTGCGCTCGCCCGCGGCGCCGATGCCCCGGCAGCGTCGGGCCCCTCGATGTGATCGTTTACGTGCGGAGGCAGCTTGTCAACGTCCCGGCGATTCCGACAGCGCGGCGCCGGTGGGCTGCTCGTTGCACTCCTGCTCGCTGCGTGCAGCCAGTCCCAGGAGCGCAATGCCGCCGCGCCAACGCCGCCCGGGTCGACCTCCCCGTCGGTGTCGGCCGGTGTCGACGCCACCCGCGCGCACGTGGCGGCCCAACGCCGGCTGCCGCCGACGGCCCCGGGGCAGAAGCCGCCCCAGTTCATCGTCGTGTCCTTCGATGGCGCCGGGAATCCCAACCTCTGGAAGCACTGGTTGCAGGTGTCCCACGACACCGGGGCGCACTTCACCTTCTTCCTCTCCGGGGTGTACCTGCTGACCGAGGCCACCCGCAAGCACTACCTCCCACCGCGACATGCACCAGGATCGAGCGACATCGGCTTCGCGATCACGGAGGGCGGACCGGACCCCGTTGCCGCCATCGGGCACCTCATCGACAATCTCAATACGGCCTACCTCTCAGGGCACGAGATCGGCAGCCACTTCAACGGGCACTTCTGCTCACTGTCCCGGGGGGTCGGCAGCTGGAATCGGGCTGACTGGACGCAGGAGATCCACCAGTTCGACCAGCTGATGGACAACGTGAACGCGAACAACGGCCTGTCGTCCCCGCACCCGGTGTTCACCTCGAAGGCAGTGCTGGGCGCCCGCACCCCCTGCCTGGCCGGCAAGCCTTCTGCGCTCTACCCGGCGGAGGTCGCCGCGGGATGGCGCTACGACGCCTCCACGAACGCACCTGAGGGGGTGTGGCCCTTCCGCAAGGGTGGGCTGTGGCAGATGCCGCTGGCCTCGGCCCGCGTCGCCGGCACCTCCCGGCACACGCTCAGCTCGGACTACAACATGTACACCTTCCAGACCTCGGCGAAGAGGGGGCCGGCGTCGCGCTTCCCCGCCCTGCGCAGCCAGGCGCTGGCCACCTGGCAGGGCCTCTACGACCGGTCCTACCGCGGCGACCGCTCGCCGGTCATCATCGGTAACCACTTCGAGACGTGGAACGGCGGCGCGTACACCGACTCGCTGACCGACTTCCTCGAGGCCAACTGCCGCAAGCCCGACACGTACTGCGTCTCGAATGAGGAACTGTTGCACTGGCTGCAAGCCGAGCCGCCGGCCACGCTGGCCGCACTCAGCAAGCCGCGCAGCTAGCGGTTCCGCTGCTCCCCCGTCAGGCAGCCCGGAACGGGAGCAGCGGGATGCTCGTGCTCATCGGGAGCCGCAGTCGCAGCGTGGTGCCATCCCCCGGCCACGAGGTCACCTCGATCGACCCGCCGGCCAGGCGCGCACGCTCGTGGAGCAGACCGAGGCCGACGTGGCGCCCCTGTTCGGGCGCGACGGTGTCCGGGTCGAAGCCGGGACCACGGTCACGGACAGCCGCCACCAACTCCCGGTCGCTGAAATCCAGCGAAGCCTCGGCCTCGAACTCGTCCGCGTGCTTGACGACGTTGAGCAGCGCCTCCTGGAAGAAGCGGTACGCCGTGACCGCGGTGGCCAGCGGCAACGGCCGCGGCTGGGCCGGCCAATCCAGGTGTACGTCCAGCGCGTACCGCTGGTTCATGTCGTCGCACAGGGTGGCGACGGCGAGCGCCAGGTCGCCATCACGCAGCGCCGGGGGCCGGGTCCTGGCCATCACGCCGCGCACCTGCTCCTCGGCCTCGGAGACCAGCTCCGCCGCCCGACGCACCTCATCCGGCTCGCGCAGGTCCATGGCCAGCATCGACCGGGCCATCATCAGCGTCTGGGCCACCGTGTCGTGCAACTCGGCCGCGAGTTGGCCCCGAGCGCCCTCCTCGGCGGCCACCAGCCCCGAGAGCAGTTCGAACATGCCGGCGCTCGCGGCCTGCGCGGTCCGCCGGTGACGTTCGGCAATCTCATCGGCCACCCGCACCCGCCGGTACATCGCGTGCAGCGTCCCACTCAACTCCCGCAGCTCACGGAAGGGCGCATCCGGCACTGGACCGCCCGGAGCCGATTCCGACAGGCGCATGAGGGCGTCGTGCTCCATGCTGCGCAACTGCCTGGCGGCGTAGCTGCCAGCAAGTCCGGCGACGACCGCGCAGCCGAGGGCGACAGCGGCGCCGCTGGCCAGCAGCACCACACTTCGCCCGTCCAGTCGGCCCAGATAGGCCAGACCGCTGCCGACCACCACCACCACCAGCAAGCCGGTCGCCAGCGCGCCCCCACCGGCCCAGACCGCGAGCGGCAGGGACCCCGTCAGGCGACCTCGGGCGGTCATGGAAACCTCAGCCGGTGCCTGGCCAGGATGTTCTCACCGCGTCGGCGGGATCGGCGTCGATGCGGGGACCGCTGCGGGGTAGGCCGGCGGTGTCGGCCGGCGGGGTGGCCGTCAGCGGTGCCGGCAGCACCCCGCTGGTGGTCCACGCCGAGGCAGCCGACGGCGGCTCCTCGTCCGCCGGGACGTCAAGCTCCGTCGACTCCTCGCGACCAGCGGTCGCCAGCTCCGCATCGGCGGACAGTGCGACGGCGCCGAGCAGCGAGGCGACCGCCCGCTCGACCACGTGGAGTTCGCCCACGATGTCGTCGAGATCCCGCGGCGCGTCCAAGGCGGTAGCCAGCCGGACGAGGCGACCGGCCGACTCCTGCAGCAGACCCAGTGCAGGCACGGTGTGCGCCCCAAGGTCACCCAGGGCCCTCGCCGCTTCACCCACCGCTCGGGCGTGCCCCACAGCCGCGTCTCGCTGGACAGTCAGCCACGCCGCGGCCAGCCACGACTCCCCCTGTCCAACCAGGACACGGGCCAGGCTCACTTCGCGCCGACCGAAAGGGGCCGCCCCGACGGCACGCCTGGCCACGCAGACGGCCAGCGGCTGGTCCCGGTCTCCCAGCACGGCGGAGCAGAACGGACGGCCATCCTCGATACCCGTGCGTACGCCGGATCCCAACGCAGCCATCACCCACGGTCGGTCGAAGGCTGCCGGGTCGGCGCGCCGACCGGACACTCCCGTCTCGTCACCGGAGTAGCGGATCGGACCGTCGGCGCCGAGCAGCACCATCTCCACGTCGGCGCCGCCGAACAACCGCGCCGCTGCGGTCAGCACCACCTCGGCCGAGACGTCGACGGAGTGCGTCCCCACACTCTGCTGGCCGCGGGCGAGCTCAGCGAACAGTCGCGCCTCGGCGCTGCGCGCGGACTGCTCCTCGTAGGAGATCCACAGCAGAACGAGTGGTATCACCAGGCCCAGCAGACCCATCGGGGCGTGCAGCGCCAACCAGGCAGCCAGCAAGCCGATGCTCGACGTGCCAGCCTCCTGCAGGGTGGCCATCGAGAAGCTGTCCCACAGCACCGAACCCAGCGGCTGGTCGGTCATGATCGACATCGGTAGGGCAACGAGGGCGGTGTTCACCAGCCAGAAGACCGCCAGTCCGGCTGTCGCGGCGGCGATGTTGCCGCCGAGTGCCTGCGCGGTCGCGCTGCCGGCCAGGGTGCTGGCGGCGAACAGGGTCACGTTGAAGACCAGTTTGAGTCCGGGCTGGCGGCGGACCCGTTGTGCAACCAGGACGCCGACCGCCACGGCGACCACCGTCCAACTGCCGGTGGCGAAGACGTACGCGGCCCCGATGACACCCTCGGTCAGGGAGAACGTCCACATCTGTCGGCGGAAGGCGACGTGCACGACGGCCAACTCGGTGCCGGCGACCCCGGCGGCGAGCAGCAGCGGAGCCCACCACGCGGGAGCTCCCCACCCGAGCAGCACGCCACCGACGACACAGACCACCACTGTGATCGCGGTCAGCACCGCCACCTCGCGGGCCGCGCGACGGGCCCGGGACGCGCCCGTGGCTGCCGGTGAACTCCCGGCCGCGGCTGCCGGCGCGCTCATCGGCCGGTCACCCCGTCATCCCAGGGTTCGGCCGACCACGACTTGGCCGACCACGACTTGGCCGACCAGGGTTTGCTCGACCCGCTCGTCGCGGTCCAGACGTCGGTGCTCCAGGCCGCGTTCAGTGCCTGCACCCAGCCCGGAGCGTCCCATCCGTCGGCCCACCACGCCTGCCGGTCCAGCGTCCCGACGTCGACGTCGGGGACGTCGGCACTGCCGGGGACGGCGAGCATGCCCGCTCCGGCGCGGCTGTCCGCCATCGGTGCGGCTGCCCCCCGCATCGCCGCGCTCACTGCTGCCGGGCTGGCCCCCGGGTGGGCTCCCAGGTACATCGCGACCACACCGGCGGTGACGGCCGTCGCCTGGCTGGTCCCCGAGCCGCGCCACAGCCCGCTCGGCAGCTGCGCGGTCGGGTAGCTGCGAGCGATCTCCGAATCAGCCGGGAGCAGGCTCTGCAGGTGCACGCCGGCGGCGACCAGATCCGGCTTCTGGACGCCGTGCACCATGCCGGCGCCGCTGAACGGCGCGACACTCGGGGCCTCGTCAGTGGTGTCGGCCGCGCCGACGGTCAGCGCCTGCGGCTCGAAACCGGGGTCAGCGACCTCGCCGGCGGTGTTGCCGGCGGCAACCACGACGGAGACTCCGGCGTGCCGAAGGTGGCGAACCGCCATGGTCAGCGGGTCTGCGCCGTAGGCCCCACCTGGGCGATCCGCGGCCAGAGACAGCGAAACGACGTCGATGGGCCGGTGGCTGGCCACCCAATCCAGCCCGGCCAGGACTGCCGAGAGGCTGGTGACCCCACCGTCGTCGGCAACCTTCACCGACACCACGCGGGCGCCGGGTGCAACGCCGAGCCCGCGATCGGCGCCGGTGTCCACACCGGGCACCGCGCCACCGGCGAGCAGGTCGGCCATGAAGGTTCCGTGACCGAAGCCGTCGGAGAAGACACCCTCGGTGTCGACCTCGTGTCCAGTGGAAAGGCCTCCAGCGGCGAGCCCGGAGGTGTCGACGCCGTCCACCAGCCGCCCGGAGGCGCGGTTGAGCGCGGGAGTGTCAGCGATCCCCGTGTCCACCACGGCCACTGTCACCTCCCGGCCAGCCTCCGGTCGCCCGGCCTGTGCGCCGAGCCGTTGCCAGGGGAAGACCCCGGTCCCGCTGCTGTCCACGGACGCTGTGCTGGTCCGAACCGGAGCGTCGGTCCGCAGGCCGGCGACGCGGGCATCCCGGCGCAGGGTGCGCAGGGTCGCCGGCGCAGCACGGACCACCTCGGCGCCGATGCCGCCGAGGTGGGCCAGAACCGCCACGCCGGGCCCGGCGACCGGGGCGTTGCCGGTCAGGGCCAACACGGCCGTCACCGGCGCGCCCCGGGCGGATGTCGGTACGTGCGGCGGGCGGGCTGTACCGGCGGCCGTGGAGCCACCGGCCAGACATCCGGTCAGGACAGCGATCAGGACAGCGAGGACGACCGCCGGTGGGCCCGTGGTGACCTGAGGAGACCTCCGCCTCACCTGCATCCCTTCCGCCGCCGGCGGGCCCGGCGTCCGCCTGGGTTGTCGTCCCAGGACGGGCAGAACTGATGCGTTTGACTGATTACGTCGATCTTTTCACCCGCGCGCGCGGTCGTGGAGATCGTCACGGGGGTCGACCTGGCCGGCCCCGGCCGGCGCACGACCTTCCGGCGAACTACAGGAGCGGCCGGACTGATCCGATGCAGGGTCTGCGTCGCCGGAATCGGCGCGCCGGTCCGCGCCCGCGCGGTCCGCCCGACACCCCGGAGGACGACGTGACCGTTCACCTCGAGCGTGCGGGTGCCTCCGGGGCCGGTTCTGGCTCCGGCTTCACCGCGATGGTCGTCGACGACCATCCCCTGGTGCGCGAGTCCATGGTGGCCCGACTCACCACCATGGGCGCCCGGGAGGTGGTCGAAGCAGCCAGTATCGCCGAGGCGCGCGCCCGCGCCAGGGCGAGCGGCCCGCGGGATCTGTGCGTGCTCGACATCGGTCTGCCCGACGGCTCAGGCTTGGCGTTGTTGGGCGAGCTCCGCAGTGCCGGCTGGCCCCGGCTGGTGGTGCTCTCGGCGGCGGATGACCCGCACTCGGTCCGCTCCGCCTTCATCGCCGGCGCCCAGGGCTACCTGCTCAAGTCGGCCAGCCCCTTGGTGGTGGCGGATGGCATGCGGCGGGTGTTGGACGGCGGGGTGTACGCCGACCCGATGGTCGCGTCGTTGCTGGCGACCGGGTTGCGCGAGTCCCAGACACCGGATGGTACGAGCGAACTGTCCAACCGGGAGATCGACGTCCTGCGGTTGGTCGCCGACGGGCGATCGAACAAGGAGGTCGGTGAAATCCTCGGGCTCTCCGCGCTCACGGTGAAGAGTCATCTGGCCCGGATCTCGCGCAAGCTGGGCACCGGCGACCGGGCCGAAATGGTGGCCCTGGTCATGCGCTCCGGAGTGATCCGGTAACCAGCGACGGGTGAGCCAGCAGGCGAGGGAGCCACGACCGGAGGGCGCTTCGACGTACCGTGAGCCCGTGCCTCTCCTCCCCACCGCCGCGGCCGAGGAGAAGATCGACGGAGTCCCCGTAGCGCTGCGGGCGCCGCGGGACGGTGTCCCACCGGTAGTGGCCGACGCAGCCGGGTTGCGCGGTGTCATCGCTGCCTTCCAGGACGGCACCGGGCCCGTGGCGGTCGACGCCGAGCGAGCGTCCGGCTACCGGTACGGGCAGCGCGCCTACCTCATTCAGCTCCGTCGGGCCGGAGCCGGGTCCGCGTTGATCGACCCCATCGCCTGCCCCGACCTTTCCGGCCTGCAGGCGGTGATCGGAAACCTGGAATGGGTCGTGCACGCCGCCAGCCAGGATCTGCCCTGCCTGGCTGAGGTCGGCCTGGTCCCAGCGCTCCTGTTCGACACCGAGTTGGCCGGACGGCTGGCTGGTCATCCCCGAGTCGGACTCGGCGCGATGGTGGAGTCGGTGCTCGGCCTGAGCCTGGAGAAGGGCTACTCCGCGGCGGACTGGTCCCGGCGCCCGCTGCCCGAGCCGCTGCTGCGCTACGCCGCGCTCGACGTCGAGCTGCTGATCGAACTGCGGGACCGCCTCGAAGCGGAGCTGGCGGAGCAGGGGAAGCTGGCCTGGGCCCACCAGGAGTTCGCCGCCATCCTGCAGGCGTCTCCCGTGGTGCGTGCGGAGCGGTGGCGACGAACGTCGGGCATCCACCGGGTACGCACCCGTCGCCAGCTCGCGGCTGTACGGGCGCTGTGGGAGACCCGGGACACGGTGGCCCGCAGCCGGGACATCGCGCCCGGTCGGATCCTGCCGGACGCGGCCATCATCGCAGCGGTGCTGACCAAGCCCAGGACCATCGCCGAGCTGACGAGCCTGCGCGTCTTCGCCGGCCGCGCCACCCGGCGCAACGCCGAGCGCTGGTGGGCGGCCCTTCGGAGGGCGGAGACGCTGCCCGAGGACGACCTCCCCGGGCCGGCGCCTGCCGGGGACGGCCCACCCCCCGCGCATCGGTGGAGCGAACGGGATCCAGCGGCCGCGCGCCGGCTGAGCGCAGCCCGGGCGGCGGTGGGCACGATCGCCGAGTCGCTGCGGCTGCCGGTGGAGAACCTGCTGTCGCCGGACCTTGTCCGCCGGCTGGCCTGGCAGCCGCCAGCGGCGATCACCGAGGGCGCCATTGCCGACCAGTTGCGTTCCCGGGGCGCCCGCCCGTGGCAGGTTCAGCTGACCGCCTCCCCGTTGGCCGCCGCGCTGGCCGCCTCCGTGACCGCCACCTCGACCACCGCCACCGACTCGAGCGCGGCGCCCGAGGACGCAGGACCCGGCACCGGGTCGCCGAGGTGAAGCCGGGTCCCGACCGCGAGACCCCACCCCCCGGGTCCCATCGGCGTATCGAGAGCGAGCACCTCGTGCTGGCGCCGATCCCGCGAGCGGACGCGTTGGCCCTGCTGGCCGGCAGGGAGGTGCCGACGTTGGTCGCCGGATGCGGTTGGCCCACGGCGGACACCCTGGGCGGCCTGGCGTTGGAAGTCACCCAGGCGGTGGCGGGCCATGAGACGGATGACACGGCGAACCACACCGGGTGGTTCGTCGTCCTGCGCTCCTCCGGGGCGGTGATCGGCGACTGCGGGTGGCTCGGAGGACCGAATGCGGACGGTACCGCGGAGATCGGCTACGGACTCGCCGCGCCCTACCGGGGCCGGGGGTACGGCACGGAGGCTGTCGGCGCCCTCGTCTCCTGGTGTCGCCGACAGCCCGGGGTTCGGCGGCTCGCCGCCGACGTCCTGCCAGCCAACGCCGCCTCCAGGCGGCTGCTCACGTCGCTCAGTTTTCAGCAGGCCGAGCCGAACGGTGACCACGTCCGCTACGTCCTGCCGACCGCGTACGGGACCTAAGCCCTCAAACCGCTGCGGCATCTGTCGCCGGCTGTCGGGTGATGGCAGGATATGAGCTAGACCAGGCTGCCCGCTGGCCGGATCCGCGGGCCAGTAGCCTGAGCCCACAACGCTCTTCTGGAAGGAGCCCGCGTGTCCACTACCGCGCCACCCCGCACCGCCCGCACTCTTCGCGACGTCGTTTTCGTCGATGGCGTCCGTACCCCCTTTGGCAAGGCAGGCAAGAAGGGAATCTTCGCCGAGACACGCGCGGACGACCTGGTGATCAAAGTCGTACGCGACCTGCTGCGCCGCAACCCGCAACTACCCCCGGAGCGCATTGACGAATGCGCTATTGCCGCGACGACCCAGACCGGTGACCAGGGCCTGACCATCGGCCGCACCGTCGCCCTGCTCTCCGGCCTGCCCAACACCGTGCCTGGCTTCGCGCTGGACCGGATGTGCGCCGGCGCGATGACCGCGGTGACGACCACCGGCAGCGGCATCGGCGCCGGCATGTACGACGTCGTCATCGCCGGCGGCGTGGAGCACATGGGGCACCACCCGATGGGTGCCGGCGTCGACCCCAACCCGCGCTTCGTCTCCGAGAAGGTGGTCGACACCTCGGCGCTGAACATGGGCATGACCGCGGAGAACCTGCACGACAGGTACCCGGAGATCACCAAGGAGCGCACTGACGCCTACGGCGCGGCAAGCCAGCGCAAGTATGCCGAGGCTCTCGCAAGTGGCCGGATCAGCCCCTGGTTGGTCCCCATCGCCACCCGCGGCAGCGAGCAGGGCTGGGGCTTGGCCGTGGCCGACGAACCGCCGCGTCCGGGCACGACGATGGATGACCTGGCGGCCCTCAAGACCCCCTTCCGGGCACACGGGCGGGTGACCGCGGGCAACGCGGCCGGCCTCAACGACGGCGCCACCGGGTGCATCCTGGCCGCCGAGGAAGTCGCCACCGAGTTGGGCCTGCCGGTCCGGATGCGCCTCGTCGGCTTCGGCTTCGCAGGCGTCGAGCCCGAGGTGATGGGTTACGGCCCCGTGCCGAGCACCGAGAAGGCGCTGGAGCGCACCGGGCTGTCGATCGACGACATCGGGCTGTTCGAGCTCAACGAGGCCTTCGCCGTGCAGGTGCTGGCCTTCCTCGACCACTTCGGCATCAAGGACGACGACCCCCGGGTCAACCCCTACGGCGGCGCGATCGCCATCGGTCACCCGCTGGCGTCCTCCGGTGTCCGCCTGATGATTCAGCTCGCGCAGGAGTTCGAGGAGCACCCGGAGGTGCGCTACGGGCTCACCGCCATGTGCATTGGGATCGGCATGGGTGGCACCGTGATCTGGGAGAACCCGCACTGGAACGGAGAGCAGACCAAGTGACCGCCACTGTTAGTTTCGCCAACGAGGTCGTGACGAAGGCCCTGCTGCGGCAGATCAGCCTCGCGACCGGCGAGAAGATCGCTCTGATCACGCTGGACAACGGCTTCGACCACACCAAGCCGAGTTCCTTCGGCCCCGGTGGACTGGCGTCGCTGGCAGCCGCGATCGACGAGGCGGCAGCCAGCGATGCGGATGCCATCGCGGTCACCGGCAAGCCGTTCGTCTTCGTCGTAGGTGCCGACCTGACCGGCATCCCGTCAATCACCGAGTGGGACGCGGGGTACGCCATCGGCAAGATGGGCCACGACGCCTTCCGTCGCCTCGGGGAAGTCGACAAGCCCACCTTCGCTTTCGTCAACGGCGCGGCGATGGGCGGCGGCGTGGAGGTCGCGGCGCACTGCCGCTACCGGACGCTGTCCCTCGGCGCGGCACCGATCGCGCTGCCGGAGTGCTTCCTCGGTCTCGTGCCGGGGTGGGGCGGCACCTTCCTGCTGCCCAATCTGATCGGGGCGGAGAACGCCCTCAAGCTCATCGTGGAGAACCCGGCCAACCAGAACAGGATGATCAACGGGGGGGTCGCCGCCAAGCTCGGCCTCGCCGACGTCGTCTTCGCCCCGGCCAACTTCCTCGAGGATTCCCTGGCCTGGGCCGGCAAGGTCCTCCGCGGCGAGATCAAGGTCGAGCGCCCGGAGCCGGACCGCGGCGAGGCGTGGGACGCTGCGGTGGCCAAGACACGCAAGATGGTCGCCGCCAAGTTCCACGGCGCCGCACCGTCCTTTGTGCGGGCGCTGGACCTCGTCGCCGCCGCGAAGACGGCGACCCGCGACGAGGGTTTCGCCGCCGAGGACAAGGCACTAGCAGACCTGATCATGAGCAAGGAGCTCCGGGCAGGCCTGTACTCCTTCAACCTCGCCCAACGCCGGGCCAAGCGCCCGGTCGGCGCGCCGGACAAGAGCCTGGCCAAGCCGGTGACCAAGGTGGGCATCGTTGGGGCCGGCCTGATGGCCAGCCAGCTCGCACTGCTGTTCATCCGCCGACTGCAGGTGCCGGTCGTCATGACCGACATCGACCAGCCCAGGGTGGACAAGGGCGTCGGCTACGTGCACTCCGAGATCGACGGGCTGCTGGCCAAGAAGCGGATCAACAACGACAAGGCCAACCAGCTCAAGGCCTTGGTCAGCGGCTCGCTGACGAAGAAGGCGTTCGCGGATGCCGACTTCGTCATCGAAGCCGTCTTCGAGGATATGAAGGTCAAGCAGCAGGTGCTCGCCGAGGTTGAGGCCGAGGTCCCACCGGGGGCCGTGCTGGCCACCAACACCTCCTCGTTGTCGGTGTCGGAGATGGCCAGCGGACTCCAGCACCCGGAGCGGGTGATCGGCTTCCACTTCTTCAACCCGGTCGCCGTCATGCCACTCCTCGAGGTGATCAAGGCCGAGCGGACCGACGACGCCTCGCTGGCCACCGGGTTCACCGTCGGCAAGGCCCTCGGGAAGTCCTGCGTGCTCTCGGCAGACCGGCCGGCGTTCATCGTCAACCGGTTGCTCGTGCGGTTCATGAGCGAGATCTGGCGTTCGATCGACGAGGGCACGCCGGCCGAGGTCGCCGACAGCGCCTTCGACCCGCTCGGACTGCCCATGTCCCCGCTGATGCTGCTCGGGCTCGTCGGCCCGGCGATTGCGCTGCACACCTCGGAAACCCTCTATGAGGCGTTCCCGGACAGGTTCTACGTCTCCCCGAACCTCAAGCGGCTCGTGGAGGCCGGCAAGCCTGCCGTCTACACCTTCGCGAGTGGCAAGCCGCAGATCGACCCGGAGGTGGCCGCGCTGTTCCAGCAGGGGAACACCGTGCTCACCGCCGACGAGACCCGCCAGCGCGCGCTGGAAGGCATGGCACAGGAGATCCGGCTGATGCTGGATGAGGGTGTCGTGGCCGAGGTCATGGACATCGACCTGTCGATGATCATGGGTGCCGGGTGGCCGTTCCACATCGGCGGCATCACCCCGTACCTGGACAACACCGGCGTGTCGGAGAAGGTGACCGGCGCCCGCTTCCTGCCCAGGGGTGTCGCCAGCGTTCCGGCCTAGCCGGGCCTAGCCGACTGCCGTAGCTGACAGCCCGGTGGTTCCCGATCAGGGATCACCGGGCTTTCCGCTGTCCACCGGCATATTCGACGGCATATCCGCCGGTCTGGAGGAGGCCGGGTCCAGGCGCACCGTGAAGGCCGCGCCGCCGCCGGGCGCGCTCTGCACGGTCAGGTCCCCACCGGCGGCCCGGGCAAGTTCCCGCGCGATCGCCAGCCCGAGACCGCTTCCGCCCGATGCGCGGGTGCGGGCGTCGTCCAACCGGGTGAACCGGGCGAAGATCCGCTCGCGGTCCCCCGCCGGTATGCCGGCCCCGTCATCGGCCACGGTCACCCGCCCCGGCGCCACCGTGATCTCCACTCGGCTCCGCGCGTGCCGCTGGGCATTCTCGAGAAGGTTACGGAGGATACGGCGCAGTGCCTCCGGATCGGCGACCGCGCCGCCGCC
>JADGOV010000111.1 GCA_017882785.1 Frankiaceae bacterium
AGTCAGAAGGTCGTCGAGCAGCAGAACACCCGGCAGATGGTGGACTCCCAGCAGGACGCGATCAGCGCCGCGTTGACATCCCTCAAGGTCCCGTTTCGGACCGAGGTGCTCGTCGGCGCGGTGGAGAAGGGCACTCCGGCCGACGGGCAGCTGCGTGTCGGCGACGAGTTGCGCGCCGTCGACGGCACCGCGGTGACCAGTGCGCAGGCGCTACGTACCCTGATCAGCCGGCGCACCCCTGGTCAGCTGGTGCGGGTGACCGTGGACCGCAACGGCGTGGTACGCCAGCTCAGCATCCGCACGGCGGCCGACCGGCAGGATCCGAAGCGGGCGATCATCGGCGTAGCGACCGCGGAGCGGGCCAAGCCGCCGTTCACTGTGACGATCAATCTGAAGGACGTCGGCGGCCCCAGCGCCGGTCTGATGTTCGCCCTGGGGATCATCGACACACTGACGCCCGGGCAGCTCAACGGCGGCAAGCACATCGCCGGCACCGGGACGATCACCACCGACGGCACGGTGGGTCCCATCGGCGGCATCGCCCAGAAGGTCGTCGCGGCCCGGGACGCCGGCGCGTCGGTCTTCCTGACCCCGGTGGCGAACTGCCGGGCCGCGGCGAGCAACCGCCCGGCCGGACTCACCCTGGTACGGGTGGCCACGCTGAGTGAGGCGCTGGACCGGCTGGCCGCAATCCGCGCCGGCCGCCCCGTACCCACCTGCTGACCTGACTCGCGTCCACCCGCACGCACCTGTGTGCCCACCCGTGCCGGCTTTCACCGGAAAGCGGGCTACGTTGGTTTGACCATGTCCTTTCGGATGCCTTCTCCGTCTGGGCTGCCCAGGCTTCCCCGCCTGCGACGCGGCCCTCGCTTTGTGCTGCCACTGATCCTGCTGATCATCACGGCGCTCGTCATCGGCGGCATCGTCACCAACCTGTACACGGATCTGTTGTGGTTCCGCTCGGTGCACTACACCGAGGTCTTCGCCACCAGGCTGCGCACGCAGTTGATGTTGTTCATCGTCTTCGGGCTGCTGACCGCCGTTGTCGTCGGTGCCAACCTGGTCATCGCCTATCGACTCCGCCCGCCCTTCCGGCCGCTGTCGGCCGAGCAGCAGGGCCTGGAGCGCTACCGGGTCACTCTCGACCCGTACCGGCGCCGGGTGCTGATCGTCATCGTGGTGCTCTTGGGAATCTTGTCCGGGTCGTCGGCCGCCGGCCGGTGGGGGACCTGGCTGATGTGGCGCAACGCCGTGTCGTTCGGCCGCAAGGACGCCCAGTTCGGCAAGGACATCTCCTACTTCACCTTCACGTACCCGTTCCAGCGTTTCCTGCTGGGCTTCGCTTTCTTCGTCGTCGTGCTCTCCCTCGTGGCCGCCGCCGCCGCGCACTACCTCTACGGCGGTCTGCGGATTCAGTCCCCTGGGGACAAGCTCACGCCGGCTGCCCGCGCCCACCTCTCGGTACTGCTGGGTGTTTTCGTGCTGCTCAAGGCCGTCGCCTATTGGCTGGACCGGTACGGGTTGGCCTACTCCAAGCGCGGATTCGTCGACACCGGCGCGTCCTACACCGACATCAACGCGGTGCTGCCGGCCAAGACGATTCTCGTCTTCGTGGCCCTGATCTGCGCTGCGCTCTTCTTCGCCAACCTCTTCTCCCGGGGTTGGGCGCTGCCCTCGATAGGTCTCGGGTTGCTGGTGCTCTGCGCGCTGCTGATCGGTGGGGTCTATCCGGCGATCATCCAGCAGTTCCAGGTCCGGCCGAGTGAGGTGGACAAGGAGCGGGCCTACATCAGCCGACACATCGCTGCGACCCGAGACGCCTACGGCCTGCAGCTGGGAAAGAACGTCGTCATCCAGCCCTACGGCGGCACGACCACCGGTGACGTGAAGGCGCTGCGCGCGGACAAGGCGACGTTGCCGAACGTGCGGGTCCTCGACCCGAACATCGTTCAGCAGACCTACCAGCAGTTGCAGGGTTTCCGCAACTTCTACGCCTTCCCCGACGTCCTCGACGTCGACCGGTACCTGCAGAACGGGCAACCGCAGGAGCAGGTCGTCGCGGTGCGGGACATCAATGTCGACGGCCTCACCTCCAACCAGCAGAATTGGATCAACTCCCACCTGGTGTATACGCACGGCTATGGGTTCGTGGCCGCGCCAAGCGACAGGGTGGACTCCGACGGCAAGCCGCAGTTCAGCGAAAGCGACATTCCGGTGAAGGGCAACCTGAACCTGCGCCAACCTCGGGTGTACTTCGGGGAGAACTCACCGACCTATTCCGTGGTCGGGGCTCCCGGCAAGGCCGCCGCCCGGGAGTTGGACTTTCCTACCAGCACCGGCACCGGGCAGCAGCGCAACACCTACGACGGCTCGGGTGGGGTCACGATGGGCTCGCGGTTCCGCCAGGTGCTCTACGCGCTGCGTTTCCACGAGAAGAACCTCGTGCTCTCCAGCGGGGTCAACTCCGACTCGCGCATCCTCTACGTGCGTGAGCCTCGTGAGCGGGTGCGCAAGGTCGCGCCGTGGCTCACCGTCGACGGTGACCCGTACCCGGCTGTGGTCGGCGGCCGGGTGGTCTGGATTCTGGACGGCTACACAACCAGCGACGGCTACCCCTACTCCGAACGCCGGACCCTCGGCGACGTCACCGCCGACGCCCTGACCCGCTCCTCGTCTTCGGTGACTGCGCAGGGTCAGGTCCAGGTGAACTACATCCGCAACTCGGTGAAGGCGGTGGTCGACGCCTACGACGGCACCGTGAGCCTCTACAAGTGGGGCGCAACGGATCCGGTGCTGGAGACCTGGGCCAAGGCCTTTCCCGGCACGGTCAAACCCACTTCTGCCGTGCCGGCCGATCTACGCGCGCACTTCCGCTACCCCGAGGATCTGTTCAAGGTCCAGCGGGACCTGCTGACCAAGTTCCACATCAGCGACCCCGGCGCGTTCTACAACGGCAGCGACTACTGGAAGGTGCCGCCGGACCCGACGAAGAGTGCCGGTTCGGCCGACCAGCCGCCGTACTATCTCACCCTGGGCATGCCGGGGGACCCGCGGGCCACGTTCCGCTTGACCTCCGCACTCGTGGCGAACGCCCGTCCGAACATGGCAGCCTTCCTGGCGGTCAACAGCGACCCCGACTCCGCCGACTACGGCAAGATCACTGTGCTCCAGCTGCCCAGCAACACCCAGGCCGACGGGCCCGGGCAGGTCGCCAACAACTTCGAGTCCTACACGCCGGCCGCGACTGAACTCAGCCTGCTGCGCCGCGGTGGCTCCGACGTCGAGCTGGGCAACCTGCTCACGCTGCCGTTGGGCGGCGGCCTGATCTACATCGAGCCCGTGTTCGTCAAATCCACCGGGGCCACCTCCTACCCCACCTTCAAGCGGGCACTGGTGCAGTTCAACAACAAGATCGCCTACAAGCCAACGCTGGGTGAGGCACTGGACGAGATCTTCGGCACCTCGACGACCACGGTGACGCCGCCGACCACGACACCGCCGACGGGACCACGGGTGACCGGCAATGTCAACGCCGCCGTGCGGGTCGCGATCGCGGACGCGAGCAAGGCTTACGCCGACGGGCAGGCAGCGCTGAAGGCGAACAACTTCGCTGCGTACGGGCAGGCGCAGGCGCGGCTATCGGCGGCCCTGCAGCGGCTGTCCAGCCTGACCCAGGGGAGCTCCGCCCGCTAAGGATGCACCGAGCGTTCGGCCCACCGGCGGCCCGGGCTTCCCGTTTGCTCGACCGAGGTCCCCGCCCTATAGTGGAAGTACCGACGCGGGGTGGAGCAGCTCGGTAGCTCGCTGGGCTCATAACCCAGAGGTCGCAGGTTCAAATCCTGCCCCCGCTACCACTGCTGACCAGGGCGTTTGTCCATCAGGGCGGGCGCCCTGAGCTGTTTCCGGGGTCGATTGCTAACGGATCTGCTAACGAACTGGCTTCCGAGCCCTGTTACGGGGGCGCGCCGGACCCGAGGATCAGCGCCGCCACGTGATCGGCGGCAGCCCGGTCCAATCCGGGAAGGACGTGCGTGTAGACGCTGAGCGTGAACGCCACTGACGCGCGCCACAGCCCGGTTGAACCGCTGCCGAACAACGTCCGGGTGCACCGGTCGGCCGTTCTCCCAGGTGAAGATCCACTCACCCGGCTGGTAGCCGGCGCCGAAGAACCCCCGCTCCGCGCCTGGGCGAGTGTGCTGCTCGGTCAAGGCCAGCACGGTCGACGGATCCAAAGACAGCAGCCGACGGCTGTGGACCGTCTTGCCGTCGCTGTCCTGGGCCTGCCCGGGCACGACCACTCGGGTCTCCGCCACCGACACCCGCCCCCCTGGGCGAGGTCCACGTCCCCCCAAGCGCAGGCCGCTTAACTCCGAGCGGCGCATGCCTGTCGTCGCCGACATGAGGCACAGGGGATAGAAGCGGTCGTTGCGGACCGAGGCGAGGAAGGCAGCGAGCTGCCAACTGTCCAACCGGCCGGCCGCCGACGGGTGACGCGTGGGGGCCTCGCGTGGGTGCCACGTATTCCGCGACCAACCGCCAGACGACAGCATCCGCCAGCGCCTTGGCAGCACCACATGCACGTTTCGTGCCGTGTTCGGCGCCAGACCGCCCGTCCTCTTCGCCCGGCCGGCCGGGCGTCAGCAGGTGCTCGCAGACTGCGGTGAACCGCACGGCCGTCAACTCCTGCACCTTCAGTGGACCGATCACGGGCACGACGTAGGTGCGGATGTGCGGCGCAGCCGCACGGGGTACGCTCAGCCGGCATCCGATCTGCGGATGCATGAGCCGTGGAGGCCTTCGTGCCAAGGATTGTCGCCCACCACGATGTCAAGGACCGCGCGCACTGGCTGGCCTCGCCGCTCAGGGAGCAGGTGTTCGGGCCCCTTGGCGTCCACAACATCCGCACGTACACCGACCCGAATAACCCGGTACATGTGTCGCTCACCGCCGATGTGGATGATATAGACGCGTTCGGGGCCTTCATGCAGTCCGACGCCGCGGCCGAGGCGATGGCGTCCGACGGTGTGCTGCCCGAGACGATCATCGTCTTGATCGAGGCGTAACACCAGGCGGATGCCGAGACCGCCGCGCCTACCCCGACGGGTTCAGATGCTGCGGTCGTGCACGGCCCAAAGTCTCGTCAACTCATGGCGATCGCCTCGGGAACCGCACAGTCTTCAAACGCATCGGGCCGCTTGGGGAAGTCCTCGGGGCGAGTCCGGCAGTGCTTGCCGACTGTGAAAGTCGCCTGTCGACGGGCTTTCCTATGCTCGATCCGAGCGAGCCACCGGCTGGGATCCGCTCGCAGCGATGGCGTCTGCTGGTGAAACTCGCGTCGATGATCTGGATCCGCGTGGGCTGTGTGCCGGGTAGATTCGGGCGGCGCGATATGAGGACGGCTGGCCATGGCGGAGGGCGTCACGACCCAACCCATCACCATCGTGGTGGTGATGGGCGTGTCGGGCTGCGGCAAGTCAACCGTCGCGCAGCAGTTGGCGCGGCGCACCGGCTGGCCGTCGGCGGAGGGCGACGACTTCCACCCGCCAGCCAACGTCGCGAAGATGCGGGCCGGAATCCCGCTCACCGACGCGGAGCGGCTGCCCTGGCTGCGCGCCGTGGCTGAGTGGATCTCCGATCGCGCCCGACACTCGGAAAGCGCCGTCGTCGCATGCTCGGCGCTCAAACGGTCCTATCGTGACGTGCTGCGAGGCGGCAGCACCGATATCTTCTTCCTCCACCTGGTGGCATCGCGAGATGTTCTTCTGACGCGCCTGCGGGCGCGCCCGGACCACTTCATGCCCGCAGCCCTGCTGCAGAGCCAACTCGACACGCTGCAGCCCCTGCAGCCGGACGAGGCCGGCGTCATATTGTCCGTCGAGGAGCCGCTGGAGGAGGTGGTGGCTCGCGCGTTCAGCGCGTTGGCGGCCGCCGGCAGGGTACCCGCACCCGGGCAGCCGCCCTGATCGTGATGGTCGTGGATGACGTCCGCGTCGGCCGGACATCGGATCGCAACGTGGAGAACCAATGGGCCGGTCCTGCACGTCCCCCGCACTGGTCCCCGCTGGCTGACCGTTGCGGACGTCATCCGCGCACTACTCTGGCCAGCGCACCGGCGGGCGGCATCAGGTCAACGACCGGACTTAGAGTTGCGAGCCCCCGGAGTTAAGGATGGCCACAAGCTCGCCCCGGCTGCCGGTGCCCGTTTTGGTGCGCAGGTGGCTCATGTGGGTTTCCACGGTTCGGGGAGACACGACCAGCCTCCGGGCGATGGCAGAGTTGCTCAGACCCTCGGCGGCGAGGGACAGCACGTCCATCTCTCGGCTGGTCAGCAGGTACGGGGCCAACGAATCGGGAACCGGCGTGCTTCCACGGCCAGTTCGCGGAATCGGGGCGCCGGCTCGCTGGAGGACCGCTCGCGCCCGCGCGACGAGGCGATCATCACCGCGTGCGCGAAAGACTGCCAGCGCCTCGTTCGCCCACTGCACCGGATCGCCCCAGCAGTCGGCGAGCGCGTCGTCGGCGAGGAGCATCCGGACGCGCTGCTGCCACCACGGCAATCGCGCCATCGCCGCGTCGGCGGCTGAGAATCGCTCCTCGGCCTCGTGTACCGCTCCACGGCGGCCGCAGGCTACGGCCTCGGCATAGCCGAGCAACGCCTGGTTCTCCCAGTTCACGGTGGCGGGCGCGGTCTCCTGCCGAGCCGCGACAGCATCGCGGTCCTGCACGGTGCGCACCAGGGCCCACAGACCCCGCGTGGGCGCCGGCGTGGTGGTCGGATTGCCGCGCAAGTGTTCCATGGCGATGTCCAGGCACGCTCCTGCAGCCTCGATGTCGTCGGCGAGTAGGGCGACCTGCGCCCGGACCGCCCCCCAGATGCCGGCGTTGACGTCGTGGTCCTCCGGCGCCAGCGCCAGCGACTCGGCGATACAGCACTCCATCGGACCCGTCCTGCGGGCATCAGCGTGGACTGCGGCCGCGAAGAACAGTGCCGTGGCGCGGAGCCGGTCCATCCGCAGGCGCTGCGCCAGCCTGGCGCTGCATTCGGCGTAGCCCAACGCAGCACTGGGGTCGCGGTGGATGAGGGCCGCGGCGATCTGGACGTCGAGAGTCGCGACCAGGGCCAACAGGCCGGCCTCGGCGGCGAGAGTACGGGCCTGGGTCAGCTGGTCGATGCTCCCATTGGCGAGCAGATCGATCGTGCCGAGTTCGTGCAGCGCCGAAACGCGCTCCACCGGCAGGGCGTGGGCGGCGGCAAGCCGTTCGGCCTCGGCGAACGCCTCCCTGGCGGCGCCAAGGTCGGTCAGCCGCGCCGCCCGCCCGATCACCTCGAGGGCCTCGCAGGCTACCGGCCAGGCTTCCTCCTCGCGGGCGGCCTCCAGCGTCTTCTCCGCCACGGTACGGGCCGCGTCGGGGTCGCCGGATTCGTGCGCGATCCTGGCGGCGAGGACTCCGACCCGAGGGCAGTCGGTGAAGACCTCCTCCAGTTGATCGGCGGCAAGTTGCCATCGCCCAGCCTCCACCGCCACTTCCGCCAAGGTGAGTCGGACCAAGGTCTCACCTGAGGCCAGCAGCCGCTCGCCGAGGGCCAGTGCGGCATCGGTTTGACCCGTGGCCGCCAGCACCTCGAGCAGGGCGTGCTCGGCTTCGTTCCGCACCGCCGGCTCATCGCCCGCGAGTGCGATGGCCCGGCGGAGCAGAAGACCGGCCGTTTGCAGCGCCCCGCGCCGTCGAGCCTGCTGGCCGGCGCGCACGTAGAGTGCCGCCGCCTGCCCCTCGCGCCCACCGGACGCCCACAACCCGGCCGCAAGTTCGCAGGCATCGGGCTGCGCGGCCTGCACCGCCTCCGCGCCGGCCCTAGCCAAGGCGGCCAGGTCGGGTGGCAGCATTTCGGAGCGGACCGCATCACACGTCAGCGCGTGTCGGAAGCGGAAGGTCTCGCTGTTCTCGGCTTCGACCAGGCCGGTCGCCACGACAGCTCGCAATCCCGTCAGGGTGTCGCTGAAGCCGCCACCGGTCATAGCCGGTAGCAGTCGCCAATCGAAGCGTCGTCCCAGTACGGCGGCGGCTTCGACCACGCGCCGAGCGGG
>JADGOV010000053.1 GCA_017882785.1 Frankiaceae bacterium
GCCGCCGGCCGGCGGGGTGGCGGGTCGACAGCCGTCGAGCAGCTGCCGCTTCCCGACGCCGGCGGCTATCTGCTGCCGCCGGCGACCATCTTGCGTGCCGGGCCGCCGCCGCGGGGCAACAGCGTGGCGAACGATGCCATCGTCGCCTCGCTGGGCAGGCTGCTCGCCGAGTTCGAGGTGGACGCCACCGTCAGTGGCTTCTCCCGTGGCCCGACGGTGACCCGGTACGAGATCGAGCTCGGTCCCGCGGTGAAGGTCGAGAAGATCAAGGCATTGCAGCGCAACATCGCCTACGCGGTCAAGAGTCCCGACGTGAGGATCATCGACGTCATTCCCGGCCGGTCGGCCATCGGCGTGGAAATCCCCAACGCCGATCGGGAGCCGGTGTGCCTGGGCGACGTCCTGCGCTCACAGGCCGCGCAGCGTGAGCGGCACCCGCTCATTGTCGGCTTGGGCAAGGACGTCGAAGGTGGTTTCGTCGTCGCGAACCTGGCTCGCATGCCGCACATCCTGATCGGCGGCTCCACCGGGTCGGGGAAGTCGACCTGCATCAACACCCTGGTCACTTCGGTGCTGTCGCGGGCGGCCCCGGACGACGTGCGGCTGATCCTCATCGATCCCAAGCGGGTCGAGATGGCGAACTACCGCGGCATTCCGCATCTCATCACGCCGATCATCACCAACCCGAAGAAGGCGGCCGACGCGCTGCAGTGGGTGGTGCGCGAGATGGAGCTGCGGTATGAGGACCTGGCGTCGACCGGGGTACGCCACGTCGACGACTTCAACGCGAAGGTCCGCTCGGGCGCGGTCCGGACGGCGCCCGACGGGGAGCGCGAGTACGCGCCCTACCCCTACCTGCTGGTCATCGTCGACGAGCTGGCCGACCTCATGATGGTGTCCCCCCGCGATGTTGAAGACGCCATCAGCCGGATCGCGGCAATGGCCCGGGCGGTGGGCATTCACCTGGTGCTGGCCACCCAGAGCCCGCGAGTCGACGTGGTCACCGGTCTCATCAAGGCGAACGTGCCGTCCCGGCTGGCCTTCGCCACGGCGAGTGCGACCGACTCCAGGGTGATCCTGGACATGATCGGCGCAGAGAAGTTGGTGGGGCAGGGGGACGGGCTTTTCCTGCCGATGGGGGCCAGCAAGCCGATCCGCGTGCAGGGCGCTTTCATCACCGAGGCCGAGATCGAGGCCGTCGTCGCGCACTGCAAGGCGCAGGCTCTACCGGACTACCGACCGGATGTGCTCGACGCGGCGAGCGAGGGGGGCCGCCGGGAGATCGATGAGGACGTCGGTGACGATCTGGAGCTGCTGCTGCAGGCCGTGGAACTCGTCGTGACGACACAGTTCGGGTCGACATCGATGCTGCAGCGGAAACTGAGGGTGGGCTTTGCCAAGGCCGGGCGGCTGATGGACCTCATGGAAAGCCGGGGTATCGTCGGGCCGAGCGAGGGGTCCAAGGCCCGCGACGTTCTCGTGCGACCCGAAGAGCTGGACGAGCTTGTCGATTCGGTGCGTGGGGGCTGAACGCACTGGCTGGAACGCACTGGCTGGGGAGCGGGACACGCGATGGCCGTGGGCAGGCTAAGGACCAGCCCGCCCCTGCCGATGAGGTCGAGTGCCCACGTTCCTACCGACTCGTCTACCGTTGAATGTCACGCGCCGGTCACGGTCAGACCATCTGACACACGGCACGGCGTGGCGGATGGATTCTGCTAGTGCGGGAACGCATCCTGCGACCAACGTCGACCCTTCATCCCAACCAAGGAGGACGCCCGTGTCCGTGGGAAGCTCCCTCGCCGCGGCCAGACGCGAGCGGAAGCTTACCGTCGATGACCTTAGTGCCGGCACGAAGATCAGGCCGCACCTCATCCGCGCCATCGAAGCAGACGATTTCGCAGCCTGCGGGGGTGACGTGTACGCCCGCGGACACGTCCGATCGCTGGCTCGGGCGCTTGGACTGGCACCGGAGCCGTTTCTGGAGGAGATGGCCAGCGCCCAGGTCGGGGGGTCACGTCCCATCAGGGCTCCGGCGATGGACCCGAGCCTGGTCATCAAGGAGCGCCGGGTTGCGCCGCGGTGGACGATGGCGATGGCGGTGATCCTGGGCATCATCGCCTGCCTCGCCGCCCTTCGTCTCATCGTGCCTTCCGGCGGCGATTCGAACAAGGCGGTGGAGCGACAGCCGATTCAGCAGCCGAGTGGCCAGCCGTACGTGCGGCCCTCCACGTCGGGGCCCTCGCCAAGCAGTGGGGTTGCGGTGTCGTTCACTGTGACGGGCAGCCGGTGCTGGCTGTCGGTCATCGGTTCCGATGGTGTCGTCAAGATTGCCGACGTGTTGCGGCAAGGCCAGACCAAGGGGTTCAGCGACCACCGCAAGCTCAGTGTCGTGGTGGGCAATGTCGGAGCGGTCCAGATCGCGGTCAACGGCCAGGCGGTGACAGTGAGCGGTGCGACCGGCTCCGTCAAGAGGTTCGTGGTCCGCGCGAATGACCCGTTGGCCGCCTTCGGGGACAGCACCCAGGCCGCGGGGGCGCACGCCCGAGCCCCGGCCGCCTGAAGCCACCGGCTCGGTCCGGCCCCTCCTTCCGCCGATCATGCTGGAACGCGCGTTGCCCCGGCCTCGCCAACGCCCGTTCCAGCATGATCGGCGACCGGCCAGGCCGATCGAGCGGAGCCAGCGCGACGGAGGTCAGATCGGGCTCGGCCGGCCGACGCCGAAGGCGGATACCCTTGGCGGTCGTGTCCCCCGCCTCCGTCGCCGTCGTGACGCTGGGGTGTGCCCGCAATGACATCGACGGGGAGGAACTCGCCGGGCGGCTGACTGCCGCTGGGTGGCAGCTTGCCGACGACCCGTCCCAAGCGGACGTCGTCCTGGTCAACACCTGCGGGTTCATCGAGGCCGCTAAGAAGGACTCCATCGACGCCGTACTCGAGGCGGCCGAGGCGGTGGGCGAGCACGGCGGCAAGGTGGTCGCCGTCGGCTGCCTGGCCGAGCGCTACGGGGCCACGCTGGCGGCGGCACTGCCAGAGGCGAGCGCGGTGCTCGGCTTCGACGACTACCCGGACATCGGCACCCGGCTGGATCAGGTGCTCGCCGGCCGCCCGTTGACCGCGCATGCCCCCCGAGATCGTCGTGTCCTCCGCGTCGTGTCCACCATGCGGGAGACGGCCCCGGCAGACGCCAGCTCGAGGCCCACCGGCGGGGACATTGGCGGGGACATCGGGCCGACGTACGCGATGACACCGTTGCGCCGGCGACTGACCGGCGGGCCGGCGGCAGCGCTCCGTCTGGCGTCCGGGTGTGACCGTCGCTGTGCCTTCTGCGCTATTCCGACCTTCCGTGGATCCTTCGCGTCCCGTCCTCCCGCGGACCTGCTGGCGGAGGCCGGCTGGCTGGCCGATCAAGGCGTTCGCGAACTCGTGCTGGTGAGTGAGAACTCGACCTCCTACGGCAAGGATCTCGGCGACATCCGACTCTTGGAGAGAGTGCTGCCGCAGCTGGCGGCGGTGCCGGGCGTGGCCCGGGTCCGGTTGTCCTACCTGCAGCCGGCGGAGATGCGACCGTCGCTGGTCGAGGCGCTGACCGAGATTCCCGGCGTCGTCCCGTACTTTGACCTTTCCTTCCAGCACGCCTCGGCGACTGTGCTGCGTCGGATGCGTCGGTTCGGTGGCACCGAGCGTTTCCTGGCCATGCTCGAGGACATCCGACGTCGGGCACCCGAGGCAGGCGTGCGCTCGAACGTCATCGTCGGCTTCCCGGGCGAGCGAAAGGCCGACGTCGCCGAATTGAGCCGGTTTCTCTCCGCCGCCCGACTCGACGCGATCGGGGTCTTCGGCTACTCCGACGAGGAGGGCACCGAGGCCGCCGGGCTCGCCGGCAAGGTGGGCCGGGCGGCCATCACCCGGCGGCTGGACGCTGTGTCGCGACTCGCCGAGGCGTTGACGGCTGAACGGGCCGAGGAGCGGGTGGGGGACCTCGTCGAGGTGCTGGTGGAGGCCGTCCCTGAGAGTGCCGACGGGCAGCCCCGCACGGCTGTCGTCGAGGGTCGCGCGGCGCACCAGGCGCCGGACATCGACGGCACCACCACGGTACGGCTGGCGCCGGGCAGCAACGTCGCCGTCGGGCAACTCGTCTCGGCTCGCGTGACCGCGGCGGTCGGGGTCGACCTGCTCGCCGATGACCGTGTCGACCACCTGGGCACGGGGTGAGTCGGTGAGCGGTACGCACCGACCGGACCGACCGGACACGCCCAGCGCGCGAGCCAGGGCCGTAGCCCAGACGGCCCGGGAGGCGGCGCGCCGCCCGGAGCCCGATCCGGCGGTGGTGGCGAGCACCGACGCGCCGTTGGTCAATGTGGCCAACGCCCTGACGGTGGCCCGGCTGCTGCTCGTGCCGGTCTTTCTCGTGACTTTGCTGCACGATGACGGACAGAGCACTGGCTGGCGGATAGCGGCGTTCGGGGTTTTCGCCGTCGCGTCGTTGACCGATCGGGCCGACGGGGCGATCGCTCGTGCCCGCAACCTGGTCACCGACTTCGGCAAGATCGCCGACCCGATCGCCGACAAGGCGCTCACCGGCGGCGCGCTGGTGGCGATCTCGGCGCTGGACGAGCTGCCGTGGGCGGTCACCCTCGTCATCCTCGTCCGCGAGGTCGGGGTCACCGTGCTGCGCTTCTGGGTCATCCGCCACGGGGTCATCCCGGCCAGTCGAGGCGGGAAAGTGAAGACGGTGCTGCAGTCGGTGGCTGTCGGGTGCTACGTGCTGCCGCTGTCGGGAGTGTTCGCGACCGGCCGCGCCGTGGTGATGGCTGTCGCGGTCGTGGTCACCGTCGTGACCGGCATGGACTATGTGGCGCGCGCTGTCACACTGCGGCGGACCAGCCAGCGGGCCGTGATGAAACGGGCTCGGGTCGGCAAGGTCAAGACTGGTGCGAAGGCGGTGCGGCGGTGAAGCTCGAGATCCTCGCAGTCGGTACCGAGTTGCTCCTCGGTGACATCGTCAACGGCAACGCCGCCTGGTTGGGACAGCGTCTCGCCGCCGCCGGGCTCGACGTCCACGGCAGCGCGGTGGTCGGGGACAATCTGGGCCGGATCGCGGACGCGGTGCGAGCGGCGCTGCGGCGCGCGGACGCACTGATCGTCACCGGGGGTCTGGGGCCTACGCAGGACGACCTCACCCGCGAGGCGCTGGCCGCGGTCGCCGGGGTCGCCACTGCCCGGAGCCTGGAGATCGAAGGCGCGCTTCGCGAGCGGTACTCGGCCCTCGGTCGACAGGTGCCGGAGGCGAACTTCCGGCAGGCCGATCTGCCCGTCGGGGCTGCGGCATTGCCCAACGGGCGAGGCACCGCCCCGGGGCTCCTCCTGGACATGCCCATGGGCGCGCGGGCGGTCGGCGGCGACACCGCTCCGCCAGGGGCGCCGGTCACGGGGGTGGTCTACGCGTTGCCCGGGGTACCGCATGAGATGTATGAGATGTTTACCGTCACGGTCCTGCCGGACCTGCTCGCCAGGGCGGGTGAGCCGGGGGCCATCGTCTCGCGCACGCTGCACGTCGCGGGCATGTGGGAGTCCGCCGTTGCGGAGGCCCTGGGCGGGCTGGTCGAACGACTCGACGTCACGGGCTCGGCGACTGTTGCCTTCCTCGCCGGCGGTGGGCGGGTCAAGGTCCGGATCACGACCAAGGCGGCTAGCCGGACGGATGCACTGGAGCATCTCGCGCCGATCGAGGCGGAGGTGCGGACCACCCTGGGCGAGGCGGTCTACGGCGTCGACGGCGACACCCTTCCCGGCGTTGTATCCCGACTGCTGCTGGCGCGGGGGGCAACGGTCGCTGCGGCCGAGTCTCTGACCGGCGGGCTCCTCGGGAGCCTGCTCAGTGAGACCCCGGGTTCCTCTGACACGTTCCGTGGGGCGGTGGTCGCCTACGCGACCACGCTGAAGACAGCGCTGCTGGGCGTACCGGTGGAGTTACTCGCCGAGCGCGGACCGGTCGACAGCGACGTCGCGGTCGCCATGGCACACGGCGTACGTACCCGGCTGGGAGCGACCTACGGGGTCGCGCTGACCGGCGTCGCCGGACCCGACATCCAGGACGGTGCCACGCCGGGGACGGTGTACGTCGGCATCGCCGGACCGACCGGCGCCGCCGCGCGCCAGCTCCAGCTGCCGGGTCGCCGCGAGCAGGTGCGCCTGCTCGCGGCCGTGTCCGGGCTGGATGCGCTCCGCCGACGGTTGTTGCGGGAAGCGCCCGGGTGATCCGCGCGTTGTCGCGAGCGTGGCACTTCTGACGACCACGATGACAACGGCGGACGCGCGCCCGGCGGTGCTCTTCCGCCGGATCCTCGGCCAGGTGTTGCGGGCCGCGCGGGTGCGCCAGGATCGCACCCTGCGCGACGTCAGTGCCGCGGCCGGTGTCTCACTCGGCTACCTCTCGGAGATCGAACGCGGCCGTAAGGAAGCGTCTTCCGAGCTGCTGGCGGCGATCTGCGCCGCGCTCGGCCTCCGGCTCGCGGAGATACTGCTGGCGGTCGGCACCGACCTAGCCCGGGTTGAACCGCCTCGGGAGCAGCCGCTGCTCCTCCCGGAAGGTAGCGCCGGGCCTGGCCGAACCGAACCCGAGGTTCGCGACGCGGCGTGAAGCGTGGGATAGGCCGGACAAGGTAGCCGGGGCGGACACACGGCCCGATATCCAGCGCCCTATGGCTTTGATGCAATAAGTGTGGGCTGTCGCTGCGCAGGGTGGGAGAATGCGGCGGGACGGGTAGCGTCGCCTTTCTGTTATTGCAACGCTCGTGATCCACGGCTCTTTCAGTCCCGACGTTGTGAGGATTATTCCCGCAGCCGTAGCAACGTGTGAGCCCCTTTGTCTCGACGGTGACGACGGGCGATGGCGCCCCAATGTCGTGCGGCGCCGCGACTCCGTCGGCATGGGCTTGCGGTTGACGCAATGTCACCGCCCAACGTGGCTGTTGGCCCGTACCTCGGTCGGGCGGGCAGGCCGAAGGGAAGCCGGCGTGAGTTGGTCGATTGCCGAGGTGGCGCGCCTGTCTGGCCTGACGTCGCGCACCCTGCGGCACTAGCACGCCATCGGACTGCTGGAGCCCGCGTGGGCCGGAACCGGGGGGCGACGCTACCACGACCACGATCGTCTGCTGCGGCTGCAGCGGATCCTGCTGCTCCGCCGCCTCGCCCTCGGGCTTGCGGACGTCACTCCGGACGTCACCGCAGGTCAGAGCCCGCGCCGCACTGTGGCGGCGCGGCGGCACCACCGTGGCCGCCTCCTCGAGGAGCGCAGGAGTATCGACCGATTGGTGAGCACCGTCGAGAACACACGATCAATGCTTTGCAGAGTGGCGAGCACATGGCTGCGGAGAAGATCTACGAGGGTTTCGAGCACAACCGGTACGAGGACGAGGCCCGCGAACGCTGGGGCGCGGATGCCGTGGACGGCGCCCATCAGCGCATGCAGGGCTGGTCGGCGAGCGACGCCGAGCGGGGCCGGACCGGATACGCAGCCGTACATCAAGCAGCGGTACATCAGGGGCTGATCGAGGAGCACTTCCACCTCACGTGCCTGCTCCTGGACCCCCACCCGGGAGGCCACCGCAGCCTGGCGCAGACCTACCTCTCGGACGAGCGTTTCCGCCGGAACATCGGCGGCGGAGACGATGCTCCGGTGAGTTAACTGCGGGACGCGATGAGCCAATACGCGGGGGTCCGGCTGACCTGATGGGTCGCACTATGGCAGGGCGCCTCCATGTGTGCTACGAGACAGCTGACAGATGGGGTAAACATCGGTCCCACGGCGTACAATTGGGGCATGCGAACAAGCCAAGGCCCGCAATGCGACGTCAGAGTGGCGTCATAAAGCGGGAGTGCATTCTCCGGGCAGGTTTCGCGTGATGGGAAGTGAGCAAGACAATGAACACCAGCACTTATCATGGCCCCTTTGATGGAGACAGCTGGCTCGTTCGGACGTGCGAGGCGGTGTCGTCGAGCACCGGCGCGACTGCCGCCTCCGTCTATGCCGCCCTGGGCATCGCGATCGCAGTTGTCGTGGTGTGTTTCCCCGCGTGGCTCGTCAGCCTTCTGCTGCTGACCCACACCGGCTGACCAGGCCCTGACCGCTGAGGGGTGCAGCGTGCGATCCCTGCGGTTGGCAGCGTGGACACCACCCAGTGTCGCGTTGGTAGGGCTCGCCGGAGATTGCCGAACGTAGCCGAGTTGCCGTGCGACAGCGTCGGCACGGTGGATGGGTGCGGCTGTACACCCAGTGTGTCCGGCCGTACCGGGAATCTCCCGTGGTGACCATCTGCAGGCAGCTTCCGACGGCTTGGTGCATCATCCGCCGCACCAGTCGCACCGGCCGGCCGGGGTCGGCCAGCCGGCGGAGTGCCTCGGTCGTCTTCCAGCTGCGGGTCGGAGCAGATCCGGTCCGAGGTGGCCGGCCACGCGGCTGTCCTCTCGGGTCGGCAGGACGGTGACCACCGGCAGGCGGTAACCGATGGCGTGCCAATCGACAGTCGTCAGCACGAGCCGGACCTGCCACTCCGGTCCCCCTCCCCGGGGACCTCCGATCCGGGACAGGCGCCACGAGGCATCCATCCGCAGGTGCGTGTGCACGGCGACCGAGCCCGAAACGCGTAGTAGCAGGTGCTTCGCCGCGGCTGGTGGACTCCAGCACCGTCGCGCCGCGCAGGTCCGTGGTGGCCAGCGACGGCACCCGGGAAAATCCGAGGCCAGCACAGTGCCCCCGGCAAGAGCACGGTGTAGTCGGTCGGCGGTCCGCCTGACCGCGTCCCCTTCGGGCATTAACCGCCCTCGCTGAGCGCGGCTCGCGCCGTGCGGCGTCGATCGGTGTGCCGGTCGGTCGTCTGTCCAGCCCGGTCAGGCTCTCAACTGCAGGCCGCGAGGGGTCGCGGCGAACCCGGCTGCCGCCAGCGCGGCGGCGAGCGGGGTCTCGAGGATGCCCGTCCCGTCGGCACGCTCGACGGAGAGTCGGCCCAACCCGCCACGCCGGGCCGCGGCAGCCAGCGCTCCGGCCGCGTCCTCGAGTCTTTCCGGGTCGTCGCTCCAGGAGAGAAGTGTCTTCCCGCCGCGCTCCACATAGAGCACCAAGGCGCCGTCCGCGATCACCACCAGGCCGCCGGCCCTGCGTCCGGGACGGTGTCCGGCGCCCGTGCTCACCTCGCTACCCGGCTGGCCGTCGCTGCTGCCCGGCCGAGGCGGCCATGGCAGTGCCGCCCCGTAGGGATTCGCCGGGTCGCCGGCGGCGAGCACGAGCGAGGACGTCTGCGGCGGGGCCGCTCGCCGCGGGTGCCACCCGGTAGGCGTCGGCGGCCACGGACGCGCAACGGGGTCCGGTTGAAGGGTTGCGCACCCGCGGAGCCGGTCGACTGCGCCCGGAGCGGCGAACTGAGCCCCGCCCAGGCTCTCGACGAAGTATCCCCGGCGGCATCGGCCCGATTCCTCGAACGCCTTGAGCACGGGGTAGACCCCTGGGAAGCCTCCAAGTACCTGCTCGGCGAGCACCGCACCTCGAGTCAGCACGCCGTAGCGGTCCAGCAGGGTCTCAGCGAGCGCCAGCCTGCGGCGGGTGGGATCAAGCTCGCGGTCGGGGAGGAGGGACCACCGTCCAGCCGCGGTCGGCGGACCGGCCCTGGTCGGCAGCCGTGGGCGGCCGGCGTAGCGGCCGCGCGGGCGGACCGCCGGGCGGCTGCCGCGGCGGCGGTGGGAGCCGCCCGCCGCCCGCAGCGGTGACAGGGTGTCGTTGGTCACGTATCCGGCCCACGTCAGATCCCACAGTGCGGTGACCACGGCAGCATCGTCGAGGGCGTGCACCCGATCAGCCAGGGTCCGGAAGAACAGCGCCGCCCCGCCGCCGAGCGTTTCCAGGACGGCATCGGAGAGCGGTGTCCGAGGCGTTGACTGCTCCGGCGCCGGCAACAGCAGCGGTGCGAGGTCGGCCAGGTAGAGACTGACCCATCCGTCGCCGCCGGGGAGGGCGCCGGCCCCGGACCAGACGACCTCGCCCGCGGCGCACAGCTCATCGAGCATCGCGGGTGCGTAGTCGGCCACCCTGGCCGGGAGCACCAGAGTCTCCAGTGCGCTCGCCGGCACGGCCGCGCCCTGAAGCTGTTCGACGGCGCGCAGCACGCCGTCGACGCCGCGCATCGTGGCGCCCCCCACGTTCTGCCAGGCCGGCAGGAAGCGGACCAGGGCCGACGTCGCTACCGGCTCGGCCTCCCGTCGCAACGCTGCCAAGGAACGCCGCCGGAGCAGGCGGAGCACCTCGGCGTCGCACCATTCGCGGCCGTTCCCGCCGGGACGGAACTCGCCGCTGAGCACCCGGCCGCGGCCGGCAAGGCGTTCCAGTGTCGTTTCCACGACAGCCACCCCGACCCCGAGGCGGCGCGCGACGTCGGCGAGAGTGAACGGTCCGTGGGTGCGAGCGAACCGGCCCACGACGTCGGACAGCGGGTCCGCCACCGCCGCAAGGAACGGGGTCGGAACGCCCATCGGCAACGGGGTGCCCAGCGCGTCGCGGACTCGTGCGGCGTCCTCGACGGCGATCCACCGCTCCTCGCCCGCGATGCGCACGGCGAGGATTCGCCCGGCGGACGCCAACTCCGCCAGCCAGGGGGCCGCGATGCCCCGCTCGGCGGCCTCCGCGGAGGTGAGGTCGCCGACGACCCGGAAGACGTCGGCCGCGGATTCCGGATCGGTCGCCCGCCGCCGGGTGCTCCGGCGTTGCACGTCGGCTTCGACCCCGCGCAGCGCGTCCTCGTCGAGCAGCTCGCGAAGCTCGGCTTGGCCGAGCAGTTCGGCGAGCAGCGTCGGGTCCAGCGAGAGGGCCTGGGCTCGCCGTTCGGCCAGCGGCGCATCGCCCTCGTACATGAACGCGGCGACGTAGCGGAACAGCAGCGAGCGGGCGTACGGGGACGGGGCGGGGGTCTCCACCTCCACCACCCGGACCTGGCGGGAGGCGATGTCACGCATCAGGTCGACCAGCCCCGGTACGTCGAAGACGTCCTGCAGGCACTCCCGCATCGTCTCCAGCACGATCGGGAAGGTCGGATACTGGCTGGCTACCGACAGCAACTGGGCCGAGCGCTGCCGCTGCTGCCAGAGCGGACTGCGTCGACCGGGATTGCGTCGGGGCAGGAGCAGCGCCCTCGCCGCGCACTCCCGGAAGCGGGCGGCGAACAGCGTGGAGCTGCCGAGCTCGTCCCGTACCAGGGCCTCGACATCGTCCGGCTCGAAGATCACCAAGTCGGCCGGCGGCGGCTCCTCCGCGTCCGGGATGCGCAGCACGATGCCGTCGTCGGCATGCATGGTCTGCACGTCCAGCCCGAGCCGTTCCCGCAGCCGGGCCGCGAGCGCCAGTGCCCACGGTGCGTGCACCGGCGCGCCGAAAGGGGAGTGCACCGCCAATCTCCAGTCGCCGATCTCGTCCCGGAACCGTTCGACGACGATCGTCCGATCGTCGGCCAGATGACCGGTGGCGCCGCGTTGCTCGGTGAGGTAGCCGAGCAGGTTGGTCGCCGCGTGCTGGTCGAGCCCGTGGGAGCGGAGTTGCTCGGTGGCCGCGTCCTGCGGCAGCCGGCCCAGCTCGCGGACGAAGTGGCCGAGCGCCCGGCCGAGTTCCACCGGCCGGCCGGGCGCATCACCGTGCCAGAACGGCAGTTTGCCCGGCTGTCCCGGCGCGGGGGAGACCAGCACCCGATCGTGCCCGATCTCCTCGATCCGCCAGGAGGTCGAGCCCAGGGTGAACACGTCACCCACCCTCGACTCGTAGACCATCTCCTCGTCGAGTTCGCCAACCCGACTGCCCCGCTCCCCGCCGAGGAAGACCCCGAACAGGCCGCGGTCGGGAATCGTGCCGCCACTGGTCACCGCCAGTCGCTGGGCTCCCGGCCGGGCGGACAGTGTCCCGGCGACGCGGTCCCACCGGATGCGCGGGCGCAGTTCGGCGAACTCGTCGCCCGGGTAGCGCCCGGCGAGCATGTCGAGGACGGCCTCCAGCGCGCTCTGCGGCAACCCGGTGAACGGGGCGGCCCGACGGAGGACGGTGCCCAGGTCCGCTACCGTCCACGGCTCGAGGGCGACCATGGCGACGACCTGTTGGGCCAACACGTCGAGCGGGTTGCGAGGATAGCGCAGGGCCTCGATGGCGCCGCTGGCCATCCGATCGACGATCACCGCGGCCGGCAGCAGGTCCCCACGGTGCCTGGGGAAGAGCACCCCCCGGCTGATCGCTCCGACGGTGTGCCCGGCACGCCCCACCCGCTGAATCCCGCTGGCCACCGACGGCGGCGGTTCGACGCAGATGACCAGGTCGACGGCGCCCATGTCGATGCCCAGTTCCAGGCTGCTGGTCGCGACCACCGCGCGCAGCCGACCCACCTTGAGCTCGTTCTCGATGTGCGCGCGCTGCTCCTTGCTCACCGATCCGTGGTGCGCCCTGGCGATCTCGGGCGCAGCTCCGCCCGATGTGCCCGCCTGAGCCGTGATCTCGGCGGGCGGGCCCGGCGACGGCGGCCGCTCGCGCGTCGCCGTCGGGTGGTCAGCGTCTGCCGGGGTGGGGTGCGCCCGCTCCCAGGCGATGTCGTTGAGTCGGGCTGTCAGCCGCTCGGCCAGCCGCCGCGAGTTGACGAAGACGATCGTGGAGCGGTGCTCGCAGACGAGGTCGACGATCCGTTCCTCCACGGCTGGCCAGATCGAGGGCCGCCGATCCGGCCCGGCGGCAGCCCCTTCGGGCGCCTCGTCCACCTCGCCGAGCGCCGTCATGTCCTCGACAGGGACCACGACGAGCATCTCGATGGTCTTCGCCGCCGGCGGGGCGACGACGCTCACCTCACGTGAGCCGCCGAGGAAACGGGCCACCTCGGCCAGCGGGCGCACGGTCGCGGACAGTCCGATGCGCTGCGCTGGTCGCTCGAGCAGCGCGTCGAGGCGCTCCAGCGACACCGCCAGGTGGGCACCTCGCTTGGTCCCGGCGACAGCGTGCACCTCGTCGATGATCACTGTCTGAACGGCCCGCAGCGTGTCCCGCGCGGCCGAGGTGAGCAGCAGGAACAGCGACTCCGGGGTGGTGATCAGCACATCGGGGGGTGTGCGGCCGAAGCGCCGGCGCTCCTCGGCCGGGGTGTCACCCGAACGGATCCCGACCGTGACGTCCGGCTCCGGCAGGCCCAGTCGCGTGGCCGCATGCCGAATGCCGGCCAGCGGCGCGCGCAGGTTGCGCTGCACATCGACCGCCAGTGCCTTCAGCGGCGAGACGTAGAGCACGCGGCAACGCCCGCGCGGGTCGCTGGGCGGCGGGTCGACGGCCAGCCGGTCCAGTGACCACAGAAAGGCCGCCAGCGTCTTTCCCGACCCGGTCGGGGCGACCACGAGCGCGTCGCGGCCGGTGGCGACAGTGCGCCAAGCCTCCTCCTGGGCGGGGGTGGGGGCCGCGAAGGAGGCGGCGAACCACGCCCGGGTCGCGGGGGAGAAGGAGTCCAGAGCCGAAGCCACGCATCCATCTTGCATCGGGGCTCCGACACTCTCGGACACTCTTGCGACGCCTCCTCGACACGGGTGCTCCGGACTCGCGACCAGTAGCGGACCCCGATCCGAGGTCCGATACTGGGTGGGGTGCGGCTGACCGACTTCTGGGCGCGGATGGAGTGTCAATTCGGCCCCGCCTACGCTGCCTCGGTGGCCGACGACCAGACTCTTGCCACTTTGGGTGGGCGCACGGCGACCGAGGCGCTGGCGGCCGGTGAGGAAGCCAAGAACGTGTGGCTGGCCGTGTGCGAGGCGTTCGAACTACCCTCCCGGCAACGCTGACGCCCAGTCCCGGCGGGCGAGGCCGATCGGCGTGTCGCGCACTCTTCGAACACGTGTTCGCTTACTGTGGATGCCGTCTCGGCACTGTCCACACGGCGACGGCAGACGTCGAAAACTGTCGGATCCGCCCCCTAGCGTCGTCTCGACAGCACGGCAGACACAGCACACATCGACCCGAGCGGAGTGGGGACATGGCGGCACCAGATCGCGAGAAGGCGTTGGATACGGCGCTCGGGCAGATCGAGCGACAGTTCGGTAAGGGCTCGGTCATGCGTCTGGGAGACGAGGTGCGAGCGCCGATCGAGGTGATCCCCACCGGGTCGATCGCGCTCGACGTAGCACTGGGGATCGGCGGGCTTCCCCGCGGCCGGATCGTGGAGATTTACGGGCCGGAGGCCTCGGGGAAGACCACGGTGGCCTTGCACGCCGTCGCGAGTGCCCAGCGCGCTGGCGGGATCGCCGCCTTCATCGACGCCGAGCACGCGTTGGATCCGGGCTACGCCGCAAAGCTCGGCGTGGACACCGACGCTTTGCTGGTGTCCCAGCCGGACACCGGGGAGCAGGCGCTGGAGATCTCGGACATGCTGGTCCGTTCCGGAGCCCTGGACATCGTCGTCATCGACTCCGTCGCGGCCCTGGTGCCCAGAGCCGAGATCGAAGGTGAGATGGGTGACTCCCACGTCGGGCTGCAGGCCCGGTTGATGAGTCAGGCGCTGCGCAAGATGACCGGCGCGTTGAGCAACTCGGCGACCACCATGATCTTCATTAACCAGCTGCGCGAGAAGATCGGGGTGTTCTTCGGGTCGCCGGAGACCACGACCGGCGGCAAGGCCCTCAAATTCTACGCGTCGATCCGACTCGATACCCGACGGATCGAGACGCTCAAGGACGGCACCGAGGCTGTCGGTAACCGCACCCGGGTGAAGGTCGTGAAGAACAAGATGAGCCCGCCGTTTAAGCAGGCCGAGTTCGACATCATCTACGGCATCGGGATTAGCCGTGAGGGCGGGCTGATCGACATGGGCGTCGAGCAGGGCATCGTCCGCAAGTCAGGTGCCTGGTACACCTACGACGGCGACCAACTCGGTCAGGGCAAGGAGAACGCGCGGGCGTTTCTGCGGGACAACCCAGACCTCGCCGACGAGATCGAGAAGCGGATCAAGGAGAAGCTCGGCATCGGCCCGCAGCTTGACGCCGGCGCCTCCCTTGCACCGCCCGCTCCCCCCGTGGACTTCTGACGGGTGGACGCCGAAACGGTGGCGGCCGCCGCCGAGGCCGACCCGGAGAATGTGGCGCGGCTGATCTGCCTTAAGCTGCTGGCGGAAGCTCCGCGGACCCGTCGGCACTTGGCCGACGCATTGTCCGCTCGACACGTCCCGGATGCCGCCGCGGGTGCTGTGCTGGATCGCCTGACCGACGTGGGGCTGATCGATGACGCCGCCTTCGCGACGTCGTGGGTGATCTCCCGACAACAGGGACGTGGACTCTCGCGGCGGGCGCTGCGGGCCGAACTGCGCCAGCGGGGAGTCGATGCGGAGGTCGTCGAGACGGCGTTGATTGCCGTGGACCGTGATGACGAACTCGCCGCGGCGCGTGCGCTGGTCGCACGAAGACTGTCGGCTACGGTTGAACTGGCCAGGCCAGCCCGGGCCCGCCGCCTGGCCGGCATGCTGGCTCGGCGGGGCTACTCAGCGGATCTCATCCAGCAGGTGGTGCGGGAGGCGTTGGGCGAGAGCCTGTCGTCGGCTGAGTAAGTCTGTCGCGGGCATGGCGCCGGGCCACCAGATGTCGTTGGCTGGTGAGGGCCTGTTGGTCCGCTGCCTGTGCTTGCGCCCGTCTGCGGATGCTTGACCTGCGAAAACTGCGCGCTTAGCCTCGCTGGAAGTGAAGATTGAATCGCGGGCTGCCGCGGCAGGACATAGCGTGGCGTAAGTAAGGACCAGCCGGTCCTCGGATCGGGTGGTGTGACTGGAGAAGGTTCTTCGTTCAACCGCATGGCGACGGTCGGCGACGGCGCGGTGCTCTCGACGGTAGACGGCCGGCAACCTGGACGACGACGGTCCAGGGTGCGTGCGTTCGGTCTCCGCGGTCTTGTGCAGCGATGCCTATGTGACGACGACTGACGAGCGAGGTCCGCAAGGCACGGCCGCGCGGGAGACGCCTCGCGCTCGCACGAAGCGCGTGCGGGTCTACTGATGCTGGGAGGTGATGCCA
The DNA here is from genome assembly GCA_017882785.1 of Frankiaceae bacterium. Taxonomy (GTDB): domain Bacteria; phylum Actinomycetota; class Actinomycetes; order JADGOV01; family JADGOV01; genus JADGOV01. The sequence continues at coordinate 16,054 of JADGOV010000053.1, forward strand.
TGACCATCGTGGTCCTCCTCAGTGCCATTGCCAGTGTTCTGCTGCTCGTGCTCGTGGGTCTCTTGGTCGTGCTGCTCCGCCGGCTCTCCGATACCGACCTATCCTCCTCGACGGCCTCGCCCGGGTCGCCGCACGCCTCGAAGCGGTTCGGGCCCGCGGTCGCTGACACCCGGGCGGTGCCGGCGTCCGGAGTTGCCTCGCCGGTGTCCCCTCCGGCGGTCGATCCGGCGAGGGCGACGGCAGCGGTGGCGGCCGTGGTGCAGCGCGCGGAGCGGGAGGCGGGCGAGGTGGTCCTGCGGGCTCGGGGTGAGGCGGACACCGCGCGCCAGGCCGCCCAGGATGAGGCCGATCGGATCCGTCGGGAAGCGGAACGGGAGGCCGTCTCCACCGCGGCGTCGGCCCGGCGGCAGGCCGACGCGGAGATCCACGAGCTGAAAGAGGAGGTTCACCAGCTCCGGGCGGACCTCGAGCGCCGTGAGCAGCGGCTGGCTGAGCGTGAGGAACGTGCCGACGTCGAGGGTCGGCGGGTCGAACAGCGGGTCCGGGACCTGGATGACGTGGAGTCCGGAATCGCCCGCAAGCGGGCCGAACTCGTCGACCTGGAGGAGGAACGGCGGCTGGTCCTGGAGCGTACCGCCGGCCTGACTGCCGCGGATGCGAAGGCGGAGTTGCTCAAGGCCATCGAGACCCAGGCCAAGCGCGATGCCGCGGTGATGGTGCGGGACATTGAGGCCGAGGCCCGCGACGAGGCCGATGCGCGCGCCCGCCGGCTGGTGGTGCTGGCCATCCAGCGGGTGGCCAGCGAGCAGACCGCGGAGTCCGTTGTCAGCGTGCTCCACCTGCCAAGCGATGACATGAAGGGGCGGATCATCGGCCGGGAAGGCCGCAACATACGGGCCTTCGAAGCCGTGACCGGGGTCAATCTGATCATTGACGACACCCCAGAAGCCGTGCTCCTGTCCTCCTTCGACCCGATCCGACGTGAGACTGCCAGAATCGCCCTGGAGGCGCTGGTCCTGGACGGGCGGATCCACCCGCACCGGATCGAGGAGGTCTACGAGCGGAGTAAGGCGGAGGTCGCCGCCTCCTGCGTACGGGCTGGTGAGGACGCGCTGGTCGAACTTGGCATGACGGAGATGCACCCGGAGTTGGTAACGCTGCTTGGTCGGCTCCGGTACCGGACCTCCTACGGTCAGAACGTGCTCAAGCACCTCGTCGAATCGGCGCACCTGGCTGGGTTGATGGCCGCCGAGTTGCGCCTGCAACCTGGCTTGCTCAAGCGATGCGCGCTCCTGCACGACGTCGGCAAGGCGCTGACCCATGAGGTGGAGGGCAGCCACGCGCTGGTCGGAGCCGAGATCGCTCGCCGGTACGGCGAGAGTGACGACGTGGTGCATGCCATCGAGGCGCACCACAACGAGGTCGAGGTCCGCACGGTCGAGGCGGTGCTCACCCAGGCCGCGGACGCGATCAGCGGTGGTCGACCTGGGGCCCGTCGGGAGAGCCTGGAGCACTACGTCAAGCGGCTGCAGCGGATCGAGGAGATCGCCGCGGAGAAGGACGGTGTGCACCGGGTCTTCGCCATGCAGGCTGGACGCGAGGTGCGGGTGATGGTGCTGCCCGAGCGGATCGATGACATAGCAGCCCAGGTGCTGGCCAGAGACATTGCCAAGCAGATCGAGGAGGAGCTGACGTACCCAGGTCAGATTCGGATTACCGTCGTCCGCGAGTCCCGAGCCACAGAGATCGCGAAGTAACCCTCTGCTGCCTCGTGTCGCCGGGCGCGTCACCTACCAGTACGGTGTGGATCGGGGACTGGCGGCTGGCCGCGGGCACCCTGCTTGACGTACGTGGGGGCCGTGGCGATCTTGCTTGAGGGGGCGTTGGCTGCACCGATCATGCTCGAAAGTATGTTCGCAGCCGGTTGGCAACCTCCGATCAAGCATGATCGCGGCTGTCAGGGACATCGGTGTGATCAGGTTTCGGTAGTACAGCCGAGTGTGACCAACCGCTAGCAACTAGCCACTGCGTACCGGAAGATGGCGGCTGCGCCCAGGCACGTGGGTCGCAGTCCGCAGCTGGGGCCGGCCTGCCGTCGAGGGGAGGCGTCAGGGATGGCGTTTGGATGGTCGCCGCCTGTGGCGATCATGCTCTTGAGCGGGCTCGTTTCCGGGCTCTCGGCGCTGTATCTGTGGCTGCGGGCGGGTGCCGTCGGTCGCACCGGGCTCGCCGCCGTGCTGGCCGCCGCGGCGGCCTGGAGTCTCGCGTACGGGATGGAGCTTGCCGCAATGACCCCGCGGGGGCGGGAGAGCTGGGGGGCGGCGAAATACGTCGGCGTCTGCGTGCTGCCCACCGCATGGCTGGTCTTCGCTCTGCAGTACACCGGCCGAGAGCGCTGGATCTCGCGTCGGTTGGTCGGGCTCACGCTTGTGCTGCCCCTGATCGTGCTCGGCCTGCTGGCTGCTCCGGGCACCCGCGAGATGGTCCGGTCCTATCCGCCGGGGCCGCTGAAGCCGTTCCCGACAGTGGCGTTGGGGCCTGTGTTCTGGGTCTTCTTTGCCTACAGCGCCGCCGTCGCCGCGGTGGGCACCTGTCTGCTGGTACTGACGTTGCTACGCATCTCCAGCGCCTACCGGCGGCAGAGCTGGGTGCTGGTCAGCGCGATCACCCTTGTCTGGGCGGCGAACATCGCCACCAACGTCGGTGTGAGCGCGTTCCGGCGGGTCGACCCGACACCGATCGCGCTCGCGGTGGCCGGTGTCGTGTTGATCTGGGGCGTGTTCCGGTTCGGCTTGCTGGACCTGGTGCCGGTCGCCCGTACGACACTCGTGGAGACCATGAAAGACGCCGTGCTGGTGCTCGACGCCCATCACCGCGTGGTCGATCTCAATCCGGCGGCGCGGCTGGCACTCGGCCGACCCGCGCCCGAGGTGCTGGGCCGACGGGTCGAGGAGCTTCTCGGCCAGGAGTTGCCGGCGCGGACGACCCACCTGCGGCAGGAACTCTCGCTGACGACCGGTCGCGATGCCCACGACTTCGAAGTGGTCCTCTCCGCGCTGGAGGACCGCGGTGCGCCGGCGGGCCACCTGCTGGTCCTGCGGGACGTGACCGATCGCAAGGTCGCCGAGCGCCGACTCGATCACCTCGCCCACCATGACCTGGTCACCGGTCTGCCCAATCGCACGCTGTTCTTCGATCGCCTGACGCAGGCAGTGGCGCGGGCGGGTCGTTGCGGATCCCAGCTTGCCGTTCTGTTCCTCGACCTGGACAGATTCAAGTTGATCAATGACAGCCTCGGGCACGACGTTGGTGACCGGCTGTTGTTGGCGGTCACCGATCGGCTGCAGCAGTGCCTACGCGGCGAGGACACGCTCGCTCGTTTCGGAGGTGACGAATTCAGCGTTCTCCTGCCCGACATGGCCCAGCCGGATGAAGCGGCAGCGGTCGCCGCCCGGATGCTGAGCTCACTGTCACGGCCGTTCCCGCTCAACGGTCGGGAGCTGACCGTGACAGCCAGCGTCGGACTCGCGGTCTGCCCTCGCGACGATACTGACGGTCGGCGTTTGGTGGCCCGCGCGGGCGAAGCCATGCACGTCGCGAAGGCCAGGGGCCGCAATCGCGTGGAGTGCGCCAACCCGCGGTCGGGCCTTGACCCCGGTTTGATTCTGGGCTTGGAGGCGGACCTGCGCCAGGCCGTTCAGCGCCGGGAGCTCTTCCTCGGATACCAGCCGCTGGTCTCGCTCGGCTCCGGTCGATTGGTCGGCGTGGAAGCGCTCGTCCGATGGAGCCACCCTCGTCGGGGCGTACTGGCACCGACCGAGTTCCTCCCGTTGGCTGAGGAGGCTGGACTGATCAATGGTATCGACGACTGGGTGATGGGCGAGGCATGCCGAGATGTCCAGTCCCCGGAGCTTGCGGTGCCGGCGGACGCGTTCGTGGCGGTGAACCTCTCACCCACCCGACAGGTCGACGCCGACCTTCGGGGCCGGCTGACCGGGACCTTGGCCGCCACGGGTCTGCCGCCCTTTCGGCTGCTGCTCGAGCTCAACGAGCGCGCGGTGACCGGCGAAGGCGGCTCGTTCGCCGCCGACCTGGAGGCACTGAAGACGACGGGAGTGTTGCTTGCCTTGGACGATTTCGGCGCTGGCAGGACCTCGCTCGGTCAGCTGCGGACTCTGCCGTTGGACGTTCTGAAGATCGACCGAAGCTTCATCTCCCGGCTGCGCGTGGACGCGGACGCGGACGCGGTGAGCGAGGGGGACGTCACCATCGTGGCCGCCATCGTCGGCTTGGCTCACGCCCTCGGGCTGACTGTGGTGGCAGAAGGGATCGAGCGCTGGGACCAGCTACAGGTGCTCCGCCGCCTCGACTGCGACATCGGTCAGGGTTTCCTGTTCTCCCCGGCCGGGCCGTTGCCGCGGGTGTTGGCCAGACACGCGATGTCGACGGGGATAGCGCGGCCCACAGTCATCGGACAACGAGCACCGGCACCGGGCTGACCTGGAGCAGTCGGTGCGTCACTGCCCAACAGCAACGCGCTCCAGTCCGTTTCCCCGCGCGACCCATGACCACGAGGCCGACGCCGCGCTCCCCAGCAGGGTGGCCAACTCGTCCCCGATGTGCTCGCGGGTCTGGACCACCTCGGCCGTGGCGGGTGCTCCCTGCCGCACACGCGGAAGGTCGTGGCCGGGGAGTCACCCTATGGCGCCGATGCGGACCGGCATTCCCGACGGCCGACGACCGGCGCTGCGGCGCGGCCCCCAACTGCCGGCTACTTCGGCGGTGGTCGCCTGCCGGGGTAGTCGTGGCGGAACTTCGGGTGCTCGTTCCTCAGGTGCCAGTCCAACTCGGTGCCGG
>JADGOV010000054.1 GCA_017882785.1 Frankiaceae bacterium
CGGAGCCTGAACTGAGGAGCTGTCAATGGACCCAACAGAGCGGCTGACGGACCTGCCGGGGTGGAGCCGGGAAGGTGAGGCGATCACCAAGACGTACAAACTCCGCGACTTCACATCTGCGATAGCCTTCGTCAACGATGTGGCCGACATCGCAGAGAGCGCCAACCATCACCCCGACATCGATATCAGATGGAACCGCGTCAGGCTTACGCTGTCGACGCACTCGGCGGGCGGGCTGACCGAGCTAGACCTCGATGTTGCCGACCGGATCGAGCGGGTGTTCGGCGACTCACATGCGCCCACCGACCAATTCTGATCATGGGTGAGCCGGATCTGAGCCGGGCGCTCCTCTTGTCGGTCGAGCGATTTCGTACCGCCCGTAGCAAGCATAACCGTCATTATGCCCGTTAGGGGCGTGGGGCTGTCCCAGCACATGGTTACCCGTCACCTGAAGAAGCTCGCCGAGGCCGGCCTCGCCACCGGCGAACGGCGCGGGGTGTGGACCTACTGCCGGGTCGACAACGACGCTTTCGCCGTTGCCGGGCGCCTACTGGCCCCGGCGACGGCCGGCACGCCCTGTGCGACACTTCGCCCGCCGATCCTGATGGTGACGTCCGCTTTGGGTGACGCTGCGCGGGCCGGAGGCTGAGAGGATCGCCGGGTGAGATTTTCCTCGGCGTCGAGGCACCCGTCGTGGTCGTTCTGGTAGGAACGTCGGGCTGGAGCTACGACCACTGGGAGGGCGTGCTCTATCCGCACGGAGCCGCTGCCCGCGACCGCCTCGGCTACTACTGCCAGCGGTTCCATACGGTCGAGCTCAATAGCAGCTTCTACCGCTGGCCGAAGCAGTCGACCTTCGCAGGGTGGCGGCGCCGGCTACCGCACGGGTTCCAGCTGTCCGTCAAGGCCCCCCGCGGTCTCACCCACGCCAAGCGACTCTACGAACCCGAGGTCTGGGTCGACCGGATGACGGCGTGCTGGCATGAGCTAGCCGACAGGCGCGGCGTGCTGCTCGTCCAACTCGCCCCGGACCATGTCCGCGACGACCCCCGGCTGGACTACTTCCTCGACCTCCTGCCGTCCTGGATGCGCGTCACCGTCGAGTTCCGGCATCCGAGTTGGCTCGACGAGGGCGTCTTCGGGCTGCTCGAGCGTCACCAGGTCGCCTACTGCGTGATGAGCGGCGCGCATCTGCCCTGCCTGCTGCGCGCCACAGCGCCGTTTGTCTACGTTCGGCTGCACGGCCCAGACCGAGCCCACCTCTACGCCGGCAGCTATTCCGACACGGACCTCACCTGGTGGGCGGATCGCATCCAGGAGTGGGCCGCCGCCGGCAAAGACGTCTTCGTCTACTTCAACAACGACGGATCTGGTCACGCCGTGCGCAACGCCGAAACCCTCCGGCATCTGCTGCGGAGCTGACACGCGAATGTCGCACGGGTACTGAGCCAGGCCACCGTCGCGGGTCGGGGTCTTTCACGCGCTGTCCACCAGCCGCAGCCGGTGTGCCTCGGCCGCCGCCTCGCCGCGGCCGCTCACGCCGAGCTTGGCGAGGATGTTGGAGACGTGGACGCTGGCCGTCTTCACGCTGATGAACAACTCCTCGGCGATCTGCCGGTTGCTCCGGCCCGAAGCCACCAACCGGAGCACCTCTCGCTCGCGTGCGGTCAGGTGGACTCCCGGCGGTCCGTCCCAGGTCGAGGGGACGCCGTCGACGAGCCGTACGCCTGCGCGCCGGGCGAGGTTCGCCGCCTGCTCGCGGAGACGATCGGCGCCGAGCCGGACGGCAACCGTCGCGGCAGCCCGCAGCTCCGCCTGGGCAGCGGTCCGATCGCCGGCCGCGATGTGCGCGGCCGCGAGGGCTACCCTGGCCTGGCCGAGGGGCAACGGCAGGGCGGCCTCTTCCCACACCTGCACCACCACCGCCCACTGCGCGACGTCATCGGACTCGGCGATCCGATCCAGGGTCGCGCCGACCTCCAACCGGGTCGCCCGCGCTTCAGCGCTCTGGCCGTACTCATGTCGGCGGGACTCCTCGCGTAGCCACTCGACGAACGCCGGATCGCCGGCACCGACCTCGCACGCCGCAAGCTCAGCGCGAGCGACGGCGAGCATCAGCGGCCACGAGTAGCGCGGCGACCACCTGGCGCTCTGGGTCGGCAACGCGGCGTGGGCATGCTGTCGTACGTCGTCCCACCGGCCGGCCTCGGTGTCGATCTCGGTGCTGAAGCGCAGCACCGGAAGCTCGTACTGCGCCTCGACGCCGCCATCCGGTACCGACCTCCGAGCGGCGCGCAACTCCGCGTCGGCGGCGGCGGTGTCCCCGCGGCCCAGCAACAGCTCGGCGCGGATCCGGTGCAGGAACGCGGAGAGCCGCGCCGACGGCCGCCGCTCCAACGCCTCCGCCGTCAACGCGTCAGCTTCCTCCCACTCGCCGAGGGCGACGAGGGACTCCGACAGGTTCCCGACCGCGAACGCGCCCTTGGTGCGGGCGAGACCCACGTCGACGGCGAGCGCGACCGCCGCCCGCGCCGCCGACGCCGCCTCGACGTGCCTGCCGAGTGTCGCGTACGCGTCGGCGACGTTGCCGAGGAAGCCGACACGCTCCGTGACCTCACTGCTCCCCTCCGCCAACGCATACGCCTCAGCGAGGTGCCCCAGGCCCTCTTCGATCCGATCCTCGCGGATCAGGGCAGCGCCGATGGCGTTCTGAACCTTGATCTCATCGCTCGTCCTGCCCAACGCGCGCACCAATGGCAGCGTCTGCTCGCTGACGGCGAGCCCCTCCCGCCGGTCGACAGCGCAGGCGAGCCCCACCGCGTAGCGGGTGAGCAGGTTCGCCTGCTCGTCGCTGCCGTCCTCAGGCATCAGCCCGACCGCTGCACGGATCGTTTCGATCCACTCGGGCCGGCCGAGTTCGCGGAGCAACCCGGAACGCTGGCCGAGCAGCACCGCGGCCCTGACCGGCTCCACCGCACGGTCGACGTCGGCGAGCGCGACGTCGAGGAGGTCCATCGCGCGCTGGGTGTCGCCGCTACTCGTCGCCGCATCCACGGCGAGGCCGAGGACGTCGAGATAGCCGAGGCCGGTGCGGTCCGGCGCGTCCGGTACCCGGTCCCACATGTCGAGCACCCGCTCGTACTGCACCAGCTCCTCGGCGTAGGCGTAACCAGCCCTCGCCTGCGCAGCGGCGTTGATACCTGCCGGCAGAGCGCGTTGCACGTTGTGGGCGCTGGCCCAGTGGTGCGCGATCTCGGCGGCGATCTCCAAACGGGCGGACAGGCCGAGCCGCGGGTGTCCCTCGAGCGCCTGGGCGAAGGCGGAATGCAGTCGGCTGTGCTCACCGGGGAGCAGGTCGTCATGCAGCGCTTCGCGGACGAGAGCGTGCCGGAACGCGTAACCGCCCTCCTCATGCTCCACGATGAGCACCTGCGCCGACACTGCTTCGCGGAGCGCGGCGTGCAGGTCGGCCTCGGCGATCCCAGCGACTTCGGCGAGGATTTCGTGGTCGACGGCGACGCCGCCGGTCGAAGCAACCCGAAGGACGCGTTGGGCGGGCTCGGAAAGCGTGTCGATTCTGGCCAGCAACACGTCGCGCAGCGACGGGCTCAGTGTGTCCACGTCCCCGCTGCGGGCCAGGCAGGCGAGCTCCTCGACGAAGAAGGCGTTGCCCTGGGACCGGCTGTAGACCGCGTCGAGCAGGCTCGGGTCGACCTCGGCGCCGAGAATGCCGGCGAGCTGCTCGGCCACCTCCGGCCGCTCGAACCGCGGCAACTCGGCTCGCCATACAAACGGGAGCCGCTCCACCTCCGCGAGCACGCCGCGAAGCGGGTGGCCGCGGCCAAGCTCGTCGCTGCGGTAGGTGAGGACGAGGAGCACTCGGGAGCCGCGAAGCGAACTGACCAGATAGGTCAGCAGCTGCGTCGTCGCCCTGTCGACCCAATGCAGGTCCTCCAGAACGAGGACGAGCGTCGACTCGGCGGCCAGAGTGTCGAGGAGCACCAGCAGCAGCTCGAACAGGTGCGCGCTGGAGACGACCGGCTCCTCCGCCGTGCGGCGGGTCGGCGCATCCGGCAGCAACCTGCTGAGGGCGGCCTGCGCCAGCGGCGGCAGGGCGTCGACGCCGTTCTGCCCGATTTCGCGAAACAGTCCGCGGAGCGCCGCGCGGACCGGCTCGAACGCCGGGCTGTCACCACCGAGGTCGATGCACCTGCCGGAAAGGACAGTGGCGCCCCGTTCAGTCCACCGACGGGCCAGCTCCTCGACGAACCGGGTCTTGCCGACGCCGGCCTCACCACCGACGACGAGCGTCGTCGCCGTGCCTCGGTCCGAGTCACCGTATGCCGACTCGGCGTGGGCTAGGTCGGCAGCCCTGCCGATGAAGCGCGGGCTCCGGAAGCGGTCGGTCACGCACTCCAGCGTCCCAGACCGCGCTGTGCCCTCGGGCAGACCGAGCCCGCGGGCCGTCGCGTTGACGCTCATGCCGGTCGAGGTGTGCCTTGCCTCGGGATCACCACCGGTGGCAGAAGGCGACGCCCGTTGCGGCCCGGCCGCGCCTGCTTCGGCAGCAGCGACCAGCGCCTCGCCTGCGCGATCCGCTCCGCGATCCGCTCGTTGGCGATGATGGCGTTCAACTCGGTGTGCATCGCTGGCTCCCGCTCTCTCTGCTTTCTTCCGCGATGCCTCCAGACTCCGGCTAAGGCCCCCGCGGGCACATCGGACACATGCCCTATCTCTCAGGGCGGCGGGGGGCCTTAGACCCGCCACGACGTCCACCGAGGTCAGCTCTGCTGCTGCATGCTCCACAGCTGCCAGACAGTCGTACGAACAGACCTTGGCTGCTCGAGCACGACCCGGATGGCGTGTGCGACGTCATCTGGACTCAGGTATGTGCCCAGGACCGGTGACCCGTCCTCGCGGCCCTGCCCGATGGCGAACTCCGTCGACGTGCCGGCGGGACAGATCAGCGTCACCCGGATGCCCTCCTCCCGCAACTCGCGATCAAGCGAGCCGGCCAATCCGACCTGCGCATGCTTCGTGCCGGCGTACACCGCCTCGTCGCCGCCGCCGCGGAACCCGGCGACGGAGCTGACGATGATGAGATCGCCGCCGTCACCCTGCTCCCGCATGCGTCGGACACCGGCGCGCACGCTCCACACCGTCCCGAGGTAGTTGGTCTCGACCATCTCGTGGACGACGTCATCGTTGAGATCGAGGATCCCGCCGTAGGCGCCCACGCCGGCGTTCGCGATCACGATGTCCAGGCGGCCGAACCGATCGACGGCGGTCGCGACGAGATCGTCGGAATACCTCGGATTTCGGACGTCCCCTGGCACCGCGACCGCCCTGTGCGTGCCCAGCTCGCTGACCAGCTCATCGAGCCGTTCCCGCCGCCGCGCACCCAGCGCAACGCGTACACCGGCCGCGACGAGCTCATACGCCGTCGCGGCGCCGATGCCCGCGCTGGCCCCGGTCACGACGGCCACGGTGCCATCCAACGATCTCCTCATGCTCGACACTCCTCTCGTCGGCATCAACCTTGGCAGCCGAAGGGTGCCGGCGCTGCAACGGCGCGTTCTCCACAGTGCGCGTCGGCTTCGGCTGACAATCCCGGCCGACCCACGCCGGGGTCGTGCAAAGCGAACCCAGCAGTCGGATGGCATGGGCACGAGTACCTGGTCGTCTGGCACGAGTCGCCGGTTGCGGGCGGCGCGTTAGCGGTCCGGGGCGCCCGCGTCGCGGTCGACGGGACCGTCCTCCCCCCGGGGAACGCGCTTGAGCACCGGGATCGACAGCGCCGTGCACCCGACCGTGGCCGGCGGAGATACCTTCCTTGTCGCCTGGGAGAAGCAGATCGAGGGCACCTACCACGACCTCGACGCCGCCCTCGTTGCCGGCCCAGGGACTGTGCGTAAGACCTGGGGGCTCTCACGGGTGGACAACGAGCAGCAGCGCCCGCAGGCCGCGTGGAACGGCCGCCTCTTCTTGGTGGTGTGGGAGGACGACCCGACTGCTGAGACCCTGGACCTGTACGGGACGAGGGTGACCGCCTGCGGACTCACTCTCGACGGGTGGAGCAGCGACTCCTGCCCTGCCGGCGACGACCCGGGGCTGCTCGTCGCCGACGGCCCCAGCGAGCCGCCCCCGCCGGTCGGACGCTGTCCCCCTCCCCCGGCGACCAGACCACCCCCGTTGTGAGGACATGGTTCGTGTGCACTCCCGACGGCGCCCGGCTGACGAGGACCGCGCAGACGGAGCGTGAGCCGGCGCTCGGTGTGGTGCCGGTAACCACGTCCTGCTCGCCTACCGGCGCGGCGTCGCCGCGAGCGGCGACCGCGTCTTCCTGCGCCAGCTCACGTGAGCCGTCCCACTGTGGACCGCCGCCGTGGTTGTGACGATGCCGTCCTCAGCCGTCCGGGTTGGCGAGCGGGGCGTGGGTGTCGCGCAGATCCCGCTTGAGGATCTTCCCGCTGGGGTTCTTGGGCAACGCGTCGACCACCACGACGTACTTGGGAACCTTGAAGCCGGCCAGCAGGCCCCGGCAGTGGGCGATGACCGCCTCCGGGCTGATGGTGGCACCAGGCTTCGGCACCACCGCCGCACTCACGGCCTCCACCCAGTTCGGGTGGGGCACGCCGAAGACGGCGACCTCCGCCACCCCGTCGACGCCGTAGACGACCTCCTCGACCTCGCGGCTCGCGACGTTCTCGCCACCCGTCTTGATCATGTCCTTCTTGCGGTCGACGACGCTGAGCCGACCGTCGGCGTCCAGCACGCCCAGGTCGCCGGAGTGGAACCAGCCGTGGCGGAACGCCTCCGCGGTCTTCTCTTCGTCCCGGTAGTAGGCGAGCATGGCGTGCGGGCTGCGGTGCACGATCTCACCGACCGTGCCGGCCGGCACGAGCCGGTCGTGGTCGTCGACCACCGCGGTCTCGACGTTGAGCGCGGCGTGCCCGGCCGAGCCGGCGTGAGTAAGCTGGTCCTCCGGGGAGAGGATCGTGGCCAGCGGAGCCATCTCGGTCTGGCCGTAGAAGTTCCACAGCCGGACCTCCGGCAGCCGGCGCTGCATCTCTCGCAGAACCTCGACCGGCATCGCCGAAGCGCCGTAGTAGCCCTTCCGCAGCGGAGACAGGTCAGTCGTGTCGAACTCCGGCGAGCGCAGCAGCGAGATCCAGACCGTGGGCGGGGCGAACAGCTTGGTCACCCGCTCCGCACCGATGGTCCGCAGCAACGCCGACGGGTCTGGTCCGGGCAGGATCACACTGGTCGCACCGAGGTAGACATCCGGTCCGAAGAAGCAGTCCAGCTGGGCGCAGTGGTACATCGGCAGGCTGTGCACTTCGACGTCGTCCCCGGTCATCCCGCCGTCGACGATGCAGCTGACGTACTGCGCGAGCAGTGACCGGCTGGTCAGCAGCGCACCCTTCGGCCGCGACTCGGTGCCGCTGGTGTACATCAGCCGCAGCGGGTCGTCATCAGCCACCTCGACCTCGGGCGCGACGTCCGTGCCGGACCTCGCCCAGGGCTCGACAGCCTCCCACCCGGGCGCCGGCGCAGCCCCGGTCAGTGAGATCCAGCCGCGTATCCCGCCCCGCACGCCGGCCGCCGCCAACGCCTTCTCGGCCATCGGGACGAGTGCGTCCTCGACCAGCATCCCGACCGCGCCGCTGTGGTGCAGCAGGTAGGCAACCTCGTCCGGACCGAACATGAAATTGACCGGGACCAGCACCGCACCCAGCTTCGCCAGCGCGAAGGACAGCACGGCGAACTGCCAACCGTTGTGCGAGAGCAGTGCCACCCTGTCGCCCTTGTCGACACCGCGGTCAGCCACCGCACACGCCGTCCGGTTCACCGCCAAGTCGAACTCGGCGTACGTCAGCCGCGTGTCGCCGGCGATTACCGCGAGCCTGTCCGGACAGCGGCGAGCGGTGCGGTGCAGCAGGTCGCCCAGCGTGTGCCGCCTGGCGCGCGCGGTCGGAGAGCCCACATGACCCGGATCGTCGCCGCGTCCCATTTGGTCCTGCACCATCCCGTGAGCGTAATACTGTCACGCGACTGGCCGGCGCGTACTTGCGGGGGCTGATCACGAGTGCCGGCGCAATCCTCCCCAGCGCAATGACCGGCATTCTGGGCGTGCTGACGCGGCGGGTAGCCAGATCGAGCCCGACGTCCCTTGACAGTTGGCTGCGCCCGGCGAAGTATTCCATTATTCTGCGGCGATCCGACTACATTCCCTGCACGGGGAAGGCGCCGCCGCGCCGGATCGTATGTCGCCGAAGCATGAGTGGGATCCATGAGAACAACCCGACGCCTGCTGACCGCACTCCTCGCAGCCACTGACCGTGGCTTCGGCGCCGCTTGCCCATGCCGGAAGCGTCAACCCGGGCGTGCTGTCACCGGGGCAGAAGGCGTTCGTGAAGAGCTACGGCGCGTGGTCCGCCGCGTGGTGGCAGTACGTCGTGTCAGGTTGGCTTTCGGTTACGCCTGGCAAGACATCGGGCGCGCCTGGCGTCGGCGTCGTGTATCCAAGATTAACGCCCGCCTGATAAGACTGCTCCCACCAAAAACGCGCGTCAATGTCGCCATTCCAATCCCACTGCAATCCGTGGTCGCCCTCGACCGGCATTCTGTGATCGCCGCCGAGGGTGCAAATTTCAATGGGGATAAGGTCCGGGAAAGCATCACACGTCACGGCTGTACGGCGCCGCGTGCAGGAGTCGCAGATCGACGGATTGCGCGAGGTCATGGCTTGATCCGCGTGCGCTTGCTCGGCTTCGCCTTCGGCGCAGCCCCTGAGCTGACCGCTGGCGCGGTGGACCCGCCCTTGGATAGGGGGGGTTTTAACCGGAGGTCTTCGGTTCGGCCTTCTGTGGCGCGCTGGGGCTGGCGCGGGGGCTATGTCAGCCGATGGCCCCTCTGGTTCGGCCTGGTCGGGCGGAATGGGGCCAGCTCGGCGTAGCGAGCTGAGCGGTGGCTTCGGGATGTAGGGCGCGTTCGGGAATGGGTCGATCATGTTGCCGTCCGCGTCGTACTTCACAAGGCGCAGCTCTGGCTGTCGAGAATCCATGCCTCCCATGACGTCACCCCCATCCGTAGTCGCACCGTCAGCAGGGTCGAACTCGAGGAGTAGTGCGTACCGGTCTTTACGACGCGGCTCCTGACAGTTGTCGATCGGCGGCGGCGATCGCTGTGGCGACGATGTCCGCCCCCTCGCCGGCCTCGGCGGCACTGAGTGAGAGCGGTGGCGCGATGCGCAGGACGTTGCCGTAGAAGCCGCCTTTGCCTAGGAGGAGCCCGCGGGTCCGGGCCTCCTCGAGGACGACGGAGGCGGCGGCCGGAGACGGCCGACTCGTGCCAGGGTCGACCAGCTCAATGCCGATCATGAGGCCTTTGCCGCGGACGTCGAAGACAATCGGGTATCGCCCCTTCAACTCGGCGAGCCGGCCCCGGAGCAGCGTGCCGACGGTCTTGGCGTTGGCCTGCAGGTCGTTCTCGAGCAGGTAGCGCAGGTTCGCCAGCGCGCCGGCAGTTGACACCGGGTTGCCGCCGAACGTGGAGATGCTGTTCGCCCCCAGCGCGTCGATGATCTCCCGTCGGCCGACGACGCCGCCGATGGACATACCGTTCCCGAGACCCTTGGCGAACGTCATCAGGTCAGGTACGACTCCGTGCGCCTCGATGCCCCAGAAATGGTCGCCGGTCCGTCCCCACCCGGTCTGCACCTCGTCGGCGATGAACAGGATGCCGGACTCGTCGAGCACCTCTCGATACCTGGCGTAGAGCCCGTCGGGTGGGGTGACGAAGCCACCGACGCCCTGGATCGGCTCGGCGATGAGGCAGGCGACATCCCCGGCGGTCATGGTGTCGATGACGCTGCGCAGGTCATCGACGCACGCGTCGACGAACTGGTCGTCCGGTAGCCGGCTCAGCGGCCCCCGCAACCTGTCGCCGTTGGCCACGTAGCTCACGTTGAACGGGCTGAACCCGGTGGGACTCCAGCGTCGGTTACCGGTCACGCTCACGGCGGCGAAGCCGCGGCCGTGGTAGCTGTTCCGCAGTGCCAGCACCTGGTTGGACGTGCGGTAGGACGACGCCAGCATTAGCGCGGTCTCTACGGCGTCCGTGCCCGAGGTGCCGAAGAAGACCTTGGCGTCATCGATCGGTGACAGCCGGGCGATCTCCTCCGCAAGTTCGATCATCGGCGCGATCAGGTACAGCGTCGAGGTGTGCAACATCCGGCCGGCCTGCTCGCGGACCGCCTCGACAACCTCTGGGACGGCATGACCGGTCATCGTGGTGAGGATGCCGCCGAAGAAGTCCAGGTACTCCCGGCCCTCGCCGTCGGTCACCCGGCAGCCCTTGCCGGAGACCAGCTCGATCGGCTGCTGGTAGTACAGCGCGAGCCAGGACGGCAGCACCGCCTGGTGGCGGGCGAGCAGGCCGGCGTGTCCGTTCATGGTCGTTAGCTCCCCTCTACCACTGACAGCGGACGTCCGTGGCTCGTTGAGCCTGAACCTAGCCCGGGCTCAAGGCCGCCGATACACACTGGCCGGTGATCAATCGGATGAAACCCGAGGTGGGCGGTCGTCTCACCCCAAACCCGTCCCCCTTGAGCTGATGTCGTCGCCGAACCACGTCGCCTGCTCGGCCGCGTCGGCATGACAGTAGGCGTTCATCATCAGCCCGAGACAATAGGTAGCCTCCCGGTCGCGGTCGTTGGCTTCGATGAGGTCGGCAAGCCGAAGCGCGATCACCGTCTGCCGCATGCAGTGCTCCATGGGCTGCCCGAGCCCCAGGTCAGCGGCGTAGGACCGCGTCGCCACCAGCTCCGCCATCCTGACGCCGCCTGCCCCCGGCCGACCAGCCACAACGGAAGCCTAGGTCGTCATCAGGGCAGGGTCCCCCCGATGAGTCCCACCCGAGAGGCCAGCGCAACCGCTTCGGTACGCCCGGTGGCGCCCAGTTTGGCGAGGATGGCGGAGACGTGCACGCTCACGGTCTTGCCGCTGATGTAGAGCTGCCGCCCGATATCCCGGTTGCTCCGACCCTGCGCGACCAGCGCCAGCACCTCCAGCTCCCGTGGGGTCAGCGGCTGACCGCCGCGAAGTGGCGCCACCCGTCGCGCCGGGCCCAGCGGGCGCAGTTCCGCCAGCAGCGGCTCCGCGCCGAGCCGTAGGGCCACCTCGCGGGCCAGCCTGACCTGCTCCTCGGCTTCCCCGGGCTGGCCGACGGCCCGCAGCGCCGCCGCCAGCCGCGCTCGGGATCGCGCAACCTCGAAGACGTGGCCGAATCCTTCGAAGGCTGCGACCACGCTGCGCCAGACCTCGATCAGCGTCTCCCCGCCGGGCGGGTCGACGCCGGTGAGCCAGCGCAGGCGGGCGTGTTCGGCCGAGACCCGGGCGATCCAGGCCTCGCTCTCCGGCCCCCGACGGCGCCGGGCCAGCAGGCCCTTCCCGGCCACGGCGTCGGCGACATCGAGGAGTTCCGCGCCGCGGCTGGCCAGCTCCGATCGCTCCCGGGCGCCCGAACGCGGGGCCTGCGCGCACATCTGCCCCAGCAGCAGCGCGCTCATCCGGATCCGCGCCTCGAACAGGTGATCCCGCCACAGCATCGTCACCCACGTGACCAGCTCGTCGTGCGCCGCGGCGGCAGCCGGGAGGTCGCCGGTGTCGCCGTGCAGGTCGATCGCCGAGCCGCCACTGAGAATGGCAATCATGCCGTCGCGTTCCCAGAATGGTCGCAACTGAGCGAACCCGTCCAGACCCCGGTGCTCGCCACGCCCGGCTGCAACCATCAGGCCGACGCCGGCCAAGGCGGCGCCGGCCAACTCAGGCGGCGATTCGCCGGAGATGTCGACAATGGCGGTCACGTCGTCCCAGCGGCCGCTCACGTAGGCGACGAGACCACTCATCATCCGGGCGTCGACACCGTAGGGCGCCCACGGCCGGCTGGTCTGCCGCGCTCGGGCGGCGGTGGCCTCGTACGCGCCGCGGGCTTCGGCCAGCTGACCGAGCTCGTAGTGGAGCCCGGCGACATTGAACATGCTCCGCAGCTCAGCGGCGACCTCACCACTGGCGCGCGCGGCGGCGACCGCGCGTTCCAGCGTGCGCCGGGACGTCTCCGGTTCCCCCGCTCGTTCCTCCAGGCGCGCGAGGGTGGTGGCGGCGTCGGCGGTGACCTCGGGCAGTTCGAGGTCGCGGGCCAGGTCGAGTGCCTCGCCGGCCCAGCGTCCCGCCGCGTCATCGCGGTACCGGTCGGCATTGGCCCGTGCATGCAGACTCGCTGCCTGGGCCCGCAGCTGGCTTGCCGGCTCGGCCGGTACGAGCCGGAGCACCTCGGCAGTGACGTCCAGCACGTCGACGCCGGTGTCTCCGAGCAGCGCGGCACTGGCCAACGCGTGCAGCAGCCTCGCCCGCTGCGGCGGCGGGATGTCGGAACGTTGACTGAGCCGGTCCGAGACCAGCGCCACCGCGCGGAAGATGTCACCGGCGGCGACCGCCG
The DNA here is from genome assembly GCA_017882785.1 of Frankiaceae bacterium. GTDB lineage: Bacteria > Actinomycetota > Actinomycetes > JADGOV01 > JADGOV01 > JADGOV01. The sequence continues at coordinate 12,502 of JADGOV010000054.1, forward strand.
CAACGCTGGCCCGCACTATCAGTGCCACCTCGTCGATGCCCTGGACCTCCGCCGCCTCGTGCGCGCCCGGCAGCAGTTCCAGAGCAACTTCGTAGTGGCGTACCGCCTCAACCGGGCCGGCCACCGCCATCGCCTCGTCCCCCGCCTGGATGCTCGCCCGGATCGCGGTGGACACGTCGTGGCCGGCGCGGGCATGCCGGGCCAGTTCGGCGGCCGTGCCGGCGACCTGACCAGTCGAGAGGGAGGCGGCGTACGCGCCGTGCAGTCGTACCCTCTCCCCCGGCAACAGGTCGTCGTAGAGGGCCTCCGCCAGCAGGGCATGCCGGAACGCGTAGCCGTCGGTGTCCACCGGCACGAGCACGTTGCTCTCGACGACGTCCCGCAGGGCGCCGTCGAGAGCAACGTCGTCCAGCCCGACCACGCGGGCGAGCAGTTGATGGGAGACCTGCCTTCCGGCGACCGACGCGGCCCGCACCACGAGGCGCGCGGGCTCGGTCAGCGTGTCCAACCGGATCAGCAACAGGTCGGCGAGTTCGGTGGGTAGCGTCCGGTTCCCGAGATCGGCAGCGGCCACCAGTTCCTCGGCGTAGAAGGCATTGCCTTCGGCGCGCTGCACGATGCCGCTGATATCCACCGCCGTCAACGCGGTCGGGCGGAGCGCCGCAATCAACGAGCGCATGTCGCTATTGCCCAGCGGGCGCAGCTGCAGGCGGCTTACCCCGGGCAGCCGGGCCCACTCCCCGGCAACAGCGCGCAGCGGGTGCCGGCGGTGCAGGTCGTCCCCCCGGTAGGAGCCGATCACCGAAACCGGACCGGAAGCCGGGCGGGCGAAGAGGAACCCCAGCATCTCGCGGGTCGACGGGTCCGCCCAGTGCAGGTCCTCGACCACGAGCAGCACCGGAGCGGTCCGGCTCAGCCAGCCCAGTGCGGCGAGGACCGACTCGAAGAGCTCCCCACGCTCCATCCGCTCCGGATGGCTTCGGGAGTCGGAGAGCAGGCGACGGCCGGGCATCAGCCGGGCCACCGCCGGACTGGCTGACACCATGGACTCAGCAGTCTCCGGCGACCGCGCCGCGAGCGCCCCGAACATCTCGCTGAACGGCAGGTACGGCAGCGCGCTGTCGCCGAAGTTGAGACAGTGCCCGACCAGGACCTGCCAACCCGCGGTCGTCGCCTGGGCCATCAACTCGGCCAGCAACCGAGTCTTCCCGACACCCGCGTCACCGGCGAGCAGCACGGCTGCGTTCCCGGGATCCGCCGGTTCGAGGCCGAGGATCCCGGCGAGCCGCGTGAGATCCGCGGCCCGTCCGACAAGCGGCCCCGACATGGGGAACTCCGATGGCACGCTGACCATTATCCGGCCGCCCCGCAGCATCACCTCGGTCATCGCCGGCCGATTGATCAGCGCGCCGTGGCCGTCCTGGCTATCCCGGCTCGGTAGCCCGTGTGGGGAACATGAACGGACCCGCGCCGACCCCACCGTCGCCGGGGTCCGCGACCCGCGTTGGCACGAGCGAAGTCGCCCGTGACGCGCTCCTGGCGGTAGGCGATCTCCGCACTGGCGAACGTTACGGCGATGGGCGTCATCTGCGGTCTCCTTCAGGCGGAAAGGTCTGACGTTCTCGACCTTGCGCCTAAAGGCGCCCGACCACATCGGAACGATGACCTATCTCTGGCCGCCAGCCTCCCGCGGTGCCTTAAGCCGAACCTAGGCCCCACTTAGGTCGGACAGCGGGACCGGGCCTCCTCGGCCGGTGGCGCGGCTGGTGCCGAACATCTCGTCGAGGGTGACGGGCGTGAGGCGGCGGGTGCGGATCAGTTCTGCGATCTCGTCAAACAGCCCGAGCACCGTGGGATGGTTGGCGTGTCCGATAAGGATCACTCCCGGTTGCAGGTAGCGGCCGGCCAGGCGCATCAGCGTGGCCGGGCTGATGGCGGTGGAGTCACCGTAGGAGCCGTTCCACATCGTCACCCGGGTGTAGCCGACCTGGCCGGCGACGTCGTCGACGCGCGTGGTGTGAAAGCCGAACGGCGGCCGGTAGTAGGGGCGGCTCGTGATCCCGAACGTACTGGTGATCCACTCGTCGTTCCGTTCCAACTCCTCCCGGATCCCCGCGTCGCCCAGCTGACGCAGGTCGCGGTGACTGAAGGTGTGGTTCTGAATCTGCACCTGGCCGCGAGCGATCAACGGCCGCAACGTCCCCGCCTGCGGTGCCCAGGCGTGTGCGTAGGTGCCGTTGGGGCTGAACGTGAGGTGGGTCCCCGTACGGGCGGCGAAGGCCGCGTAGCCGGCCACACACCCCTCGCAGTAGCCGTCATCGATGGTGATCGCGACCTGTCGGGCCGTGGCCGCGCCGGGCGGACCGTGATCGAGGGTGACCGGTGGCCCGGGTTGTGGCTTCGGGATCGGTGGGAGCGGGGGCGGCGGACCGAGTTCGGCACCCGCTTCACCGCTGAGGCCCGTTTCGCACCCGGTCAGCACCGCGGCCAACCCGACAGCGAGCATGCCGAGAAAGCTGCGCCGCTGAACACCACCGGTCGGGCATCCGGTCGGGCATTGCACAGCCGGCACGATACGAGCCGTCACCCCCCGCGCCTCGGCCGAACACAATCCCGTTACCACAATGCGGCGTCAGAGCCACATGATCTGTGGCATTTCCATTCGGGCCCGCTCGACCCTCGCCCGCCGGTGCGGCCCTCACGCCGCGGTGTCGGGTGCCGCCTGGGCCAAGCTGGCGCCGAGCCGACGCAGCGCCGGCAGGGCGGCGGGCAGGGCGGCGGACTCCGCCGGTGAGAGCTCCGCGACAGCGGCCGCGGCCGCCGCCAGCCTGCGGAGCCGCCACGCGGACATCCGCTGCTCGGCCCCCGGCGCCAACCGCAGCCGGCTCACCCGCCCTCGCAGTCCGCGGCCTGCCCGGCGGCCGCAACGGAGCTGTCAACCGAGGCGGCATGGGAGGGATGTCGTGGCGGGCCTCGCCCACAGCCTCGCCACGGGCCGCGCCCATGCAGCGGCCGGGCGGCGGCCGGGGGTTCTGCGGGGCGTTCGGCAAGGTCACCGTCGTCTCAGCGACGAGCTTCGTCGTGGAGGACCGCCAAGGCGGGAACGCTGCCGACGGTACAACCGCGCCGATCACCGTCATGACCACGGCGGCCACCAGCTAAACCGTCACCGAGGCTGCCACCGCGGCCGCGCTCTCGGTCGGCCAGTGCGTGACCGCGATGGGGCCGGTCGACAGCACCGGAGCTGTCACAGCCCGGTCGATCGGCATTCGGCCACGTGGTCCGAAAGGCTGCGCCACCGGACGCGGCTTTGGCGGTAGGGGCAGCCGAGGGAACGGCGGCAATGCCTGACCGCAGCGCCGGGCGGGGCCGCCGGCGAGCCCGGCGCTGGGCTGCGGCCGCCGTGGGCGGAGCCGTCGCCCTGGTCGGGCTCTCGGAGGCGGTCGCCGCGTCCGGCGCCAGCGGCCCGGCGTACCGGACCGCACCCGTCAGCCTTGGCACGGTCGAGCAGACCCTCGACGCCACCGGCACGATCTCCCCGGTCAGCCAGGCCGCGCTCGCCTTTCCCGTCTCCGGACGCGTCGCCGGTGTGGCTGTCACCGCCGGCCAACACGTCAGCCCCGGCCAGGTGCTCGCCCGCATGGGCACGACCTCCTTGCTCGCCCAGGTAAGCCAGGAGCAGGCCGCGGTCGCCGCTGCGCAGGCGAAGCTCGCCGAGGACCGGGCCAGCGAAGACCAGACCAGCCAGAGCGCCGTCAGACCAGCCGCGGCCCGGGTCCTAGGTGGTGGGCCGTACCAGCCGCCTTCACTATCCCGGTCGCGACTTTCCCTGCTGCTGTTCCGGTCGCTGTTCAGAACCCCGTTACCCAGAAGCAAGGACGCTGATCCGCGGCGCGCACACCGCCGACGAACTGCTCCTGCAGACGCAGGCCGAACTGACCGCGGCGAGGGCGACCTGTGGGCGGCTGCGGTCCTCGTCGGGCGGCTCAGGAGGATTCCCCGCCGTGTCGAGGAGATCCGGAGCCACCCTCCAAGTCCCACGCCGAAGCGGGGGTTAAAGAGATTTGGAACGGAATCCGGCGGTAGCGGAAGCCCGCTTGCCGTCCGCCTGCTTGACCGCGGCCAGCTGAGTCGCCGGGTTCGGCGGGTTCTACGGTGCGTGGGTGCCCGTTGACTTCTTGAGTGACGCGGAGGCGGTGAGGTACGGCCGCTACGACGGCGCGCCGACGCCGGCTGAGCTCGACAAGGTGTTCTTTCTCGACGATGACGACAAGGCCCGGGCCGGCCGTCGCCGCAGCGATCAGATGCGGCTGGGCTTCGCCTTGCAGATGGTGACGGTGCGTTATCTCGGCTGCTTCCTCACCGATCCGCTCGATGTGCCCGCCGAGGTGTTGGACCTGGTCGCTGGCCAGTTGGGGATCGCTGACCCGTCATGCGTGAAGCGGTACACGGAGCGGGACACGACCCGGCTCGATCATGCGTGGGAGATCCAGGAGGCGTTCGGGCTGAGGGATTTCACGTCCGGCGAGGCGGAGCTGACGGCGAAGGTGGCCGCGCGGGCGTGGAACACCGGCGACGGTCCGACGGCGCTGTTCGGCTATACGGTGCGGTGGCTGCGGGAGAACGACGTGCTGCTGCCGGGGATCTCGCGGTTGACCCGGCTGGTGGCCCGGGTCCGGGATGAGGCGACCGAGCGGTTGTGGGACTCGCTGTCCGCGCCGGCGACGCCCGAGCAGCCGATCGCGCTGGACCGGCTGCTGGAGGTGCCGCCGGGCGGGCGGGTTTCGGAGCTGGAGCGGTGGCGTACGGGGCCGGCGAAGGCGTCCGGGCCGGGCATGGTGAAGGCGCTGGATTTGGCTTCGGAGGTCGGCGGCGCGGGCTTCGGGGCGGTCAAGCTCGACCAGGTGCCGCAGCGGCGGCTGGCCGAGCTGGCCCGGTACGGGATGTCGGCCACCGCGTTCCAGTTGAAGAAGCATCCGCCGTCGCGGCGGAGGGCGACGCTGGTGGCGACGGTGCAGCGGCTGCGGTCCAAGACGATCGATGACGCGCTGGAGCTGCTGGACCTGCTGATGGTCACCGAACTGCTCGGTCCGACGCAGCGGGAAGCGGACAAGCAGACGGTCCGCCGGCACCCGCAGCTGGCCAAGGCCTCGGCACGGCTCGCCGTGGCGGTGGAGCTGCTCTTGACCGCGGGTGAGGATGCCCGGCTGGGTGAGGTGTGGCAGGCGATCGACGCGGTGGTGCCGCGCTCGGAGCTGCGGGACGCGGTCGCGACGGTGACCGGTCTGGTCCCGCCGCCCGAGGCCGAGGACGACGGCGGCTGGCGGGCGGAGATGTGCGGCCGCTACGCGATGGTGTCGGCGTTCGTGAAGATCCTCACCGAGGTGATCGAGTTCGGCGCCAATGCCGAGGGCGACGCGGTTCTGGCGGCGATGCGGGCGCTGCCGGAGGCGTTGGCCCACCGGTCGAGCGGGCACTCGGTGACCTTGCTGCCGCTGCGGCTGATCGACTCGGCGGTCGTGCCGGCGGCGTGGAAGCGGCTGGTGTTCGGCCACCCTGCCCGCACCGACGGGCTGGTCGACCGCAACGCGTACGTGTTCTGCGTGCTGGTGCAGTTCCACCGCCACCTCAAGCGTCGCGAGATCTACGCGCCGGGCTCGAGCCGGTGGCGTGACCCGGCCGCGCAGCTGCTGGACGGGCCGGAATGGGACGCCGTCAAGGACAGCGTGCTGACCGACCTCGGCCTGCCGGAGGACCCGGACGCGCTGCTGGCCCGCCACGTGGTCACCCTCGATGCGATCTACCGGGCGGTCGCCGGGCGGCTGCCGGCCAACACCGCGGTGCGCATTGACACCGCTGGGAAGGTGCACGTCGCGAGCGTGAAGGCGATCGAGGAGCCGCCATCGCTGATCGACCTCCGCAAGCGGGTCGAGGCGATGATGCCGCGCGTCGATATCTCCGAGGCGATCTTGGAGGTGGTGGGCTGGTGCCCGGAATTCCTGGACTCCTTCACCTCGATCTCCGGCGGGGTGCCGTACCTGGAGGACCTGGACGTCACCGTGGCCGCGTGTCTGACCGGGCAGGCGCTGAACATCACCTACGCGCCGATCGCGGCAAAAGGGGTCCCGGCGCTGGAGCGGCACCGGATCGGCTACGTCGATCAGACCTACCTGCGGGCGGAGAACTACGCGGCCGGCAACCCGCACCTGGTCGCCAAGCAGGCCGGGATCGGGTTCGCCCAGGCGCTGGGCGGCGGGCTGGTCGCCGCGATCGACGGGATGCGGTTCGTGGTCCCGGTGCCCAGCGCGTACGCCCGCCCCAACCGCAAGTACTTCGGGCCGAAACGTGGCATCACGTGGCTGAACATGATCAACGATCAGGCGTTCGGGATTGGCGCGAAGATCGTGTCGGGCACCGACCGGGACTGCCTGCACGCCCTCGATGTGATCTTCGGCAGCGGCGAGGGCCGCCGCGCCGATGTGATCGTGACCGACACCGGGTCGTATTCGGACCTGGTGTTCGGGCTGGCGCAACTGCTGGACAAGGAGTACCGGCCCGCGCTGGCTGACCTGCCGGACCAGAAGCTGTGGCGAACCATGCGCGACGCGGATTACGGCGCCCTGAACGACCTGGCCCGCGGGAAGCTCGACCTGGGCAAGGTCCGCAAGTGGTGGCCGGACATCCTGCGCCTGGTCGCCTCCATCTACACCGGCGCGGTCAGCTCCTATGACGTGGTGCGGATGCTGCAACGCGACGGGCACCCCACCGCGCTCGGCGAGGCAATCAACACCTACGGGCGGATCTTCAAGACCCTGCACGTGCTCGCCCTGATCGACGACGAGGACCTGCGCCGCGGCATCAAAGGCATCCGCAACCTGCAGGAGGGCCGGCATGCCCTGGCGGAGAAGGTGTTCCACGGCCGAAAGGCCCAACTGTTCCAGCGCTACTACGAAGGGATGGAAGACCAGCTCGGCGCGCTCGGGATCGTGCTGAACCTGTTGGTGCTGTGGAACACGGTCTACATCGACGACGCGCTCCAGAAGCTGCGGGCGCAGGGCAACCCGGTGCGCGAGGAAGATGTGGCCCGGCTGTCCCCGTTCATCCGCAAGCACATCAACGTGCACGGGCGGTACTCGTTCCACCACCCGGACCTCGGCGGCGCCCGCCGCCCACTACGCGACCCGGACGCCGACCCGGCCGACGATGAAGACGACGGCGACGGCGAGTGAGGCCCTGGTCCGCGTCGAGGGCTTACCCATCAGCGGCTGGTCGGCTGAAGCGCCTGGTACAGGGTGGAGCGGCCGACCTTCAGGTACCGCGCGATGACGGTCACCGACTCGCCACGGGCCCGCCGGGCGACCGCCACGGCCAGCGTGTCGTTATCGATCACCACCGGCCGCCCGCCTGTGCGGCCCTGCGCTTTGGCGGCGGCCAGGCCGTCGAGAGTGCGCTCGCGGATCAGGTCCCGCTCCATCTCGGCGGCCATCGCCGCGATCAGGAACAGCATCTTGTCGGCGATGCCGCGGCTGCTGGGCCGATGCACGCCGGCGCAGATGCCCGACAGAATGTGCAGGTTCACGTGCCGGGCGTGCAGCTCGTCCTCGAGCAGCATCAGCAGTTCTTTCATCGACCGGGCGATCCGGTCCGGCTTGTAGACCACCAGGGTGTCGCCCGGCTTGAGCATGGCCAGCGTGGCGCGTAGCTTCGGCCGCTCACCCCGCGTGCTAGCCGTCTCCACGATCACCTCCCGGCAATCAGCGGCGGCCAGCGCGTCAAGCTGCAGCTGATGATCCTGGCTGGCCAAGCTGATCCGGGCGTACCCGATCCGGACGGCGTTCGTGTGCACGAGCGGCGCGGCGTCCATGCCCAGCAACGTCCCGGAAACCGTCCCGGAACTCAACCCGCAGCGTGACGTTACGGGATGGGTTGCGGGACGTCCCGCAACCAGGTTTGGACGGATCCGGTCCCGGTCCTCGGCGCGTCCCGGAACCGACCGATTCCGGGACGCTCACTCGGAAACAGAGAATCCGAATTACCGGAACGTCGACATGGATCTATGACGACTCCCCACGTGCGCTGCGGAACCCGCAGCAGCGATCACCGAGCTGAGCGATGGATATCAGCGCCGCCGGTACACATCTCGGCGATGCTCGGCTGTGAGCACGGTGACGACTGCGGCAGTGTCGTCGATGGTGTACAGCACGCGGTAGCTGCCT
>JADGOV010000055.1 GCA_017882785.1 Frankiaceae bacterium
CGCGTGCTCCCTTTCGGTGCGGGGACGGGTCGGGTGCGAAGAAGCCTGACCGGCCCTCGACCGAGGGCGCCTCACCCCGGCAGGGTGAGGCGCGCAGGCACGCGCATTGTCCGAGCGCGTTCAAGCCGCGTCCCGGCCGTACACCGGCGGCCGCCGGGTGGTGGTGGTGGTGGGGGACGCGGCGGCCTGGCAGTCTGGTCCTGTGCAGCGCTGGCGTGGGGTCGACGAGGTTCCCCCGGGTTGGGGCCGCTGCGTGGTCACCGTCGGTGTGTTCGACGGCGTGCACCTGGGCCATCAGCAGATCATCACCCGCGCGGTGGCCACAGCTGCCGAGTTGGACGTGCCAGCCGTCGTGTTGACCTTCGATCCCCACCCGAGCGAGGTGGTCCGGCCGGGCAGCCATCCGGCGATGCTGACCAGCCCCCGATACAAGGCTGAGTTGATCGACGGCCTGGGCGTGGACGTCATGGCCGTTCAGCCGTTCACCTCAGAATTCTCCCGACTTGCTCCGGACGCCTTCGTGCACGCCGTCCTCGTCGAGCACCTGCACGCCTGCGCGGTCGTCGTGGGAGAGAACTTCCGTTTCGGCCGCAAGGCCGCCGGGGACGTCGACACCCTTGCCGAACTCGGCCCGCGCTTCGGCTTCGCGACCGAGGGCGTGGCGCTGGTGCGACAGGACGGCATCGTCTACTCCTCGACTTTCGTCCGCTCGTGCGTCGCGGCTGGCGACGTGGCGACGGCCGCGCAAACTCTCGGCCGACCACACCGGGTCGAGGGGGTGGTGGTCCGCGGTGACCGACGCGGCCGGCGGCTGGGCTATCCGACCGCGAACCTGGAAACGGCCCGCTTCACAGCGGTTCCGGCCGACGGCGTCTACGCCGGGTATCTCGTGCGCGGGTCGGAGCGGCTGCCGACCGCCATCTCGATCGGCACCAACCCGACCTTCGAGGGACGCACCCGCCGCGTCGAGGGATACGTGCTCGACGTCGAGGAGGCGAGCCTCGATCTCTACGGCGACCACGTCGGTTTCGACGTCGTCGCCCGGATTCGCGACGTCCACCGCTTCGACAGCGTCGAGGAGCTGACGGCGTCGATGGGGGCGGACGTCGCTACGGTGCGGACCCTGTTGCGCTGATCATCGGGTTGATCGCCGGCTGATCGTCGGGCTGACGCGACAGGTCCTCCGCGACGGAGGCCGCGAGGGTCAGCCAGGCCTGCCGGGTCGCGGGCCGCAGGTGCTCGAGGTCGAGTTCCGCGCCGGCCTCCAGGTGCGGGTCGAAGGGGATGCGGACCACCGCCCGGGACCGGGCGGCGAAATGCTTCTCCAGTTGGGCCAGGTCCACCACGTCGGCCCCCGGGTGGACGAAGGAGATCACCGTCACCGACCGCTCGACGAGCGCGCCGTAGCCGTGCGCGACCAGCCAGTCGAGCGTCGCGGACGCGCTTCCGGCCCCGTCGACACTGGCCGAGCTGACCACGATGAGGGAGTCGGCGAGCCCGAGGACGCCGCGCATCGCGCTGTGCAACAGGCCGGTCCCGGAGTCGGTGAGGATGAGCGAGTAGTAGCGGGACAGGAGATCGGCGACCTTCCGGTAGTCCTCCTCGCCGAAGGCCTGGGACACCGCGGGGTCGGGATCGGAGGCGATCACCTCGAGCCGGCTGGGGGCTTGGGAGGTGTAGCGGCGGACGTCGGAGTAGGTCCGCATCTCCGCCAGGTCATCCACCAGGTCGCGGACGGTGCGCGCACTCTCGCGCCGCAGTCGAGCACCCAGCGTGCCGGCGTCCGGATTGGCATCCACCGCGACCACCCGGTCACCGCGGATGGAGGCAAGCGTCGCGCCGAGTCCGGCGACGGTCGTGGTCTTGCCGACACCACCTTTGAGGCTGATCACCGCCACCCGGGAACAGCCGAGGAGCGGGGTACGGATCCGGTCACGCAGGTGTTCGGCGGCGATGTCCCTGCGTGAGGGACCCGGGTTGCACCGGCCCCCGGTGACTCGCCACACCCCGCGTCGCCACCCCGAGGCCGGCCGGCGCGGGCGTGGCCGCAGCAGCGCCTCGGACCTGAGGAGCGGGGCTCGAGGAGGATGATCGCGGTTCCGCGGTGCTGGCTCCGGTGCTGGTACAGGTGCTGGCAGCGACGTTTCGGTCCCTTCGGATGGGGTGTCGAGCGCGGCCATGCGGGCCTCCAGAGAGATCGGCGGGAAGGCGGGCGCATCGACGGCGCGGCCGCGGCGACGGGGGGGCGGATCCGGCACGGACGTACTCCCTCAGGTCGAGATGGCCGATATTGTCCCCTATCAGCCTGATCGAGAACGGTGTCAGGGGTAGGGCTCGCGTTGGTGTGGACGTCGCTGCCGCGGGTCGATGTCGTCGTTGCGTGGATGCACAGCCATGTCGGCAGCGACGATGACCTCGGGACCGGACAACGTCGAGGTGGTGAGGAGGCGGGGAGCTGGACGCCACGACGCGCTTCGTGGGACGTTCCGAGCAGCTTGATGCCCTGCGCCGGGCGCTGACGGCGGCCCGCGGCGGGCACCCCAGGATTGTCCTCATCGAGGGTGAGCCCGGCATCGGCAAGACCGCACTGGTGCGCTGGTTCCTCGGTTCCCGCTCCGACGTCGTCACGCTGTGGGCCAGCGGTGAGGAGTCTGAGGTCGCCCTCGAGTACGGCGTCGTCGACCAGCTGCACGCCGCCATGCCCCCACCGATCCCCCGACCGCGGGTCGACACAGGCGAGGACAGCCTGGCGGTGGGCGCCGAACTGCTGGCCAGCCTCGGCGCCGTGGAAGAGCAGGGCACCGTCGTGGTCGTTATCGACGACCTGCACTGGGCGGATCTGCCGTCGAGTCGGGCACTGCTGTTCTGGTTGCGCCGGTTGCGGGCCGACCCCGTCCTCGTCCTGCTCGCCGCGCGTCCGTATTCTCTCGAGCGCCTCGGAGCCGGCTGGGCGCGCGTACTCAACGACGGCGCCCGATGTGAACACCTCCGGCTCGCCGGGCTTGGCCCCGCCGAGGTCCGGCTGCTCGCCGCGGCCAACGGCCAACCGCTGCCGGTCGCGACGAGTGAACGCCTGCGGGACCACACCGAAGGCAACCCGCTCTACCTGCGGGCGCTGCTCGACGAGCTCCCGGGGGAGGTCCTGCTGGACGCTGACCGTCTCCTCCCCGCGCCGCACTCCTACGCCGCCACCGTGCTGGCCCGGACGGCTCGGCTGTCCCCCGCCGGGCAGCAACTGGTTGCCGCGGCGGCCGTCCTGGGCACCCGCAGCCCCGCTGGGCTGGCCGCGTCCGTGGCCGGCCTCGATCGGATCGCGCCGGCGTTGGACGACGCGGTTAGGCATGGTCTGCTCGACACCGCGACGAACGCCGGCCGGGCGGAAGTGGTTTTTCCGCATCCGCTCGTCCGAGCCGCGGTGTATGACGACATGGCGCCGATGACCCGGCGGAGCCTGCATCGCGCGGCCGGTCACCTCCTCGACCAGCCGACCGGGTTGGCGCACAGGGTGGCGGCCACCGTGGGCGTCGATCCGGAGTTGGCTGCCTTGCTCGCCGGGGCCGCGGCCACGGAGCTGGCGGCCGGGGCGCTGCACGCGGCGGCCCGGTATTGGGTGTGGTCGGCGCGACTGGATCCCAGCCCGGCCCGAGCGGAGGAGCGCCTGCTCCGGGCGGTGGAGCTGCTGCTCATCTCCGGGGACGTGGCCGCCGCGCAGAGCCACCGGGAGGAGGTGCTGCGCTGCGCCGAGGGTGCGCCCAGACGGTTTCTGCTTGCCGCCCTGACCGCGGCGGAGGGGAGGCTGGCCGAGGCGGAGAGCGAGTTGCGAGCGGTGCTGGACGTGACGCCGTTGCCGGCGCAGGCCGACCTGTTCGGCCGGGCCGCCGCCGCACTGGCCCTGGTGTGCACTCTGCGAGGCGACGAGCGGGCGGCGATGACGTGGGCGGCCCGTTCCATGGACGTCGCTGCCGGTGCACCGACTGTCGCCATGACCGCCAAACAGTCCCTCGCCTACAGCCTCGCCAACTCTGGGCGCGCCTCGCAGGCCCTCGCACTGCTGGCCGGACCATCCGCAGCCCACCCCCGCCCGGAACCGTTCGAGGCGGAGCTGGTAGCCACCCGTGGAGCCATCCGGAGCTGGGCCGGGGACGCCGAAGGCGCCGTGCAGGATGTCAACGCCGTCATCCGCTGGGCGCGGGCTGGGGCGACCACCCGCAGCGTGCCGAACAGCTTCGCTGCCCTGGCCGAGGTGCAGTACCGCCAGGGCGACTGGGACGACGGGATCGTCTCCGCGGAGCTGGCCGTTTCGCTGGCCTCCGACCTCGACCATGGCTGGTACCTCGCCCATTTCCACGCGGTGGCCACCTCACTGCACGCAGCGCGAGGGGACTGGACAACCGCCGACGGGCACGTGCTGGCGGCCGAGCGGGCTGCTGCGGCTGTGCCGAACCCCGCATCGGCGGCCTTCGCCTGCCTCGCCGCGGCGACTGTGGCGTGGGCACGCTCGGACTGGCTCCTCGTGCTGGCCGCCCTGGCGCCGATGCACGAGCAGATGCCGCCGATGCCCGTCAACGCCCTCAGCCTGGCCAGCTGGCGACTGCGTACGGCCGAGGCGCTGCTCAACCTGGGCCGCTTCGACGAGGCCGCCGCTGCGCTGGATGACTGTCGAGCCGCGACGGCCGAGGCTCTCGGACCGTCGCCGGACCACGTCCGCCTCACGGCCCTGCTCCACCAGAGTCGGGGGAATCTCGCCGCCGCCCGCGCCACCTTCGCCGAGGGGGTCCCCATCGTGGCGCCCGCGCACATGCCCTTCGGCGAAGCCTTGCTTCGCCTTGCCTACGGGCGGTTCCTGCGTGTCACCGGAAGCCGCCGGGCGGCCCTGGCCGAGTTGACGGCGAGTCGACACATCCTCCTCGGACTCGGAGCCCGACCCGCCTTGTTGGCCTGTGACGCCGAACTGCACGCCTGCGGGCTGCACCCGGCAGTCCCCGAGGAGGGCAGCGGCCAAGCCCGACTTACCGTTCCGCTGACGGCCAAGGAGCGGATCGTTGCTTCGCTGGCGGCAAAGGGGCTGTCCAACCGGGAGGTAGCCGCCGAACTGTACGTGAGCGCGAAGACGGTGGAATTCCACCTCGGCAACATCTTCACCAAATTCGGCATCACCTCACGCCGGCAACTGGGGGCCTCGCTGCGGACCGCCGAGAGCGGCGCCGAGGGTTGACCGCACCAGCTACGTGCGCCGGACCGTGACGGGGTGCTCGGGACCGATCTGCTCGTCGGTCTCCGGAGCGGATCCCGTCGGCGACGAGGGCGAGGTCGCGAGGGCGGCCTCCACGCTGCCCTCGAGCTGCAGGTTCGGCGTGATCCGGTCGAGCCACCGCGGCATCCACCAGGCCCTCGCGCCCAACAGCGACATCACGGCGGGCACCAGCACCATCCGCACGATACTGGCGTCGATGAGCACCGCGGCCGCCATGCCGATCGCAAGCATCTTCACTGTCGGGTCGGGGTCGAGCACGAAGCTGGTGAATACGACCACCATGATCGCCGCGGCCGTGGTGATGACCCGCGCCGTGCTGCCGATCCCGATGGCGACGCTGCGGTGGGAATCCTTGGTCTGCATCCAGGCCTCATGCACCCGGGAGAGCAGGAAGACCTCGTAGTCCATCGACAAGCCGAAGATGATCGCGAACATGAGCATGGGGACGAAGGCGGGGATCGGGAGCTTCTCCGAAATGCCCACCAGGCTCGATCCCCAGCCCCATTGGAAGACAGCCACGACCACGCCGTACGCTGCGCCCACGGACAGCAGGTTGAGGATGGCCGCCTTCGTCGCTATCACCACCGAGCGGAAGGCGATGGTGAGCAGGATGAAGGAGAGCGCGACGACGGCGGCGATGAGCCACGGCATGCGCTGGGCTGTCTTCTCGGTGAAGTCGACGTAACCGGCGGTCGCGCCCGCGACGTAGGTCGTGGCCTTGACTGTGGGCAGTACGTCGGCGCGGAGGTGGTTGACCAGCGAGGTCGTGGCCGCGTCCTGCGGTGACGTCGTGGGTATCACGTTCGTCACCGCCGTGTTCCCGCTCTGGTTTACCGACGGCGGCGCCACCGAGGCCACTCCCGGTGTCTTCTGCAGCGTCGTCTGCATGGAGCTCAGCAGTGTCTGGTTGTCCTGGCTGGACTGCTTGGGCAGCGAGGTGACAATGGTGAGGGGACCGTTGGCGCCTGGGCCGAATCCGGTGGCGATGAGGTCGTAGGCCCGCCGGCTGCTCTCCGAGGTCGGATTGGTGCCCGCGTCGAGCTGGCCCAGCCGCATCGAGAACAGCGGGATCGCGAGCACGACGAGCACGCCGACGCTGAGGATCGCCCATGGCCACGGCCGGTCGCTGACCATCCGGCCCCACCGGGCGAAAGCACTGCGCTCGTGGGCGGCGTCGCTGCGGGCGATGGCCTCCTGCTCGTCCCTCCTCGCCTCTTCGCCGGAGGTGCCGCCGGAGTTGTCGCGGGCCTTCGCGGCCCGCTGGTCCTTCAGGGACCGCACGCTGTTCTTCGCCACTGACATGAAGGCCGGCACGAGCGTCAACGCGGCCAGCATGGTCACGGCGACGACGACGGCCGAGGCTGCGCCGAGCGCGCCGACGAACGGCACGCCGGAGACGTACAGCCCGAGGATGGCGATGACGACTGTCCCGCCGGCGACCACGATTGCCGCCCCGGAGGTCGCCTCGGCCTTAGCGAGTGAATCCCCGACGCCCATCCCGTGGTCGAGTTGCTCACGGTGTCTCGCCACGAGGAACAGTCCGTAGTCGATGGCGACGCCGAGGCCGAGCAGGGTGGCCACGGTCGGTGCCGTGGTCGGGAAGGTCGTGGCGGCCGCCAGCAGGCCGACGAGAGAAAGGCCGGCGCCCACGCTGAAGACCGCGGAGATGAGCGGGATGATGGCGGCGACGATCGAACCGAACATGAACAACAGCAGCAGCAGCGCACACGTGAGGCCGATGATCTCGGACTTCTGGTCGTGCGTCGCCTGCCCGATCTGACCGGCGCCGGCGCCGTACTCCACCTGCAGCCCGGCCGCCCGCGCCGGCTGCACGGCCGTGTCCAGCGTGTCGAGGTATTCGGTGTCCAGCGAGGCCGGCACGACGTCCCAGGAGGCCGTGCCGTAGGCGATGGTGCCGTCCTTGGACACGGCGGGCGAGTTCGAACTGGCCAGCGGGCTCACCGCGGTGAGGACGTGCGGAAGCTTGCTGACGTTGGTCATCGCCGTGTTGACCGCGGTGGTCTGGTCGCTCACCTTTCCGGTCTTGGCGTGGAAGACGATCTGCCCGGCGTACCCGCTTTGGGAGGGGAACTCCTTCTGCAGCACGTCGAGGCCCTGCGCCGATTCGCTACCCGGCACCGTGTAGTCGTTGACGTACGTGCCCCCGAACGCGCTGCGGAGGATCCCGAGCGCCACCAGGATGACCACCCAGGCGCCGATGACGACCCAGTGCCGCCGTACGACCAGTCGCCCCAGGCGTTCGAGCAACGCATTCATGAACAGGCTCCCGCCTAAGCTGTCCGATGTCAGGAACTGGTCCGGGCTCCCGGCAGGGCAACCCTGCCGCCATGCTGGGTCTTTCAGGGTGCGCGCCGCGGAATGGATCTGTCCCCAGGGAGCCCCCCTAGTCTTCGTCGTCCGGATCCCTAGGTTGGGAGGAGCCACCGACCGTGCCTGATTCAGCAGCGGCCCGCGTGCGGGCACCGGCCGAGCCGTGCTCGGAGACGTGTCCGGCTGTGGCCGACGCCGCGCGCGCCACTGTGGCCGGTCGGCCAGAGGTGCTGGCCGCCTACGTCTTCGAGCAGCCGGACCTGACGGGGCGGCCGAGGCTGTACGTGGGGATGCACCTGACCCGCGGCGTCGTCGCGGCCGTCGTGATGCCGGCCCTGGACGCGGATCTGCGCCGCCGCCTTCCGGCCGGCGAGCGGGTGGCCGTGATCGCGCTCTCGAGGCGGATGCTCCTGGAGGTACGCCAGCGCGTCGCTCCGGTCGCCGATGCCTGAGCCAGCCCTCGCCCGCCGATCCGCCGATCGACCCGCCCCGCCGACCCGCCCCGCCGACCCGCCCCGCCGATCATGCTCAATCGGACGTCCGGATTCGAGGTGGAGCGCCCGTATCAGCATGATCGGCGAAGCCGGGGTCCATACGAGCATGATCGGCGCAGCCAGCAGCCCGGGCCGTCCCGACCTCGTACGGCCGACCCATCGTGCTGGGGACGCGCCGGCACGGCTGATCTTGCCGGCGAGTGGGAGGTGTTAGCCTGAGCGCGTGCCCAACCGCCCGGGTGCCGCAGACCCCGGGCCACACTTGCGATAAAGGAGCTCCGTGCCGCTCGTTACCACCGTGAAGCAGCAGATCATGTCCGACTACGCGACCGTCGAGCGCGACACGGGCTCACCCGAGGTCCAGGTCGCGATGCTGTCCCGCCGGATCAGCGATCTGACCGAGCACCTCAAGACCCACAAGCACGACCACCACAGCCGCCGCGGCCTGCTGATGCTCGTTGGCCGCCGCCGTCGGTTGCTGCAGTATCTGGCTCGCAACGACGTCAACCGCTACCGCGCGCTCATCGAGCGCCTCGGTCTGCGCCGCTAGTCCACCGGGGAGTGGCCGTCCGGCTGCTCCCTTCGCCGTGCGGTACGTGCCGCGCGACACCGCTCCGGTCCGCCAGCCTCGGGCCCGGACGCCGGTCCTCGGTGGTGGCCCCCGGACCCTGGTTGACAGGGCCCGAGGACTTCGATCGGGAACCGGCCCCTCCAGCCCCGCCGCGGTCCGCCGTATGAGAGGGGACGCCCGTGGAGGGCCCCGAAATCAGCTATGCCCAGGCGACGCTATCGACGCCGCTGGGTGACCGCACTATCCGCTTCGAGACCGGCCGGATGGCCCGGCAGGCCAACGGTGCCGTGGTCACCACCTTCGGCGACACCACAGTGTTGTCGGCGACCACGGCTTCGAAGAACCCCAGGGACAACCTCGACTTCTTTCCGCTGACCGTCGACGTCGAGGAGCGGCAGTACGCGGCCGGGAAGATTCCCGGCTCGTTCTTCCGCCGCGAGGGCAGACCGAGTGAGGATGCGATCCTTACCTGTCGGCTGACCGACCGACCGTTGCGTCCGTCTTTCGCCAAGGGCCTGCGCAATGAGATCCAGGTGGTCTCCACCATCCTGTCGCTGGACCCGGACCACCTCTACGACGTGCTCGCCATCAACGGCGCCGCATGTTCGGTGCTGCTCGCCGGGCTACCCTTCACCGGGCCGGTCGGCGGCGTCCGGGTGGCCCATGTCGGGGGGGAGTGGATTCCGTTCCCGACCTACAGCGAGCTTGAGCGGGCCACGTTCGACATGGTCGTCGCCGGGCGGGTCGTCGCCGGCGACGACGGCCACGACGACGTTGCGATCATGATGGTCGAGGCCGAGGCCACGCCGGAGACGTGGGGACTGGTCGACGGCGGGGCGCAGGCCCCGACCGAAGACGTCGTCGCGCAGGGCCTGGAGGCCGCGAAGCCCTTCATTGCGGCAGTGTGCGCGGCCCAGTCCGAGCTCGCGGCGAAGGCAGCCAAGCCGACCCGGGACTTCCCTGTCTATCTCGACTTCGCCGACGACGTCCTGGATGCGCTGTCCGCCGCGGTCCGCTCCGAGCTGTCCCAGGCGTTGACCATCGGCGACAAGCAGCGGCGCGAGGCGGAGCTGGACCGGGTGAAGAGCCTCGGCCGGGAGAAGCTGGCCGCGGACTTCGCCGGCCGGGACAAGGAGATCAGCGCCGCGTTCCGCGCGTTGACCAAGAAGCTGGTCCGCCAGCGGCTCGTCACCGACGGTATTCGCATCGATGGTCGCGGCCCGCGGGACATCCGCCGGCTGTCCGCCGAGGTCGACGTCCTGCCCCGGGTGCACGGCTCGGCGCTGTTCGAGCGCGGCGAGACGCAGATCCTCAACGTGACGACACTGGCCATGCTCCGGATGGAACAGATGATCGACACCCTGTCGCCGGTCAGTCGCAAGCGCTACATGCACAACTACAACATGCCGCCCTACTCCACCGGCGAGACCGGCCGGGTGGGCTCGCCCAAACGCCGCGAGATCGGGCACGGCGCGCTCGCCGAGCGGGCAGTGCTGCCCGTGCTGCCGTCGAAGGAGGAGTTCCCGTATGCCCTGCGGGTGGTCTCCGAGGCGATCAGCTCCAACGGGTCGACGTCGATGGGCTCGGTCTGCGCCTCGTCGCTGTCGCTGATGGCCGCCGGCGTTCCGTTGCGCTCGCCGGTCGCCGGCATCGCGATGGGGTTGATCTATGAGAACGGCAACTACTCCACGCTGACGGACATCCTCGGTGCCGAGGACGCCTTCGGTGACATGGACTTCAAGGTGGCCGGTACGAAGGACTTCGTCACCGCGCTGCAGTTGGACACCAAGCTCGACGGGATCCCGGCCTCCGTGCTCGCCGATGCGTTGCAGCAGGCCCGCCAGGCGCGGATGACGATCCTCGAGGTGATGAACGACGCGATCGACACCGCGGGTGAGCTGTCCGCGTACGCGCCGCGGATCATCGCGGAGAAGGTGCCCGTGGACAAGATCGGCGAGATCATCGGGCCCAAGGGCAAGATGATCAACCAGATTCAGGACGACACCGGCGCGGACATCACCATCGAGGACGACGGGACGGTCTACATCGGCGCGGTGGACGGGCCGAGGGCGGAAGCCGCGCTGAAGGCAATCCGCCAGATCGTCTCCCCGCTGATGCCCGAGGTGGGGGAGCGGTTCCTCGGCACGGTGGTTAAGACGACGACGTTCGGTGCCTTCGTCTCGCTGCTGCCAGGCAAGGACGGGCTGTTGCACATCTCACAGATCCGCAAGATCGCCGGCGGAAGGCGAGTGGAGAACGTGGAGGACATCCTCAAGGTCGGGGCCAAGGTGCAGGTCGAGATCAGTGAGATCGACCCGCGCGGCAAACTGTCGCTGGTGCCCGTCCTCGACGACGCCGCCGCTGACCCGGCTGCCCCTGCTGACGCTGCCGGCGT
This sequence comes from Frankiaceae bacterium, assembly GCA_017882785.1. Lineage (GTDB taxonomy): Bacteria > Actinomycetota > Actinomycetes > JADGOV01 > JADGOV01 > JADGOV01. The sequence continues at coordinate 11,046 of JADGOV010000055.1, forward strand.
CGGTTCCGGCCCGGCCGTGTAGTGGCCCGCGCGTCGCTCACCGCACCGCAACGTCCCGGTTCGACCCGGACGCTGAGCCGGGCGGCCGACGGGTCGCTGGTCCGTCGCACGGTCCTGCCAGGCGGCCTACGGGTCGTCACCGAGGCCATGCCGGCGGTGCGCTCGGTGGCCTTCGGCGTCTGGGTCGGCGTGGGCTCGCGGGATGAGACGCCGCGGCTGGCCGGCGCGTCGCACTACCTGGAGCACCTGCTGTTCAAGGGCACCAGGCGGCGAAGCGCCCTGGAGATCTCGGCGGCGCTGGACACGGTGGGCGGTGAGCTCAACGCGTTCACCGCCAAGGAGTACACCTGCTACTACGCCCGGGTGCTCGACGTCGACCTGCCGCTCGCCGCCGACGTGGTCTGCGACATGGTCACTTCCTCGTTGATCGCGACCGGGGACGTGGACGCCGAGCGCGGGGTGATCCTGGAAGAGATCGCGATGCACGACGACGACCCGGGCGACGCGGTGTATGACGACTTCTCCCGTACGGTGCACGGCGACACCCCGCTCGGCCGCCCCGTGCTGGGCACCGTGGACAGCATCGGCGCGATCGAGCGGCGGGCGATCCTCGGCTACTACCGCCGGCGTTACCGGGCCGACTCCCTCGTCGTGGCAGCCGCCGGCAATGTTGACCACGCCACCGTCGTCCGGCTTGTGCGCAACGCCTTCAAGGGGGCTGACGCCCTGGGCGAGGCGGGCGTCCCCCCGGCAGCACCACGGGTCGGCGGTCGTCCCACCCCGTTCCGGCCGGCGGTGTCGGTGTTGCGTCGGCCGACGGAGCAGGCCAACCTAGTGCTCGGCGCGGAGGGGATGCCACGAACTGATGACCGGCGGTGGGCGATGGGGGTCCTCAACGCTGCGCTCGGCGGCGGGATGAGCTCTCGGCTGTTCCAGGAGATACGAGAGAAGCGCGGGCTGGCGTATTCCGTCTACAGCTTCGCCTCGCACTACGCCGACACCGGGGTGATGGGGGTCTACGCCGGCTGCCTGCCGAACAAGATCGACGAGGTGCTCGCCATCTGCCGGGAGCAGCTGGCCCTCGTCGCCGCGAAGGGGCTGACGGGGGAGGAGATGACCCGCGGCAAGGGACAGCTGCGCGGCTCACTGGTGCTGGGGCTGGAGGACACCGGGTCGCGGATGAGCCGGCTCGGCAAGAGTGAGCTGGTCTATGGCGAGCTACTCAGCGTCGACGAGGTGCTCGCCAACATCGACCGCGTCGTTCCGGAGGAGGTGCAGGCGGTCGCCGCGGACGTCCTCGGTGGTCCGCTTGCGCTGTCGGTGATCGGGCCCTTCGACGACCACGACTTCGGTGCCGCGGTCGCGTGAGCCGCGCACCGTGAGGTCCGAGCGATCTGCGATGGTGAGCACGTGATCCGAGTCGGTGTACTGGGCGCCCGCGGCCGAATGGGAGCCGAGGTCTGCCAGGCGCTCGACGCCGCCCCCGACCTCGAGCGAGCGGCCGCCGTCGACGTGGGCGAGAGCCGGGAACCGCTGGCGGCGGCAGAAGTGGTGGTCGACTTCACCACTCCGGACGCGGTCATGGACAACCTCCAATGGTGCGTTGCGGCCGGGCTGTCCGTGGTGGTCGGGACCACCGGATTTACCCCGGCGCGGCTGGCCGACATCGAGCGCAGGCTGGCGGACGCACCGGGGGTTGGCGTACTCATCGCACCGAACTTCAGCATCGGCGCTGTGCTGATGATGCGCTTCGCCGCCGAGGCGGCCGCGCACTTCGAGTCGGTGGAGATCGTCGAGCTGCACCATGCCGGCAAGGTGGACGCGCCGAGCGGCACGGCCCGCCGTACGGCCGAGATGGTGGCCGCCGCTCGGGTCGACGCCGGCCTGGAAGCCTGCCCGGACGCGACCACGACCGCCCTGCAGGGAGCTCGGGGAGCGGACGTGGCGGGCGTACGCGTGCACGCGGTGCGCCTTGCCGGGCTCGTCGCACACCAGGAGGTCTTGCTCGGCGGCCACGGCGAGATTCTGACACTGCGGCACGACTCCCTCGACCGGGCGTCGTTCATGCCGGGCGTACTTCTCGGTGTCCGTGCCGTGCGTGATCGTCCGGGGCTCACCGTTGGCATCGAGCACCTGCTGCGCTGATTCACCGGCTCCCGGGCCCAGGCTGCTGGTCGCCCACGCTGGAGTGCATCTCCCATACCAGGATCTCGGCCGGCTCGGTGGCGATCAGCCGGCGCTCGCCCACTCCCGTGAAGCGGACGGCATCCCCAGCGGCCAGCGGACCGGCGTCGTCCAGGGTCGCCGCGCCGCTCGGCAGGAAGATGTGCACGTACGGCGCGGCGGGCAGCAGCACCGACTCCCCTGCCCGCAGGCGGGCCGCGTGCAACGCTGCGTCCCGCCGACGGATGCGGATCGCCGCCTCGCCCCGGTGTTTCGCCATACCGGAGGCGACCGGCACCAACCCACCGCGCAGCAGGACGTCGGTCACCTTCTCCTGCTCGTATTCGGGGTCGAGGCCGGTCTCGTCCGGGAGCACCCACATCTGGACGAAGTGGACGGGCTCGGCATGCTCGGGCCCGCCTAGCCGCCACGCGTCGTTCCGCTCCGAGTGCAGGATGCCGCGCCCGGCGCTCATCCGCTGCGCCAGCCCGGGGTAGATCACATCGGCCTGCCCGGTGGAGTCCTCGTGGACCAGCGATCCGCTGAGCACCCAGGTGACGATCTCCATGTCGCGGTGCTGATGCGTGTCGAAGCCGGAGCCGGCTGCGACCACGTCGTCGTTGTTGACCAGCAGCACGCCGTGGTGGGTGTTGGCCGGGTCGTAGTGCGTGCCGTAGGAGAACGAGTGCCGCGAGGTCAACCAGTCGGTCCGCGTCGTGGGCCGGGTGGCCGCGCGGCGGACCTCACACGGAATCACACCAGGCATCACACCAGGCGCAGCCCGGCGGCCACCACGACAGCCGTCAGGATGACCACGAGGAACGGCGCGCGGAGCAGGAGCGCCACGGCCGCGGCGCCCACGCCGGCGGCACGGGCATCGATCCTCAGGTGCGAGCCGGTGACCAGCGTGCCGACGCCGACCAGCGCGGCCAGCAATGCCACCGGCAGCAGTTCGGCGGTCCGGCGGACCGCGGGACGCTCCAGCACGTGCGCCGGCACCGAGAGGCCAACCAGTTTGAGCAGGTAGCAGCCGGCCGAGGTGAGCAGCACGCCGAGCCAGATCACGTCCGCTCCCGCAGCCGGATCGCGACCAGCGCGGCGAGCAGGACGGGCACGCCGGCCGGCAGGATCAGGGACGTCAACACCGCCACCGCCGCGCCGGCCACGGCGACCGCCCTGGACCCGCCGCCGGCGGCCAGGCGAGGCCAGAGCAGACCGAGGAACGCTGCCGGGACCGCGGCATCCAGGCCGAGCGCCCGCGGGTCCCCGACCGCGCGGGCGCCCGCGGCGCCGAGCAGCGTCGCGAGGTTCCACAGGCTGAAGACCGACGCTGCGGTGGCCCAGAACGCCAACCGGCTCTCGGCCGGGGACGTCCGGGCGACGGCCATAGCCGTGGTCTCATCGATCACCACGTGCGCGGCGAGCAACCGCCGGGCGCCTCGTACGTTCAGCAGCCGCGACAGCCGCAACCCGTAGAGGGTGTTGCGGCTGCCGAGTAGGAGCGCCGTGGCGACCCCCGCCAGCGGCGAGCCGCCGGCGGCGACGACGCCGACGAAGGCGAACTGGGACGCCCCGGTGAAGGCCAGCGCGGACAGCGCGCAGGCCTGCGGGACCGACAGCCCGGCGGCGACGGCCACCGCCCCGAACGAGATGCCGTACGCGCCCACGGCGGCGCCGATGCCGGCGGCATTGCGCAGCACGGCCCGCCGGGCCTCCGGTGGCACGCTCAAGCGTTGCGATGAGACTCTCGCCGGGCCCGCTCTCGGTAGGCCGTGGTCTTCTCCCGGTTCCTGCACACGTTCATCGCACACCACGCGCGGGACTCGGGTGCAGGCGGATTCCGGGTCGACGCTGCTGAGCCGGCTCGCGGGCGGGAGCAGGGAGAACCGGGCAGAATGGCAGCACATGGCCAACGACCCTGCACTGGCCCGACCCGACCCGGTGGCGGCGTCTCCCTCGCTGTCGTTGTCGCCGGCCCAGGCGCGCCGCATTGCCGTGGCCGCGGCGGGACTCGCCGAGCCGCGACCCACCGGTCGGGTCGATCGACGACACCTGCGCCGGGTGGTGGGGCGGCTGGGGTTGCTCCAGCTGGACTCGGTCAACGTGCTGGCCCGGGCCCACTACCTGCCGCTGTACTCCCGGCTCGGCGGCTACCCGAGCGCGCTGCTCGACGAGGCGGCCTGGGGACCCCGGCGGGAGCTTTTCGAGTATTGGGGCCACGAGGCCTCCCTGCTCCCGATGGCCAGCCAGCCGCTGCTGCGGTGGCGGATGAGTCGGGCTGCCGAGCACTACGACACCTGGGGGCGACCGGCTCGGCTGGCGCGGGAGCGGCCGGACTACATCCGGGCTGTGCTGGCCGAGGTCACTGCCCGCGGTCCGCTGCGGGCGAGTGACCTGGAGGAAGAGGGGGTCATCCGCGGCGGCTCGTGGTGGGGGTGGCGGGACGCCAAGGTCGCCCTGGAGTGGCTGTTCTGGATCGGCGCTGTGATGACCGCTGACCGGCGCGGCTTCGAACGCCGTTACGACCTGCCCGAGCGCGTCCTGCCGGCGGCGGTGCTCCGGGCGCCGACGCCGGTGCCGGCCGACGCACAGCGTGAGTTGGTGCGGATCGGCGCGCGCGCCCTCGGCGTCGCCACCGAGTCGGACCTGCGCGACTACTTCCGGCTGCCGCTGACCGACGCCCGGTCCCGGGTGGCCGAACTGGTGGAGTCCGGGGAGCTGCTGCCGGTGGCGGTGGCCGGGTGGCGGTATCCCGGATACCTCTGGCACGAGGCGCGGATCCCGGCCAGGGTGGCGGCCCGGGCGCTGCTGTCCCCGTTCGACCCGCTGGTCTGGGAACGCGCCCGGACCCAGCGCATCTTCGACTTCCGGTACCGCATCGAGATCTACGTGCCGGCCGCGCAGCGGGTGCACGGCTACTACGTCCTGCCCTTCCTGCTGCGTGACCGGTTGGTTGCTCGGGTGGACCTCAAGGCCGACCGGTCGGCGGGTGCGCTGCTCGTGCCCGCGGCGTACGCGCAGGACAGCGCCGCGAAGGGCAGCGCCGCGAAGGACACCCCGGAACAGTTGGCAGCCGAGCTGGCCGACATGGCCGGCTGGCTGGGGTTGGACCGCGTGCTCGTCGGCGCTCGCGGCGACCTGGCGCCGGCGCTGGCCTCGGCCGTGTCGGCGGGCCAGGAAGGCCCACGCAGCGACGGGGCTGGATAGGGTCCGGCTATGACGGAGGTTCTCGACGTGGAGCCGGCAACCGAGGCCGCCACCGGTCCGGAGCCGCAGTGGCGTTCGGATGTCAGCGCGGAGCTGGTCAAGTCCAGCGCGGCCGACAGCGACGTTCTGTTCGCCGCACGGGTGTCGACCGCCGGCGAGCAGTCGATCGCGGCCCTGCACGAGGACCCCCAGCGCTCGGCCGGACTCATCCGCTACCTGATGCGTGACCGGCACGGCAGCCCGTTCGAGCACAACAGCTTCACGTTCCTGGTCCGCGCGCCGATCTTCGTCTTCCGCGAGTTCATGCGGCACCGCACGTTCAGCTACAACGAGGAGAGCGGCCGCTACCGCGAACTGCAGCCGGTGTTCTACCTTCCGGGATCGGACCGCCGACTCGTCCAGGAGGGCAAGCCGGGCCAGTACGTCTTCCGCCCCGGCACGGCGCAGCAGCACGAGCTCGTGCGCGCGGCCACCCAGGAGGCGTGTCGGACCGCGTACGCCGCCTACCAGCGGATGCTGGCCGCCGGCGTGGCCCGCGAGGTGGCCCGGGGCGTGCTGCCGGTGGCCACGTACTCCTCGATGTACGCCACGTGCAACGCGCGCTCGCTCATGCACTTCCTGTCGCTACGTACCTGTCGGGAGGACTCCCGTTTCCCCAGCTACCCCCAACGGGAGATCGAGATGGTGGCCGAGCAGATGGAGGCGCACTTCGCCCGACTCATGCCCATCACGCACGGCGCGTTCAACGCCTGTGGCCGCGTCAGCCCCTGACCGTGGCGGCCGACCGACTAGCGTCTAAGGCCATGACGAACCCACCGTTCGGTCGGGTGCTCACTGCGATGGTCACGCCGTTCACGGACACCGGCGAACTGGACCTCGACGGCGCCCAGCGGCTCGCGGCACATCTCATCGAGAACGGCAACGACGGCCTGGTGATCAGCGGTACTACGGGCGAGGCCCCGACGACCTCCGACGCGGAGAAGGAGCGGCTGCTCCGTGCCGTGACGGATGTGGTCGGTGACCGGGCCAGCGTGATCGCCGGTGTCGGTACGAACGACACTGCGCACTCCATCGAGTTGGCTCGAACGGCGGAGAAGAACGGCGCACGGGGACTGCTCGTCGTGTCGCCGTACTACTCCAAGCCGCCTCAGGAGGGGCTCCTGGCGCACTTCCGGGCGATCGCGGACGCCACCGACCTGCCGGTGATCCTCTACGACATACCCGGTCGGACGGGCGTGCCGATCGAGACCGAGACCCTGGTCCGGCTCGCTGAGCATGACCGGATCGTGGCGGTGAAGGACGCCAAGGGCGATCTGGCGGCCAGCGCGCAGGTGCTGGCCTGCACGGACCTGGCCTACTACTCCGGGGAGGATGCGCTCACACTGCCGCTGCTGTCGGTCGGCGGCGTCGGGGTAGTCGGGGTCCCGACGCACCTGTTCGCCGAGCAGGTAGGCCGGATGATCGGCGCCTACCTGGCGGGGGACGTGGCGGCTGCTGCCGATCTCCACCGTGGCCTGCTGCCGGTCTTCGTCGGCTTCTTCCGGACCCAGGGAGTGATCCTGGCCAAGGCCGCGTTGCGGCTCGCCGGGCTGCCCGCGGGACCGGTTCGCCGCCCGCTGGTAGATGCCACCGGCGACCAGGTGGAGCGGCTGCGGGCGGACTGCGCGGCAGCCGGGCTGACCCTGTGAGCCACCCCCATCCCGAGCTCGGCCCGCCCCCGCCACTGCCACGCCAGGGGCTGCGCATCGTCGCACTCGGCGGTCTGGGGGAGATCGGCCGCAACATGACCGTCTTCGAGTACGCCGGCCGACTGCTCATTGTGGACTGCGGTGTCCTTTTTCCCGAGGACGGTCAGCCCGGGGTCGACCTCATCCTGCCCGACTTCTCCTACCTGCGGAACAGGTGGCGCGACGTCGAGGCGCTGGTCCTGACTCACGGTCACGAAGACCACATCGGGGCGGTGCCGTTCCTGCTGCGCGAGCGGGCCGACCTGCCCGTCGTCGGGTCCCGGCTGACGCTCGCCCTGCTCGAGGGCAAGCTGGCCGAGCACCGCATCCGGCCCAACGGCAGCGTCGTCGCCGAGGGCCAGCGGCACTCCTTCGGGCCGTTCGACTGCGAGTTCCTCTCGGTCAACCATTCGATACCGGACGCTCTGGCCGTCGCGATCCGTACCGGCGCCGGCCTGGTTGTGCACACCGGTGACTTCAAGATGGACCAGCTGCCGTTGGACGGGCGGCTCACCGACCTGGCGGGGTTCGCCCGGCTCGGTGCCGAGGGCATCGACCTGCTGCTGTCGGACTCGACCAACGCCGAGGTGCCGGGGTTCGTCACCAGCGAGCGGGAGATCGGCGGCGTACTCAACAGACTGTTCGCCTCCTCCCGTCAGCGGATCATCGTGGCGTGTTTCGCCAGTCACGTGCACCGCGTGCAGCAGGTGCTCGATGCCGCAGCCGCGCACGACCGGCACGTCGCCTTCGTCGGTCGTTCCATGGTCCGCAACATGGGGATCGCCCGCGACCTGGGCTACCTGCGGATGCCGGCCGGTGTGATGGTGGACATGAAGGCGGTCGACGATCTTCCCGCCAACCGCCTTGTCCTGGTCTCCACCGGTTCCCAGGGCGAGCCCATGTCCGCGCTGGCCCGGATGGCCAACCGGGATCATCACCAGATTCGCATCGCCGCCGGCGACACGGTCGTCCTGGCCTCCTCGATGGTGCCCGGCAACGAGAATGCGGTGTACCGGGTGATCAACGGCCTCGCCCGGTGGGGAGCCACCGTGGTGCACAAGGGGGTCGCGATGGTGCACGTCTCCGGTCACGCCCCCGCCGGGGAGCTGCTGTTGATGCTCAACGTCACCCGGCCGAGCAACCTCCTTCCGGTCCACGGGGAATGGCGTCACTTCCGGGCGCACGCGGCGATCGCCGAGGCAAGCGGCGTGCCGCGGGAGCGGATCGTGCTGGCCGACGACGGCGTCGTGGTGGACCTGCTCGACGGCGTGGCCACCGTCAGCGGCAAGGTGCCCTGCGGATATGTCTACGTCGACGGGCTGGTGGTGGGTGACATCAGCGAGACCTCGTTGAAGGACCGCCGCATCCTCGGCGAGGGAGGGTTCGTCACAGTCGTGGTCCTGGTGGACGCCTCGACCGGTGCGGTCACCAGCGGGCCACACATCACGACCCGCGGGGTCAGCGACGAGCCCGGCGCCTTCGACGGCGTGGTGCCCTACATCGAGAAGGCCCTGGAAGGCGCCGCCGCCGAGGGGGTCTCCGAGCCTCAGCAGCTCCAGCAGTTGGTTCGCCGTACCGTGGGGCGCTGGGTGAACGACACCTACCGCCGGCGACCCATGATCATCCCGGTGGTGGTCGAGGTCTGAAGCGGGCCGGCGGCAACGCCCGGCCTCGCGTGTCGAGCCGGTTCTGTCGGCGTCCCCCGCTAGCGTGAGGCCATGGCCGGTCGGGGCTCCACCTCAGCGCGCACCCGGGGGACCGCCCCGACCCGGGGCCGCTCCGGGGCCCTGGGCGGGCGGCCCACAAGTCGTCATGGCGGGCGACCGTCTGGCGTTCGCGGTCCGGGCTCTGCACCCCGGCGCAGCCGACAGCGCAGACCCCCGATCCGGCGCGGTCCGTCGCTGCCGCTCAGAGTGCTCCGGGCGATCTGGCGGTTGGTCGTCGGCGCCTGGCTGCTCGCTGCCTCCGCCGTCGGTGGCGCGGCGCGCGGCATCGGCTCAGGGGCCCGCGACCTCGATCGGGCGCACCGACGCGACGGCCTCGGGCTGACCACAATCGGCCTGGCGGTGATCCTCGCCGTCGGTGTCTGGTGGGACCGAGCCGGCCCGCTGGGTGCGGGTGTCGCATCGGCGGCCCGCACGGTTGTGGGCTCGGCGGCCCCTCTACTCCCGCTCCTGCTCCTGCTCATCGCCTGGATGGTGCTCCGGCATCCCCCTGACCCGCGCAGCCGGGCACGGTGGGTGGTCGGCGGCGCCGCCCTATCGTTGTCCGGGCTCGGTCTCGTGGATCTCGCGCACGGTGACTTGACGACCACCGCGGGCCGTCGGGCGGCGGGGGGGCTCGTCGGCTTCTTCGCCGCGTCGCCGGTGGCCAGCGCGGTGACGCCCTACGTTGCCACGCCGCTGCTGCTGCTCCTCGGCGTGTTTGGCCTGTTGGTGCTCAGCGCGACGCCGGTGAACGCCATTCCGAGTCGGCTGGCGAGCCTGCGTCGGTTTCTTCCGCGGCGGTGGCGGGCTCGTCGTCGCCTCGGACCAGTAGGCCTCCGCGCGAGCCTCCG
>JADGOV010000056.1 GCA_017882785.1 Frankiaceae bacterium
ACCGCGATCGCCACGTCACATGCCAGCCAGAAACCAGCCCAGGACCCGGCGGTCGCCGACGGGAGCGGGTGGCGCAGCAGCTGGAGGAACAGGTAGGTCGTCGCCACGGCCACGGCGCCCAGCGCGTACCGGCGCAGCACCCGCACCGAGCCCAGCGGGCGCAAGGCCATCGCGGTCGTCAGCAGGCCGGCGGTCACCACGTACGGCCAGCGGGCGCTATGCCAGGGCAGCAGTTGTTGGGCCGCCGAGGTGATGACGACGATCTCGAACACGGTCCAGCCGATGAGCTGGACGACGTTGAGCACGGTCGGCAGGTAGGAGAGCCGGGCGCCGAGCAGGCCGCGGAGCAGCACCATGGACGGGGCGCCCGTTTGCGCGCCGGGGATCGCGGCAAGACCGATGAGCAGCGATCCCAGCAGCGTGCCGATCACCAATGCCGTGCCCGCGGCGAGCAGCGACAGCGGGGCCACCCCGGCCGGCCGGAGCAGGTAGATGGCACCCACCGGGCCGAGCAGACTGACCCCCAGGTTGCCCCAGAGGCCCAGTTGATCGAGCAGGCTCAGGGTGCGCGGCGCCGGTTCGAGGAGGGTCAACGGCGCTTCGGCCGGCCGGGCCGCGGCGCCCGTACTGCCCCGGTCCGGTGGGGACGTGATGGTGGCCATGGCCCACTCCCGTCGCCGGCATTATCCGGCAGGTGCGGCGGTCGGCGACCCGTCGTGTCGCCCTCTCAGCCCGGCTGGTCCGAGCTCCCGCGAATGCCGGCAGCCTAGCGGCCCGCGACCGGGGGCGGTGACGCGGTGGCGTCCCGTACCGCGGCGTACGCCGACCGGACGTCGGGCTGCGGCTCCGCCGCCACGACCACGTCGAGCCCGGCGACCGGCCAGTGCGGCGGTTCCGGCGCCGCGGAGAGCACCCAGGCGGCCTGGCGGGCCGCACCGTCGGCGACGTACTCCCCGGGTTCGGGCACCGCGACCGGAGCCTCGAGCAGCGCCGGGGCCAGCGCGCGCACCGCCCGGGACCTTGCCCCGCCGCCGACGAGGAGCACCCGCTCGACGGCGACCCCGGCTGCGCGCAGGGCGTCCAGCCCATCCGCGAGGCCGCAGAGCAGCCCCTCGACGGCAGCGCGGGCGAGGTTGGCGGCGGTGGCGTTCTGCGGGGACAACCCGGAAACCACTCCCCGGGCGGTCGGCCGGTTGGGTGTCCGTTCCCCCTCGAGGTACGGCAGCAGGACAAGGCCCGCCGCGCCCGGTGCGGCGCTCAGCGCAAGCTTGTCGAGGGTGTCGAGATCGGCCTGCACGAGCGCCGCGGCGGCGCTCAGCACCCGTGCCGCGTTGAGCGTGCAGACCAGCGGCAGGAACTGGCCGGTCGCGTCGGCGAAGGACGCGACGTAGCCGCTGGCATCCGCGGTGGGCCGGGGATGGACCGCACTGACGACGCCGCTCGTGCCGATCGACACGATCACCTCGCCGGGACCCGCTCCGCAGCCGAGCGCGGCCGCCATGTTGTCCCCTGTACCCGGTCCCAGCAGCGCCCCGCCCGGCGTCTGCCCTGCCGGTTCGGCCGGCCCGAGAACCCGCGGGACGCCCGCAGCGTGGCCGAGCGCTCGCTCGAGGAGGTCGAGGCGGTAGTCGTCGTCGCGGGGGGACCAGTAGCCGGTGCCGGACGCATCGCCTCGATCGGTCACCGGCGGGCCGTCGCGGCCGGCGAGTCGCCAGGTGAGCCAGTCGTGCGGCAGCAGGACGGTCGAGGTCCGACGGGCGGATTCCGGCTCGTGCTCGGCCAGCCACCGCAGCTTCGTGACGGTGAAGCTCGCGACCGGCACGCTGCCCACCGCGGCCGCCCACGCCGCCGCGCCGCCCAGCTCGACGACGAGGTCGGCGGCGGCCTGGGCGGAGCGGGTGTCGTTCCACAGCAGGGCCGGGCGAACGACCTCGCCCTGCTCGTCGAGCGCGACCAGCCCGTGTTGCTGCGCGCCCACCGCAATAGCGGCCACGTCCTCCAGCAGCCCGTCGCCGGCCGACCGCAGCGCTTCCCACCAGCGTTCCGGCGGCACCTCGGTGCCGGGCGGGTGCTCTGCTCGGCCAGCGCGTACCAGCGCTCCGGTCTCGGCATCCCGGACGACGATCTTTGTCGCCGTGGTCGAACTGTCGACTCCGGCGACGAGCGGCATGAGCGCCAGTATGGGCGACCCAGGGAAGTCAGTGGGTGCCCAGTCCCACCATCCGCACCCCCGGCGGGACCGGGAGCGGGATGTCGCCGGAGCGCCCCCAGGTCACCGGCGGTGTCGCAGCGGCGGACCAGACGCCTGTCGAGGGTGACCAGACGGCCATTCCGGTTCGGCCCGTTCCGGTGAAGTCACCAGCAACGGGGATGTCGCCGGCCCCACCCCAGGGCGTGGTCGCACCGCTGTGGACCCACCAGGTTCCGGTGCTCGGTCGCCACACCGCCAGATCCGCCCGTCGATCGCCGGAATAGTCGCCGGGGACCGGGATGTCCCCGGGCAGGCCCCAGGCGGTCGTCGCACCGCCGTGGACCCACCAGCGGCCGGTGCTGGGCCGCCAGATGGCGAGATCCGCCCGGCCGTTCCCGTCGTAGTCGGCCGGGACCGGGATGTCCCCGGGCAGGCCCCAGGCCACCGCCGGGTGCCCGCGGATCCACCACTGGCCGGTGCTGGGTCGCCACACGGCCAGATCCGCCCGGCCGTCCCCGTCGTAGTCAACCGGGACCGGAACATCCGCCGTGGCGCCGTACGTCACCGGGGGCAGGCCGCGGATCCACCAGGTGGCGGTCGACGGGCGGTACACCGCGGGCTCGCTGCGCCCGGCCCCGGTGAAGTCGGCGACCGCGGGCCGGCCTGAGGAGATCGAGACCGCGGCGCCTGCGGCGGTGACGCCACCGACGCTGAGGCGGAAGCCCTCCGGTGCCTGCCAGCTCTGACCGGACTTGATCGTGGCGTCCGCCAGGGTGTGGTCCGCGGGGGTCATGTCGAGCAGCGCCGGCCCGACGGCCGCTGGCTGATCTTGCGGCGGGGGAGTCAGCGCCCTGTCCACGAGGTGCACGAGGACGCCGTTCACGGCGCCCGTTGGCAGCGAGGTGTCCGGCGCCAGCCGCCGCCGGTATTCCAGCCAGTAGTCCCGGGTGGCGGTCGCGTGGATGACCGCGCCACGTACGCCGCTGGCCCCCTCCAGTGGGGCCAGCACCGCAGAGCTGCCTACCGTGAGCACCTCGGGCGTCAGCCAGCCGAGCTGGCTCCTCTGCTTGGCGCTGAAGGAGTACGCCCCCCCGTAGGGGCCCATCGTGTCGTACGGGTCGCCGTACTCGGCGAACGTGCAGGTCCCGATGAGGACGCCGGCGCTACAGGTGTAGGCGTGCGCATGGGACAGCCCATAGTTGTGGCCCTGCTCGTGGGTGATGCTGGGCAGGTCGAGATAGCCGTTGAGCCACACATGGTGGCCCGGTTCCTCCGCAAAGCCGGAAATCCCCTGGCAACCGGAGGCCCCGCTGTTCTGGTTGGGGAAGTAGACCACCGTGCGGTCGTAGGTGGCCGGATCGAAGCCGAGGGCGTGTGCGGCAGCCTCGGCCTGGCTGAGGATGGTCGGCCCGCCGGTGAAGCACTGGCCGTCGGGCGGGCCGGTGATGTGCACCCAGGGCGTGACGTCGCCGTGCTGGGTGACGGCCCCGTTCGACACTTCGGAGTACCACTGTGCGCCGTCGGCGAACATGACGCCGCGAGCGGTGGCCGTCGTCATGCGGTCCTGACCCTGCCACTCGGCGAGGATCACCAGCACCGACGTGCTGACCCCACTGGTCGCCACCGCCGGGGCGGTTGAGGCGGGCGCCGACTGTACGCTACTGGCGGTGACCGTGCCGGCCGAGATCGAGCCGATGACGGCGATGCCGGCGCCGCCGCGGAGCCGTACGCGCGGCGGCAGGCGCAGCGGGTAGGTCACGGCGCCGACCTGGAGCACCGGGCGGTATCGCTCCCCGATGTACTCGCCGTGCGACCCGACGAGGTCGGCGGTCACGATCTGGTAGGTGCCGTGCAAGGACACGCTGGTCGAGGATCGCGTGAGGGCCGGGGCAGCGGTCATCGTCCCGGTCAGGCCGGCAGCGGACCCGAGCAGGAGGGTGACGAGCAATGGCCGCAGCGGGGACATCGTGTGGTCTCCAGGACCGGCGCCGGCGGTCTCTCCGCCGAACCGGCCCACCGCTGACATCGACCGGATGACGGCCGTGGGGTAGGGCCACCCGGTTGACGTCGCCGACGCGTCGACCGTTCCCTAGCGCACCCCGGTGAGGAGATAGATCGCGACCACGAGAATCGCGGTGAAGCACAGCAGGCCGGTGACGAGAGCCGGCCAGCGGGGGCCGACCGACAGGTCGCCGTGCCGGGCCAGGACCCGTCCGACGGACCTGTACTGGGTGAGCCCGAAGAGCATGACGACCGCGCCGAGGCAGACCAGGCCGACGCCGAGGTAGCGGGAGGAGTGTCCGGTCTCGACGGCGGTCCCTCCGCTGAGCTCGCGGAGAAACAATCCGAAACGGGCGACGACGAAGCCGAGCCCGGCTAGGGCGATGGCGGTCCGGACCCAGGCGAGCAGGGTTCGGTCGTTGGCCAGCTGCTGCTGGACGTTCGGCTCCCCCGGAGGGCGGGCGGTCATGGTGCCGGGCTCAGCGGCCGCTTGCGGGACCATCGATGTCGGGACTTTCTCTCACGCTGGGTCTCCTCCCGCAGGGCAGGTGGTCGTTATGCTGCCACCTTCAAGGCGGGGGGTGCCGATGAAGTTGGTCACGCGACTGCGGACAGCCCGGGTCGGCCACTGCCGGCGAGGGTGCGCCAGATCATCGCCAACCTCGCGCGACAGGTCCGGGCCGCAGGCATCAAGCGCGCCCGCGGCGAGGTTGTCGTCGACCCGCGCCTCTTCCAGCCCTACACGGGCTTCGAGCGGACCCGCCGATTGGCCACGCCGATCATGCTCAGATGGAGGTCGCCGAGCGTCGACACACCTCACATCGAGCATGATCGGCGACTCACGGTACGTTCTGGAGGCGGCGAGGTGGCCGTGACGGAGTTCCTGTCCCGGGATGGCATCAGGCTGGCGTACGAGACGGCGGGCAGCGGCGCTCCCGGAATGGCCTTCGTGCACGGCTGGTTGTGTGATCGTTCGTACTTCGATCCACAGTTCGATCATTTCGCGGGACAGCATGCTGTCGCCACCGTGGACCTGCGAGGGCATGGCGAGAGCGGCCGGCCGCGTGCCCAACCCGGCAGCTACGACGTCGACGTTCTGGCCGAGGACGTGCTGGCTGTGGTCGCGGCGGCTGGACTCACCAGCCCGCTCGTGGCCGGGCACAGTCTCGGCGCGCTGATCGCGCTGGCATGTGCCGCACGCTCTTCAGCCATCTGCGCGGTGGTGATGGTCGATCCGGCGCCCATCACGAACGAGTCGGCCAAGGCCTTCTTCCGCTCCTCGGTCGACGCTGTCGACTCCGATGAGGACGGGTCCTGGCGGAGGGCATTCGTCGAACGGATGTTTCTGCCTACCGACGTGGTGCGTCGTTCCGCCATCATCGAGAACATGGCCCAGGTCCCTTCGAGGATCGCTGGCGCCGCCATGCTGGCCATGGCCGAGTTCGACGCCGCCGCGGTGCTGGGCGAGGTCGGCGTGCCGGTGCTGTCCATCGGGTCGGCGGTCCCGATCAACTCCCCGGCTGATCTGCGTACGGCCTATCCGACGATCACCATCGGCCAGACCGTCGGAGCTGGCCACTTCAACCAGCTCGAAGTGCCGGAACAGGTCAATGCCATGATCGAACGATTCATGGTTGTCAACGGTCTGGCGCCCGACGCCTAGTCGGCGCACGCGCGCGGTCACCTCTGGCCGGTCGGCGATGAGGGGCTACATTTCGGGGTCAGAGCCCACCCAGCGTGGCGATCGGCAGACCGGTCCGGTGACAGACCCAGAACGAGTCGGGTCCGAGGTCCGGCTCCACGAACAGCGCGTGATCTCGGTGCTCCGGGCAGGGTGGCCAGTCCGCGTCCAGCTGGGCATGCACGGCTTCCTGCACGTCCTGGGCGACGAGACCGGGCAGATGGTCGGCGCCTTCGGGCCATTCCGTCACCCACCACTGTCGATGCTGCAGGGACTCCTCCAGGGCGCGCAGCGCCCGACGCCGACAGCGCCCCGTTCGCTCCAGGTCGCGGCGCACAACGGTGGCGGCCACCGTCAGCGCCTCGTCGGGAGTCACCCGTCAACGCTAACCGCTGCCCGCGGGGTCGTTCCGCTTTCGGGACCGATGCACCCTGGGGTTGACCCACATGGGCGCACTATGGAGAGGTGCGCGAGGAGGGCACGCCGGTGGGGCGGCGAGTCGTCCTGGGCATGCTCGGACTCGGTGCGGTGGGCGTCGTGACCGGACGCAGGCTGGCTGATCTTGAATCGCGCGTGCTGGCCCCGATTCAGAGCCGTGACCCGACGGGGCTCACGTCGCTTCTGCCGGCAGGTGCCGGCTTCCGCTTCTACTCGGTCACCGGGACGGTGCCGCATCGAACGGCGACCGGCTACCGGCTGACGGTACGCGGCCTGGTCGATCGTCCAGCCACCTTCACCCTCGACGACCTGCACCGCATGCCACAGACCCGGCTGATCCGCGACTTCCAGTGCGTCACGGGGTGGCGGGTGCCGAGGGTCCACTGGGCCGGCGTGGCCCTGCCCGACCTGCTGGACGCGGTGGGTGTCTCGCCTCGAGCACAGGCGGTGCGCTTCACTTCCTTCGACGGTTCCTACAGCGAGAGCCTTACCCTTGCCCAGGGCCGCCGCCGGGACGTTCTCGTGGCTACCACGATGCTCGATCGTCCCGTGACGCGGGACCACGGCGGCCCAGTTCGGCTGTACGTGGCGCCGATGTACGGCTACAAGTCGTTGAAGTGGCTGGCCGGTATCGAGCTGACGTCCTCGGTGCAGGCCGGCTACTGGGAGCACCGCGGCTACGACACCGACGCTTGGGTGGGCCGTTCCAACGGCCAGCAGGATGCCCCTATCACATGACGGGCACATGAGTCGGCACCCGACCTCGTCCGGCGAACCGGCTTCCGGCCCCGGCCCGACGCGCTCCGGGACGTTGCTGCGCTTCACCTTCGCCGAACGATGGGTGCACCGCTGCACCGCCGTGCTGCTGGGACTGTGCCTCCTCACTGCCGCGATGCTCTATGTCGGGCCGCTGTCGGAACTGGTCGGGCGGCGCACGGTGGTCAGAGCCGTCCACGTCTACGCCGGCATCGCGTTGCCTGTGCCGGTGATCGTCGGCTATCTCTCCCGCGCCTTCCGGCAGGACGTCCGTCGAATGAATCGCTTCGCCCCCAGCGACTGGGCGTGGCTGAGGGATCGCCAACGCCGCAGCGGTCGGCTCCCGGTGGGTAAGTTCAACGCCGGCCAGAAGCTCAACGCCAGTTTTACGATCGGCGCCATCCTGGTGATGTTGGGCACCGGGTTGCTCATGCGATACGGGCACGCCTGGCCGCTGTCCCTGCGCACCGGCGCCACGCTGGTCCATGATTGGCTGGCCTACGGCGTGGCTGCCGTGGCTCTCGGTCACCTGTGGATGGCACAGCGGGATCCCGTCGCGCGGCAGGGGATGCGGACGGGCTCGGTGCCGCTGGAGTGGGCCCGTCGGGAACACCCAGGCTGGGCAGCCGAGACGCAGGGCGAGGATCAGCCGGAGACCGTGATCCGCCGCAGCTGAGCCAGGTAGCCGTTGCCGTCGCTGCCCAGCCGGGGAATCCAGATCAGCCAGTACCGATGCCGGCCGCCGTCCGATCCGTGCAACGTGACGGCCCCGCTTGCCGACGCCTTCCGCGCGAGAGTGTTCCCACGTCGGGTGGAGCTTGCCGAGTCCCCCGCCCGAAGTTCGACCGTGGTACCTGGCACGTCGGAGGTAACGCCGACGGTGGCCACCCGCTGTCGCCGACCGAGGTCGAGCAGCAGGCCCACGCCCGGCTTGAGGTTGCCGAACTCCGCGCTGCGGTAGCGCTGGGTCCGCCAGACTGTCGCACCCGAGGAACCCGTCTGGTGCAGCCCACTCCCACCCGAGGGGTCGACGCTACGGACGGTCTGCACGCTCAGCGGAGCCCCGGTTGACCCGCCGGAACGGCCTGAGTCCTTCGCGAGGCGACCACCGACCACCGCGACACTCACCAGGACCAGCACACTGAGCACCCCGGCGATCCACCGGCCGCCATGATGGCGACGCGCTTGTCGTGGTTGCTCGGGCGCCGGGCGCAGCGGAGGCGCGTACGCGACGGGCTGCAGCATCTCCGTCGGCTGAAGGTCAGCCGGCGATGGGGGCGGCTGCTCCGGCGGGACCGGCCGTGGGGCCGGCTGCTGGACCGGCTGTGGGGGCGGCTGCGGGTCCGATACGACGGGCAACTCGAGGGTGTCCTCCAGCGGTCGGGCGAGAGGCATCGTGTCGTCTTCCCACTGGCCGTGCTCTGTCACCAGACCATCACCGCCAACCGCCTTCCCATCATCGATGCCCGGGCGCCGACGCCTGTCGGTACCCGGCACTACTAGCAGCGACGCGCTACCGGCCGTGCCCATTCCGCCGCAGCCTTCATGTGACCAGCACCACGTCGAGGTGGACGCGGATGACGCTCAGCGGTGGAACTGCTCGCGGGTCACCCGCTCGAGCAGCGGCGATGGGGGTCGAAGTGCAACCGTATGCTGCGATCGGCCGCCGACGAGATCTCCACCGAGCCCACCGACACGGATCCCCGCTGGTCAGCACTCGCGCTGACCGGCCGCTTGGCCGGCTCCATCACCTCGAAGTGGATGACCGAGGTCTGCGGGATCAGGGCGCCCGGCCAGCGCCGTGGACGCATGGCCGAGATGGGGGTGAGGGCGCGAAGGCCGGCTCCGACCGGCAGGATCGGCCCGTGCGCGGAATGGTTGTAGGCCGTGGAGCCGATCTCGGTGGCCACCAGCGCCGCGCAACTCCTCGAGGCGTAGCGTGCCGTCCACGCTGACCCGGATGCTGGCCGTCTGTTCACCGAGGCGTCGCATCAGCAACCCCTCCCGGGCCGTGAGGTCGTTGAGCAGGAAGCCCACCGTGCCGCAGTGCATGCCGAAGACCCTCGGCGGCGGTCGGTCCGGGGGCAGCGCGAGCACGGCGTGCGGTGCGTCGATCGCGCCTCGGGCGGCCGGCGAGGTCGAGGCGGTAAAGGCCAAAGCGGGCACGGTCCTCCTCCCCCCGCTGGCATGGTGCCGGAGAGCATCCGCGCTGCCCGGTGTCGGGCAACCGCATCCGCCGAGAGGGGACCAGGCTATGGCGTGGCCGGTGTGACCCTGTGGGGAGCGCTCGCGATCGTCAGCGCCGGAACCGTGGCCGGCGCGGTCAACACGATCGTCGGCTCCGGCTCGCTGCTGACCTTTCCGACGCTGCTCGCGTTGGGCTACTCACCGCTGGTTGCCAACGTGTCGAACACCGTGGGACTGGTGCCCGGCTCGATCAGCGGAGCCGTCGGCTACCGGCGGGAGCTGGCCGGGCAGGGCCGACGGCTGCTCGGCCTCGGCGCGATGGCTGTACTCGGCGGCGTCACCGGCGCCGTGTTGCTGCTCATCGCGCCGGGTACCTTCCGAGCGCTGGTCCCGTACCTGATCTTGCTGGCCTGCGCGCTGATGGCGGCGCAGCCCCGACTGGCCGGGCGAGGGAGCCATCCGGAGCGACCTCTGCTCAGCGGCCGGGGAGTCCTGCCGCTGCTGGTGTTCCTGACGGCGATCTACGGGGGCTACTTCGGTGCCGCGCAAGGCGTGTTGCTGCTCGCCTTCCTCAGCCTGGCCATCAACGACCACCTCCAGCGGCTGAATGCGGCGAAGAACGTGTTGGCGGCGCTGGTCAACGGTGTGGCAGCAGTGCTGTTCATCATGGTGTCCCAGGTGAACTGGGCGGCGGCTACCTTGATCGCCGCCGGTGCCGTGGTCGGCGGGCAGATCGGCGCCGTCCTCGGCCGCCGCATCCCCGGGCCGGTTCTCCGCTACGTCGTCATCGTTGTCGGCGTGCTGGTTGCCGCGCTGCTCCTTGTTCGGCCGTAGCCGACGGTCGGGCCCGGAGGGCTCACCTACACATGCCAATGTCTGTGCATGGTGGACTACTCCGCCCTCCCGGTGCCCGATCGCCGCCGCGCGGCCGCCCGCATGTCATCGGTGCGGGGCCTCGTCCAGCACCAGCAGGGTCCGCAGGGTCGGGTCGGCGGCGTAGGCGATTCTCGTTCCGGCCGACGCCGCGGCCTGCAGAGCGGCGACGGTATCGACGCCGATCCGTTCACCCGGTGCGATGACCGGAACCCCGGGCGGATATGGCGCCACCAGTTCCGCCGCGATTCGCCCCACTGCCGCGAGGATCGGCACCGCTGTGCGGTCGGCAAAGAAGGCCTGCCGCGGCGGGCAGGCCGGCTCGGGCGTCACCTGCCAGGCCACCGAGACCGCCCTGGGGCGCGGCTGACCGCGCCGCCGCTCGATTGCCGCGGTCAGCCCCCCGACGAAACGGTCGACGGTTTCGGCGCTGTCGGCCATGGTGACCGTAGCGACCAGCGTGTCCCGGTCGGCCATCTCCACCGGCAATCCGGCTTCGACCAGGTCATCCTCCAGATCAAGACCCGACGCGCCGGTTCCCGCCACCTGGACCACCAGCTTGGTCGCGTCGAAGCGGTCCGGTATGAAGGGGGCGGCCGAGCCAGACGCACCTGGTGCCAGGACCCCGGGGACCCGGGCCAGGGCGGCTCGGGCACCGGCAACGAGGTCGATGGTCTGTCCGAGGAGGCGCTCGCCGTCGTGGACCAACAGGGCCCGCGCGGCGTCGATACTGGCCAGGATCGACCCGGCCGGACTCGTCGTGTGCGTGGCGTCGAACGCACGCTCGAGGCGCTGCGCGTCCAACCGCTCGGTCCTGGCCACCACCAGCGCCGCCTGGGTATAGGCCGGCAGCATCTTGTGCGCACTCGTCACGAAGGCGTCCGCGCCCGCTGCCAGGGCGTGCGGCGGCAACGCCGGGTGGAAGCCCAGATGCCCACCCCAGGCCGCATCGACCACGACCGGTACGCCGGACTGGTGTGCGACCCGTGCGATGGCCGGCAGGTCGGACAATGTCCCGACGTAGGAGGGCTCGACGAGGAACACCGCACGGGCCCGCGGATGCTCCGCCAACGCCGCCGCCACGTCAGCCGTTCGCACGCCGAGCGGTAACCCGCTCAGCGGATCGATCTGTGGGCGCAACCACACCGGGACCAGCCCGGCCAGCACGAACCCCAACAGCAGCGAACGGTGCAGTGCCCGCGTCACGATCACCGTGTCACCGGGCTGGCCAACCGCCAGGGCAAGCGCCTGGTTGCCGTGGGTGGAGCCGGCTACCGAGAAACGGCACCAATCGGCACCCCAGGCCGCGGCGGCCAGGGCTTCGGCGTGGGCGAGCGTGCCGTGCTGCAGTCGGAGCGTGTCGAGACCGGCGAAGAGCGGCACGTCACCGGCCACGACCGAACCGAGCAGGTCGGTAGAACGCTTATGTCCCGGGATGATGAACGGCGCGACGTCCGCCCTCAGTGCCGCCTCGTACGCGGCTGCCAACGGTGCCTGACTGGTGTCCACCAGCACACTGTGCCGGAGACGGCCGGTGGCGGGCGCTCCAGCCGGTCGGTGCGCCCCGGCCAGCCACCTTGGCGTTGAAGACACTGCCGCCTGCGGTGACAGCTGTCCGGGCTGGGAAGTCTGACGATCTGCGGCACGACGAGAGTCGCCCTCGCATCGGCCGGCGGTACTTGTCCCCTCGCGAGACGGCGCCGCGATGGCGCCGGCAGCGGGCTGGCTACTCCGGCGTTGCCTCGATCACGAACACATCGGTCCCGGTGGCCGCGGCCCGCCCGAGCTGGAAGCCGGCAGCGCCGAGCAGGCTGCCGTACTCGTCGAGGGTGCGCTCCTTGCCCCCCGGCGCGACAAGCATGTTCAGGTCGGAGAAGGCGGTGCGGCTGGGGTCCGGGCCCTCGCCGAGAAGCTGCTCCACCAGAAGCAGCGTGCCGTGCTCGGGAATGGCCTGACGGCAGGTGCCCAGGATGGCGACAGCCTCGGCGTCCGGCCAATCGTGGATCACCGCCTTGAGAAGGTAGGCGTCCGCCCCTTCCGGGACCGCGTCGAAGAAACTGCCACCGGCGACCGCGCACCGGTCGGCCACGCGGGCGTACTCGAGGATCTGGTTGGCTTCGGCGACGACTCCGGGCTGGTCGAACAGCACGCCGAGGACTGACGGGTAGCGCGCGAGAATCGCGGCGAGAAGACCGCCCCGGCCTCCGCCGACGTCGACGACGGTGCCGAACCGGCCGAAGTCGTAGGCCTCGACGACGGCCCCGGCGACGGCACCGGACAAGGCGGTCATCGCCCGATCGAAGATCACCAGTTCGTCGGGGTGCTGCTCCCGGTATTCCCAGATGGACCTGCCGTGCGTGGCGGCGAAAGCGTTCTCACCGGTTCGCACGCTCTGTGCAAGGCTCGCCCACGCCTGCCAGTAGTACGGCCGGCCGATCAACCGAGCCCAGCCCGCGACCGACCGCGGTGCGTCCGAGCGCAGCGCCTCGCCGAGTTCGGTATTGGTGAACCGCCCTTCCTCCCCGCCCGCATACACGCCGACCGACGCCAACGCGCGCAGCAGTCGCAGCAACGTCCGTTCGTCGGTGCCCGTGGCAGCGGCGAGATCGGCGACGGAACGCGGCCCGTCCGCGAGCAGATCGGACAGACCGAGCGTGGCCGCCACGTGCAGTGCTTGGGACACCTGGTACCCATTGATCATCCGGCGCAGTTCCACAGCAGGGATCATCCGCAGATTGTGGCCCACCTACTCGGGCCGGCGCTATCGGGCTGCGGGGTGCTCCTCAGGCCCCTCCGTCGCCGCTGACAGCCAACGTGACGCTCGTGAAGTGGTTCAGTCCGTCGCACAATGGCCTCCGCCACCAGATTGGCCGGCAGCAGCCGATCGCTGAACGTCACTTCGACGGCGAGGTCTTCCCCGGTCAGCGTGGGTAGCGCCTCGGCAATCGTGGCTCCGCGTTCGCCCAACAACTCGGCCACCTCCTCGGGAGTAGCGACGATCCCCGGGCGGCATGCTCGGCATTGGTCACGTCGATGCTGTCGCCCTTGCGCGCCGATCATGCTCAAAAGCGCGTTTCGCGGCGACCTGGAACGTACCTTCTCGCATGATCGGCGCAGCCAACGCACGTTCGAGCATGATCGGCGAGGGATGGGGCCGCGATCGGCGAGGGGGCCGGTGCTCTCAAGCCCGTCACCCATTCGGCCGACGCGGTCAGCGTGCGCCCGTTGTCCCGCTGCACCGTCCGGCTGGCCACTGGTTGCGCGCTCGGGGTCGCCATCTCGATCGTGGCCGCCCCGGTCACCGCCGCGGCCACCCCGACCGCTCCATCCCCCGCGGCCCCCGTCCCGACGCTGTCCCTGTCCCAGCGCATCGACGCGGCATATGCCCGGGCCGCGGCGCTCGCCGGCGAGGTGGGCCGACTGCGGGAGGCCGCGTCTCTAGCGACGCAGGCGGCGCGGGACACGGCGACCAGGCTGGGCCAGGTAGCCAGTGCCCAAGCACAAGCCCAGCACCGCCTTGAGCTGATCCTCACCGACGCCCGACAACAGCAGCAGGCGAGCACCGCGCGTGCGCAGCAGCTGATGGCCGCCGGGGGCCAACTCGGCGTCATCGGCGAGCTGCTGGTCGGCGGCCAGCCCTCGGATCTCCTCGACAGGGCGCAGGTCGCCGCAGTGATCTCTGCTGGCGACGCCGCCGACCGGGCCAAGGCCAAGGTGTTTTCTGCCCAGGCCACGGCCGCCTCGGCCCAATTGACCCGGCTGGCCGACGCGCAGCTCACTCTGGCCGCCCGAGCAGGTCGGCGGGCCGCTGAAGTGCACAACGCGTTGGGGCGCACGTCGGCGCTGCTGGCCGCCGCCGTCGCGATCGCCCATCGCGCCGATGTCCAGGGGGCCGTGGCCCGGGCAGCCGAAGGGGCCGCCGCCCGAGACGGCCTGGTCGGCGCCGCAGCGTCGATCAAGTCCGCGCGGTCGGCGGCGGCGGAGGTGTTCGGCGTGGTCCGGCGGGCCGGCACGGCTGGTGGTACCCACCTCCCCGCGGGGGTGGTGCCCAGCGCGTACCGCACTCACGTGGAGCATGCTGGTCGACGATGTCCGACACTGTCCCCTGCACTGTTGGCGGCGCAGCTGGTCACGGAGAGCGGGTGGAATCCCACTGCCGTCAGTCGGGCCGGCGCGCAAGGTCTCGCACAGTTCCTCTCGAGCACCTGGGCCGGGTTCGGTGTCGACGGGGACCACGACGGGAGTGCTGACCCGTATGACCCCATCGATGCCATCTACAGCGCCGCGTCGTACGACTGCGCGCTGGTTCGCATCGTCGCCAGGCTGCAGGGTGACGTTGTCAGCAACATGCTGGCCGGCTACAACGCAGGACCCGACGCGGTCCTGGCGGCCGGCGGGATACCTGACATTGCCGAGACCCAGGCGTACGTGGCCCGCATCCGTGCCCTGGAGCCGCTGTACCGTCCGCCGGCGGGAACGCCGTAGCCGTACCCGGCGTTGCCACGGTAGAGGCGGGGTAGCTCGCGGATGGGAGGGCTCACGGTGCTCAACCCGAAGGACCTCTACGAGGTCGTGCCAGACGTGCCCGAGTTGGCCCGGCCGGTGCTCATCGAGGCACTTGATGGCTTCATCGATGCCGGCGGGGCCAAGCGGTTGGCGACGGCCGCGCTGCTCGCCGCCGCCGAAGCGGAGCCGATCGTCCGTTTCGATGCCGACCAGTTGTTCGACTACCGGGCGCGCCGCCCGGCGATGCTCTTCGCCAAAGATCACTGGGAGAGTTACGACGAGCCCCGACTGGCGATCCACCGTGGCCACGATGGAGCGGGCGTGCCGTTCCTCGTTCTCGCCGGACCCGAGCCCGATGTCCAGTGGGAGCGGTTCGGCGCGGCGGTACGCGACATCATCGAGCAACTCGAGGTGCGGCTCACAATCGGCTTGGGCGCCATCCCGATGGCCGTGCCGCATACTCGGCCGCTCGGGGTGATCGTGCATGGCAGCCGCCCGGAGCTGCTGGGGGGGCAAGAGTCGTGGGTGGACACTGTGCAGGTGCCGGCCAGCGCAGGGCACATGCTCGAATACCGCTTGGGGAAGGCCGGTCACGATGCGATGGGTTTCGCGGTTCACGTACCGCACTACCTGGCGCAGACGGACTATCCGACGGCCGCGGTCAGCCTGCTTGACGCTGTCGCCGAGGCCAGCGGACTGCAGTTGCCCACCGAGGCGCTACGGGAGGCTGCCCGCTCCACCGACGAAGCGATCAATGCTCAGGTGGGCCAGTCGCCGGAGGTGGCCGAGGTGGTTCGCGGCTTGGAGAGCCAATACGACGTGATCGTCGCCGGCCGAGGAGGCAACCTGCTCTCTGCCTCCGGCGGCCCACTGCCGACCGCGGACGAGCTTGGCGCGGAGTTCGAGCGTTTCCTGGCCCAGCAAGCCCAGAAGGGCGACGGCGCGGAGGGCTGAGGCAGATGCGCCGCGCCCCCCTGCCCTCACGCTGCGGCGAGCCCCGCGTTCAGTGCGTGACTGCCGTCGACGAACTTGCTGGCGTCGGTGTAGCTGCTGACATTCGTATTCCGCTACAGCCCAACTTGGTTGTGTCCGCAAAAAGCCGTGGATACAGATACTGCCCCTAGAGGTACGCCCGAGCATGATCAGCGCGGTCATCGACCTCAACCGAGCGGGGTCGGCGGCACGCTGGGAGAATGAGCCGATGGAACCTGACCGAGCGCCTCGGGACGAGGTCGGCGATCCGGTGTGTTGGCTGGACCGGGTGTGCCCGGACTGCGGTCGCCTCGCGGAGGAGCGCGACGCTGAAGCATGTGCACGGTGTGGTGCGGACCTTCCGGAGCGTTAGCTCTCGCATCGGCGGGGCCCTGCTTCGCTGCCGGGTGACCCCAATGTTGACAGTCTGCAGTGCTCCTATAACGTAAAGTTTGCGTCGCTGTTGGGTTCGCCAGTGCGGCCGCGCCTCCAGGGAGGCTGACATGGTCGATCAGCAACGGTTGACCGATGCGCTCGTCGACCTCGCCGCCAGCTTGACTCGCGACTGCCGCATCCAGGGTCTGCTGGACCAGATCGTCGAGCAGTTGCCGAAGATCCTTCCGGTGGTCGGCGCGGGTGTGCTGCTCGCCGGTCGGCACCGGGAGCTGACCCACGTCGCGGCCTCGGACCCCACCCTGCTCCGCCTGCAACGGATGCAGGTAGAGCAGGGGGAAGGCCCCTGCCTCGACACGTTCGTCTCCGGGCAGCCGGTGGTCGTTCCGGATCTGCCGCGCGACACACGGTACCCGGCGCTGGGTCGATCCGGAGCAGAGGCAGGCGTAGCTGCTGTGAGTGTCTTCCCGATGACTGTCGGCAGGGCTCCACTGGGCGCGCTTGCCGTCTACCGCAGCACGCCTGGCGCTCTGGAACCAGCGGACGCCGCCGCTGCGCAGGTGGTGGCGGACGTCGCAACCGCCCATGTGGTCAATCTGCGGACCAGGGCTGCCGCCTGCGATCGGGCCGAGTTGCTGCGCCAACAGGCCCTGCACGATCCGCTCACCGGACTGCCGAACCGCCTCCTCTTGCACGACAGGTTGCAGGTCGCGATGGCGAAGGCGCGGCGATCGGACTGCAACGTCGCCGTGCTCTTCGTCGACCTCGATGACTTCAAGGTGATCAACGACTCGTACGGACACTCAGCCGGGGACGCCATGCTGGTAGCGGTCGCCGAACGGCTGCGTGCCGTGCTGCGCCCCGGGGACACCTTGGCTCGCCTCGGCGGCGACGAGTTCGTCGTGCTGTGCGAGGACCTGACCGACTGTCACATGGCTGAGAAGCTCGCCTCGCGTGTGGCCGAGGCCCTGCGCGAACCGTTCGTCGTGAATTACGGCCGCGAGCCGACCCACGAGATCACCCTGACCGGCAGTGTCGGTGTGGCGTACGCCGGTGAAGGGGCCATGATGCCCGAGGTCCTGCTGCGTGACGCGGACGCGGCGATGTACCAGGCCAAGAGGCACGGCGGTGCGCGGTACGTGGTGACCGGCGACGCAGTTCATCGGTTCGTGGAGCCGCCGGACCGCAGCATCCGCGCGGCCGGCTGAGCTGCCCCGGGCTGAGCTGCCCCGGCTGAGCTGCCCAGAGCGTGGTTCTAGGCTGCCAGCTATGTCGGTCCTCGCTCCGGTTCTGAAGGGCGAGGTCGGCGTGCCGGCGCCGAGGCTGCTGGCGTTGGTCCACCGGTATCGCGGCTACCGCTACGAAGGGTTCGCGCCGGGGCGGCACCTCGGTCTGCCGTCGCGGCACCTCACCGTGGTGTTGAGTCTCGGCGCGCCCACGCGGTTGGCGGCATTGCCCAACCCGGCCCAGCCGCCCGGGGAGTTTTCGACACTGGTCAGCGGCCTGCACACCCGGCCGGCGGCGATCGCTCACGACGGCGCGCAGTACGGCGTCCAACTCGACCTCACCCCGGCGGGCGCACGCTCGCTGTTCGCTCTGCCGTCGGCGGAGTTGGCGGGGCACACGGTCGGTCTCGATGCCCTCATCAGTCGGCAGGCGTGCGAGCTGGCCGCCGCTCCCGACGGGGCAGCGCGCTTCGCCGTCCTGGATGAGGCGCTGAGCCGCCGAGTCGACCGAAGACCAGCAGCGCCCGACCGGGTGGAGCGCGCCAGAACACAGACCGCCAGAACATCGCCGGCTAGGACAAAGACAGCAATGACAGAGACCGCACCGGACACCGCTGCCCACACCGTGATGTGGCCCACGCTGCGTCGCCGATGCGCCAGCCGGCATCCAGTTCCTCCGCGACGCCTTCGGCTTCGAGGCCGTCGCGGTGTATCCCGGCAGCACGGAAGGCAGCACGGAAGGCACGATCGCGCACGCCGAGCTGCGTCGGCCCGGCGGCGGTGGCGTGATGCTCGGTAGTGTCCGAGCGGACAGCTCAATCACCGACCTCCGCCCGGGCACCGGCTCGATCTACATCGTCACCGACACCCCGGACACCCTCTATGAGCGGGCGCGCACCGCGGGGGCCACCATCACGATGGAGATGCGCGAGGAGCACTACGGATCGCGGGGCTTCACCGCCCGGGATCCGGAGGGCGTGTACTGGAGTTTCGGCACCTACCTCGGCGCCGGCCGACCGGAGTAGCCGCGACGGGGCATCCTCGCGCGGTGCGGCCCCGGCGCTCGATCTTGAGGAGATAGGCCACGAAAATGAGGACAGCGAGCGCGGCCTTGGACCCCCAGCAAAGACCGATGAGCAGATGGGGTAGGACGGTGGCGAACGGCCGGCTCCGGAACGCTGGCGGGTTGGTCGCGGCGTCGTCACCGGGCACCCCGTGACCGGCTTGATCGACAGTACGGAGATGTATCTCCGCACGCTGTATGAGCTGCGGGAGGAGGACGTCCGCCCGCTGCGTGCCCGACTCGTCGAGCGGCTGCGTTTGAGCGCACCCGCTGTCAGCGAGGCGACCGCACGGCTGGCTTCGGTCGGGCTGGTGGAGGTCGGCATCGACCGGATGGTGCACCTGACCGAGCCGGGGCTGGCTCGAGCGACTCAGGTCATGCGCAAGCACCGGCTTGCCGAGTTGCTGCTCAGCGATGTGATCGGGCTCGACTGGCGGCTCGTGCATCAGGAAGCGTGCCGCTGGGAGCACGTCATCTCCGACGACGTCGAACAACGACTGACCGTCGTCCTGGGTGATCCCCAGCACTGTCCGCACGGTAACCTCATCCCGACCGCGGCGGCCGCCGAGGGGGTCACAGTAGCGCCGTCGGCACCGAAGAGCCTCCTGGCGGCGGCCGGCGCTGAAGAGGTTCACGTCACCTTGGCCTGGCTCTCGGAGTCGTTGCAGACCGATGACTCGGCGATCCAGCGGCTCTACGAGGCAGGACTGCTCCCCGGCACTTGCCTCGCCGTGTCCTCGGCCCCCAACGGCGTGCGCGTGCAGCGGCTTGACGAGGAGGCGGATCAGACAGCGGCGGGTCCGGATCTGATCGAGTTGGACGCGCACACCGCGGGACTGATCTACGTGGAGTCGGCGAAGCCCGACGAGGGCAAAGCCTGAGCCGACGTCGAACGGGCTACGGCAGCCGAGTCACCCACGCCGCTGCGACCCGGGCTGCCGGCACCCCGTCAACCTCGACCGCCCGGTTGAGCGCGATGAGCGTCGCCGTGCTCAGCCGGGCGGAGACAGCGTCCAGCGTCGCCGCGAGCCGCGGACCGTAGTCGGTGAGTACCCGGCGCCGCAACACCGGCACGACGTTCTCCGCTGGCTGCAGCCCGGCGTCGTCGCGGAGCAGGACGAGTCGGCCGCCGGCCAGCTCAGCGCTGCTGGTCTCCAACATGCCCACCTGGATCTCCCCAGTGAGCAGTGCCTCCGCCGTGACGGCGCGGGTCGGCATCGGCGCGAAGGAGGCGAAGCCGAGTCGATACCGTGAGCGCAGCCCGGGCAGGCAATAGGGCCGCTGTGGGCACTCGGGCGGACCGCCGAAGACGAACCTGGCTGCGAGGGGCTGCAGGTCGCTGATCCGTCGCAGGCCGCGGGCCCGAGCGGTCGCGGCGGTGACGGCCACACCGTTGCGGTCCTGCGCCGGCGCCGGGTGCAGGGCAACGAGGCCGCGGCCGGCCAGCGCGGACCGCAGACTGACGAGGGCGGTCGCGTCGGTGGGCGCCGTACCGGTCGCCGGAACCGTCGCGCCGTCGGCCGCGCTGAGGAAGGCGACGGCGCTACCCAGGTACTCCGGGACGACATCGACGAGGGCGTGTTCGAGCGCCGGCTCGACGATCTCCCGGGAGCCGATGCCGTCGATCAGTTGCACGGGGAACCCGGACCGCCGCAGCGCCGCGGCGTACACCTCCGCCACGGTCCGGCTCTCGTCGAAATCGAAGGAGGCCACCCGCACCGTCCCCCCGCTGCGCGCCGGGCTGTTGCCGTCCGAGCAGCCGGCAAGCAGCACGACGGTAGTCACGAAGCCCAGCAGGACGCGAAGGCGGCGACCGCGGCTCAGGGGCACGGCCCCGGGCGGCCGAGCACGAGCCGCATGCCGGCGCCGACCGCCAGCCCGAGTGCGGCGCCGCCGAGGACGTCGAGCGGAAGGTGCGCGCCCACGTACAACCGGGCCAGGCAGACCGCCACCGCGAGCGCGCAGACCACGATCCGGGCTCGTCTCCCCAGGTACGGGGTTGTCATCATCGCGAGGCCGGCCACCACGCCGGCGTGCCCGGAGACGTAACCCAGCCCCTGGGATGCGGTGCCGCGGATGGACACGTCATTCAGTAGCTCGACGGGGCGGCCGCGGATGACGTAATGCTTGATCACTTTGGCCAGGTAGTAGGTC